>JBGSTC010000020.1:0-120179 GCA_041736705.1 Erysipelotrichaceae bacterium
TAAAGCAGTAGAAAAGGCACCGTAAGGTGCCAGCTGAGGAAACGCTGCGGCTGTCAGGCCCTCGGCGTCCCGGAGGGGACGGCAGCAACAAGCCCTTATAGGGCGAAGGCAAACTACCGGCTAAGCCGGTAGTTATGATTGGAAAGCAAGAAGGATGTGGGTTCTGAAGCGTTCGAAGTTGCGGAGTCCGAAGGTGTTACGTTTGATGATTTTGATTTTATTATTACAGCCCTCTGTGATGCCATTCGAATAAGGATAGACAAACGCGTTAAGGATGGGTTTCTTCCAATTGCGATACGCACGTGTCGCGGTTTTGAATTCCGGAATTCCAGAAGCATCAGCTTTCTTGATCCACTCATCCAACTGTTGGCGCGCGGTTTCAAGGTCATGGGTGTCTTGAACCATCTAGAGGAGTTCTTCCTTGAGTTCGTAAGCTTTCTTTAGATGCGGAATGTATTCAAGCATGCGATCGCGTTGTCTTACCTCATTGATTGTGTCTGTGACCCGCAGATGGTTTGCCCGTTTGAGAAGAACAGAACGACTCTTCTTGAAGTAGACTCTGAGACTGTCAGGTAAATTCTTCTGGATTCGTTTCCAGACTTTCTCCAGATTCCAAATCGCTTGATGCACAAGATGGAACCGATCGATGATGATCGTCGCATTTGGGAAGACTTGACGCAGAGTAGTGTAATAGACAAACCACAAATCGATGAAATGCCAATATTTCTGTTATTCTCTAGGTGCATGCTTCTCTAAAAAGAGCAAAAATATGGACATAGGTGGATATGTTGCATATTGCGAATCGTAGGTGTATAATTCAAATGGGTTAATCTACCCATTTATGATAATAAGGGGTGATGAGTATGCGGAGATTTAGAAATACCATGAACAACAAAGGCGTCAGCTTGATTTTTGTCATTTTGGTTTTGATGGTCATGAGTATTCTCTCTGTCGCGATTTTTACTCTCTTTACAAGTAATATGGTACAGGCAAAACAGCAGCAAGATTCGATCCGTGCACACTATATCGCGATTTCTGGAGTCGAGGTGACAATCGGTGCATTAATGCAGAGTAATCGGTCTTTGCTTACCAATTATTTCGATAAAGCCATTAGTGAATATCCGGTTGATCCGTTAACCGACTCAATCGAGTTGGACAATGGTCACGCTGACATTGTTGTAAGTGGATTTGTGGAAAATGATGAACGTTGGGTGATGATTACTTCTACCGGAGTGCTCGAAGGTTCGGCAGTTTCAAAAGTCATCATAATGAAATTTAGAGTTGAATATCCTGAAGTCCAACAATGGGAGTAGAAAAGGAGGATTGGGAATTTGAAAAACAATAAACGAGGCTTTACGCTAGTAGAACTGATCGTAGTCATCGCGATAATCGGGATGGTCATTACGACGATTTTTAGTTTACTTTTCTTTGGCTTCGATGTTTATACAATGACTGCTGAAGACTATACGGTGCAATCAGATGTACGAATTGCGATGGAGAAGACGAACAGTTTAGTTCGATATTCTAGAGCATTGTTCGCCGTTCCGGACGTTACGTATATGGATGATGAATGGAGTTATATTGGATTAAATGAAGATCATACAATGATTATTAATTATGAATGGGACGCCGATCTTGAGGACCATGTCGAAGAAGTGTTGGTAGGTCCGTATGATGGAGTTACGTTTAATATTGGTTTTGAGAAGACCAACAACATGGCGAAGGACAATACGCTTCACTTATACTTTGAATCGTTCAACTCCGATGGTGCCGTAAAGCGTTATGACATCAAGAGTGGATATGAGGCGCTTAACTCATTGCAGGTTGTCAATTATGGAACTGAAACAAACCCTGCGACAGCCTTGGCCTATCGCCAAGAACAGTACTCCTACGAGAATTATAATCTTATCGTGAATATCGCCATGATCCTTGATGTTTCGGGAAGCATGGGGTGGGGGTTGACGGATCCAAATGACGATATCAGTTCAAGCAATCCTTCACGTATCAGTGTATTGAGGACTCAAAGTGAAATGATCGTTGAACGTTTTGCGCAGAATACGAATGATGATGTTTCAATTAATATGTCGTTGGTTACATTCTCGACGTATGCAAAAACTCCTTCGATATTCTATGATGTGAAGAACTCATCCGAGAGAAACACGCTTCTGACTAAAATTGGCAATCTTTCTGCAAATGGAAATACGAATACCGGCGATGGATTAAGACGTGGATATTATCAGTTATTAACAAAGCAGACCGCGGATTTGGCTGCCGTTACGGAAGATACGATCATCAAGAACTATACGATCATTCTAGTGGATGGTGAGTCAAACCATTCATCGATGTACAATACCAAAACGACTACACAAGTATGCACCAAATGGGATAAGTATGGAAATTGTACTAGATATAAGAACCAAACCACATGGGACCAATTCTTTTATGAAGATAATGGGACGATCGAGAATTGTACGTTTACTTCACAAAGCACGAGTTGTACCCCGGGTTATGTAAGTAGTGTTTCCCAAGCGAATGCCTACGTTGCTTTGACTGGAGGTTATTTGACAGATCCGGATTTCGTAACCAATTACCTCGTTTCGTTTGCTACCGATGTTTCAGAGTCAGAGATCGTATTTATAGCGGGATCAACGAATACTCCTGATCAACGAGTATTCTATGCGACAGATGCGGATCAATTAGGGTTATCGTTTACGGAAATCCAAATGTCGATTACAAACGACTTATGGCACTTCTTAGGACCAAAACTTTCTGAGACGGCAGAATGAAGTGGAATTTATGAAAAATTCAAAGAAAAAGGGATTTACTCTCATAGAGATTATTTTATCGCTAGCGATTTTCGCTTTAATAAGCGTCGGTTTTTTAGGGATGTTTTCAACTGTATTCATAAACACCTATCGCTCAACCGAAGTGACGGAGAACGCGTTTTTTGCGCAACAGCAGATTGAAGATCAGATCGCGGATGTGAAGCGTGATCTAGAAAACAATGTGACGCCTACAGGATTGACAAGTAGTACGGTTTCATTGTTTTCGGGAACCAGTGAAAGGAATGTCGTGGTATACAAACTCACGCAAGATATTACGGCGAGTTCATCGCTCGAGACGATTCTTGCGCAATCAAGGCCTCCATTATTGCAAACACCGAGCATTACAGGCGGTGTTACGATCGCCGTTTTTTCCGGTTCAGACGAGGTTGAGTATCCAAATATCGGAATGTCCGATCTCTCTGTCGATTTGGGTGAGGAGCTGGAAGTGGATAATCCTGGGATACTTATTCGGTATCTTTATTACTGGTATATATCCAATCCAGGGTTCTATGTTGCGAGTGCTCCACCGACTTTTCCTGATGATTATGAGATCATTCCCGACCACGTGTCGCGGTTGATTCCAACCGTTCCAAGTAGCTACGCAGGCAGATTCTTGAAGCTTGTTGTTACGCCGGTTGGTGAAAAAGGGAAAATGGGCACATCCGTTGAGAGTAATGCGGTATATATATCTAAAATGCCATTGAATACGAATTTAGTTCTTCATTTGGATGCAAACTACATTGATAAGGATGATACAAGTCAAGTACGTACGGTTACAAATGGAAGTATCGTTACAAATTTCATTACGAAGTGGAATGATTTGAGTTCACAGAATTCACCGTTGGTTCAAACAACGATGAGTGCACAACCGATTCTACATCAATTAACACTTGGAACCGAAACAAATCTTCGAGACATCCAAGGAGTGTTGGGGAATGCTTCAGGGTCGGGTTTCAATTTAAAACAAGGAACTTCTCCGACAATCGGTTCATTCAATGACATGACAGTCTATTTTGTGGCAAAGTTTGATGATGCACTTCCGTCTTCATTTACGATTTTCCAATCCCGGGCATCGGCGGCAACCAGTGGAAACAAATGGCTCCTAATGACCGACGATGAAGATCAACTTGTGTTGACGAGATATTTAGGTTCTATGACGACAGCGAACACGAAGTCGGTCGTTGGCACTAGTCTTGATTACCGTGATTCGAATTGGAGGATTTTCAAATTAAACATTTGGCGAAATCATTTATCCATTGAAGTCAACAATACTGTTATCGGAACATTCGATTATACTTCGACGTCAGCGACGATGCAATTATCCGAGTTTAAGATCAATTTCAATAGCAATCTTACGATTGGGGAAGTATTGATGTATGGGACAGCCCATGCGTCGAACTCGACTGAAGCAACTGCGATTTATCAGTATTTGAGTGAGAAGTACTTGCCGACTAACTAAGAGACAAAGGATTGCGGGGTAACCGCAATCCTTTGTTGTCTAGAAAGTTCTTTTCATTCAAAACATCGGATGGTAACATGAGATTAAGTAAAGAAGTATGAATAAATGATATCTTACTCTGCTTGAAGGGAAAAAATATGAAACAATTGAAACCCCAAGAAATCGTGTTATGCATGCTAGTCGTCAGTGTCATTGGGTTATCCGTTATACCAAGTGTCGTCGAATTTCGTCATTGGTTTAACTTCGGGGATACCGATCTCACCGAAGTAAACATCGCCGAGGATGAGTTTGATCATGTCTACTCGTTGAGTACGATGAATACATTGGTGAAGACGTTGGAGGTGCTGGATCAAGAATATTCAATCGAGTATCTCGAAGAAACGGTTCGTCTTAGTAAACAAAGAGAAGGGTTTGACATCGAAATGGTCTTCGAATTGAATCAAAGCGGACAGACGTTTACCAAGTCTAGGATCATTGTTCAAAGACAGGGTGAACCAATGAACGATGGACATCAAATCGAAACGATATTCGTCTTTAAACTGAAGTGATTAGAAAAACAGACCGATGTACCATTGGAAAATCTGATTGCCGAAAAGCATTCCGATGTACATCCCAAAACAAAGAAACGGACCAAACGGGATCATCGACTTCCCGTTTTTCTTTTTCGCTAACAGAAGGTAGGCTCCGAAGATGCCGCCGGAAAGAATTCCGACCATCGTGCCGATAAAGACGGGGATCACACCAAGGTAGAATCCGCAAACCCCTACAAGTTTGACATCACCGCCACCCATTCCCTGGGTGAAATACGCGATGAGGAAGAGTGGGATACTGATGACGAGACCGCCAAGTAAATGATCGAAGACATGGTCTATATCGAGTGCGATGACAAGAATGGCCAAGACGATGATCATGATATGGAATCGATCGTAAATTTCCATCGTGTCATAGTCAATCAACGCGATGACGATCAAGATGGCGGTGAAGGCGAACCCGATAAGGGTATAGGGTGTCATTTTAAAGACCAAGTAGACACCAAGGAAGAGAACGCCAGTCAAGAATTCTATCAAAGGATAACGCATGGAGATCCTATTGCCGCAGGATCTGCATTTTCCTCCCAGAAAGAAATAACTCAATATCGGCATCAAGTCATAGGGCTTGATCGGTGTCATACAGGAAGGGCAATGGGAGGAGCCGTGGACGATGGATTCGTGTTTGGGAATCCGATAAATGCATACGTTAAGAAAGGACCCGATGAGGCATCCGAAGATGAACGAAAGAACGGCGAAGTAAGTGTCCATGAAAATCCCCTTTCAAACTCTTTTCCATTATAAAGAAATGTAGGGCGAATTGAAAGTCGCTAAAAGAAAATGAATGATGAATCAACGAGTTCATCGGTCAGGATCATTAAAAAAACTTACCTCGTCATGAGGTAAGTTTAGAGAATGACTGATTAACTGCCGAGGATTTTCTTGACTGATTGAACCAAGGGCTGAATCATCGGCACTTCATACTCTTCATAATTGTAGCCCTTCAGAGATGCAAGAATGGAGAATACAAGGGAGATGATGGCGGGGACCCAATACAATAGCAGTAAGAACGGAATGATCCACATTAGGATCGAAATACCCAGCATAATCAGGAAAAGTCCGATGGCTTGCAATGCATGTTGTTTGACGAGTTGGCTGTCTTTCTCTAAGAAGTAGAAAATGAAGGGTACCGCGAAGGATAAGAAGGCGATCGGCTTGATAAACCCGATGATGGTTCCTCCCCACCAGACCAGCAAGACGGCGAGATTCGCATCCATTCCAAACGAAGACTTATGCTTTTCGTGTTTCATGAAATTTCCCCTTTCATAAACATACAATAATGCATTTTGACACGGATGTAAAGAAGAGCGCTAACGCGCTCATTCTGGGATGTATTTGAGAATCGGATGACGTGCTGCCAAGACATCGTCGACACGCTTGATCGGCATCGTCGTGGGGGCGTCGAGGAGGACTTGGGGATTTGTGTAGGCAAGAGCGTGGATTTCGCGTAGGACTTCGATCGCTCTGTCCAGTGTTTCTTTGCTTTCGGTTTCCGTGGGTTCGATCATGAGGGCTTCATGGACGATGTTGGGGAAATACATGGTCGGGGGATGGATGCCGTAATCCAGAAGGGCTTTGGAGACGTCTTTGGCGGTAATGCCGGTTTCGTCTTTGAGTTTCTGGCAACTGACCACGAATTCATGCATACAGGGGCTTACGTAGGCGACAGGATAGAGATCGCTGAGTTTGGCCATCATGTAGTTGGCGTTGAGAACGGCGTTCTCACTGGCTTCTTTGAGGCCTTCAGCGCCGAGACTTAAAATATAGGTAAGTGCACGGATGTTGGTGAGGAAGTTGCCATAGAACGAGCGCATCCGGCCGATGGGGAACTCGCTGGAAACGGTGAGTTTCTTTTCTGTGGGATGAAGGGTTCCTTTGGGAAGGAAGGGGATGAGGCAAGACTTGACGCCGACCGGTCCGCTACCCGGTCCGCCTCCACCGTGAGGGGTGGAGAAGGTTTTGTGGAGGTTGAGATGGACGACGTCGAATCCCATGTCTCCGGGACGGGCGATGCCCATGATGGCGTTGAGATTCGCGCCGTCATAGTAGACCAAGCCTCCGGCTTCATGGACGAGACGACTGATTTCCAGGATGTTTGGATCGAAGAGTCCTAGGGTGTTGGGGTTTGTCAGCATCAACGCGGCTACTTCGTCGTTGAGGACGGATTTCAATGCTTCCACGTCGACGCCGCCTTTATCATTCGATGGGACGGAGATGACGGAGTAACCCGCCATCGCGGCGGATGCGGGGTTGGTGCCGTGGGCCGAATCGGGAACCAATACCTTCGTACGTTTGAGATCGTTGCGGTGTTGGTGGTAGGCATGGATCAACAAAAGTCCCGTGAATTCCCCGTGGGCGCCGGCGGAAGGTTGAAGGGTGAACGCATCCATCCCGGTGACTTCACACAATGCGGAGGAGAGTTCTTCCATCGATTGGAGTGCACCGGAAACGGTGGATTCGGGTTGTAGGGGATGGATGTGGGCGAATCCCGCCAAGGAAGAGGTTTCTTCGTTGATTTTGGGATTGTATTTCATGGTGCAGGAACCCAACGGATAGAACCCGTTGTCGACGCCGAAGGCTTGACGTGAGAGTTCCATGTAATGACGGACGAGATCGACTTCCGCGACTTCCGGGATGGAAGGGGCGGTTTGACGGGTCAGCGCTTCGTCGATTTCAACGAGTTCCACGTCGAGGGGAGGAAGTTCCGAACAGCGTCGACCGACACTGCTGAGTTCGAAAATCAGCTTACTCATGCGAGCACCTCCTTCAGGATGGATACGACACGATCCAGGTCGTCTTTCGTGCTGGTTTCGGTAACGCACCAGAGGATGCCGGTGTCATCCAAAGGAAGACCGGAGAGGATGCCATGGTTCGAGAGGACTTCTTCGACCTTAATTGAAGGAAGGGGTCCGTCGGTGACGAACTCATGGAAGAAAGAGGAATCATAGCGGAGTTTGAATCCGAGGGTGGACAATTGCTTGAAGAGATAATGGGCTTTGGAGGTGCAATGCGTCGCGACGTCTTTCAGTCCTTGTGGACCCATGGCGGCCAGATACATGCCGGCGGTCAGAGCGCAATGCGCCTGGTTACTGCAGATCGAACTGGAGGCTTTTTCACGTCGGATATGTTGTTCACGGGCTTGAAGAGTCAGTACGAAGGCACGTTTGCCATCCAAGTCGAGGGTTTGTCCGACGATGCGTCCGGGTAGACGACGGACCATGTCGGTGGTCGTGGCCATGTAGCCAAGGTACGGACCGCCGAAAGACATCGGAAGACCTAAAGGTTGAGCTTCGCCGACCGCGATGTCCGCACCTTGTTCACGCTGGGATTTCAATACGCCCAAAGTCATGGGGTTGGCGGAGACGATGACTTTCGCCCCTGCTTCATGAGCGAGTTTCGCCAAGCCTTCCACATCTTCCAGGATCCCGAAGAAATTGGGTTGTTGGAGGACCAGGCAGGCGGTTTCATTGGATAAAAGGGACTTCAATGATTCAATATCGACTATACCGTCCTTGATCTCGACTTCTTTCAAGGTGATCGGTAACCATTGGGTATAGGTTTTCACCGTTTCCAAGGTTTCCGGGTTGATTGACTTGGGGATCAGTGCGATCGTCCGTTTGCGGTCGCTGGTCATGTTGACGGCTTCGGCGACCGCGGACGCTCCGTCATAGACGGAAGCGTTGCAGGCATCCATGCCGGTGATGGCGCAGATCGACGATTGGTATTCGAAAATGGACTGCAAGATCCCTTGCGATAATTCGGCTTGATATGGTGTGTAGGCGGTGACGAATTCTTCGCGACCGCTCAATTGACGGACGACGGCGGGGATGAAATGGGATTCCGATCCCGCTCCGCGTAAGACGACATCATAGACCGTGTTCTGGTTCGCCAGATGTTTCATATGGCGAAGGACTTCGAGTTCGCTCTTTCCCTTGGGAAGGTTCAGCGGACGCTGAAGCATGACGTCTTGAGGAATCGAGGCATAGAACGATTTCTCGTTGATCCCCGCTTCCGCAAGCATCTTCTCCCGTTGTTCTTTGGTGTTGACGACGTAGGAAGCCATGTTAGTGTTCCTGTGCCAGTAGGGTGTCGTATTGTTCTTTGGTAAGCAGACCGGTACGATCGAAGTTTCCTTCGACCTTCAGGATCCACGTCCCCATCGCATCTTCATTCAGTTTTTCAGGCGTGTTCACTAAAACATCGTTGGTTTCGACGACCGTCCCGCTGATCGGCGAAATCAGGTCGCTGACGGCTTTGACGGATTCGACGTCCCCGAAACGGGTCGCTTCTTCAACCTTGTCGCCGGCTTCCGGCAGATTGACATAGACGATATCCCCTAATGCATGTTGGGCGTAATCGGTGATGCCGATTTCGGCATGGTTGTCATCCAGGAATTTGACCCATTCGTGGGAGGCGGTGAAAAATGTGTTTTCCATTTGGTTTCTCCTTTATTTACGTTTGTAGAAGGGGAGCGGGATCCGTTTTGCGGTGAGGATCCTTCCCCGAACATCCAATTTGAATTCCACTGCGTCGATCGCATCCGCATCGACGATCGCCATCGCGACCGCTTTGCCTAAGGTGGGACTCATCGTCCCCGATGTCACGAATCCGACTTCCTTGCCCTCGACATACACTGGCGTGTGTTCCCGTGCGATTCCGCGATCGATCAGTTCAAGTCCGATCCGACGGCGTTTGGGGGCGTTCGATAGCGCTTCTTTGGCGATGAAATCTTCTTTATCCAACTTCACGAACATCTTCAATCCGGCTTCCAAGGGCGTGATCTCTTCGCTGAGTTCATGGCCGTACAAAGGCATAGCCGCTTCCAACCGAAGGGTGTCGCGACAGCCCAGTCCGCAGGCTTGTACGCCTTCGTCTTTGCCTGCCTCCAGGATCGCGCTGAACAACACTTCGGTGTCCTTCGCATCGCAATAGATCTCATACCCGGCTTCGCCCGTATAGCCCGTGGCGCTGACCAGGCAGGGAATCCCTGCGACAATGACCTTGTCTTTGAAACTGTAGTAGGTTTCCGGTAAGTCACTGCAGATCTTGCCTAAAACTTCCTTCGCCATGGGTCCCTGAAGGGCGACCTGCCCGATACTTTCGGAGAGGTTTGTGAGCGTGACATCCCCGAAGAGATGCGCCCTGAACCAGTTTTCATCCTTTTCGATGTTGGAGGCGTTGACGACGATAAGATATTTGTTTTCTGCCATACGATAGACTAAAAGATCGTCGACGGTCGTCCCGTCTTCCTTCACCAAGATGCCATAACGTACGAATCCGATTTCCAGACTGCGATAATCGTTGGTGATCAGATACTGAAGGTTCGCCAAAGCGTCTTTCCCTTCAAGGATCAGTTCCCCCATATGGCTCACGTCGAATAAACCGGCTTTCGTCCTCACCAAACGGTGTTCATGGAGAATCCCGTCGGGATAGTTGACCGGAAGCAAATACCCTGCGAAAGGGACGATGTTCCCTTTCAATGCCACATGCATGTCATACAACGGTGTTTTCTTTTCCATGGTGCTCCTTGCGCAAAAAAAGCGCACAAAGTAATGTGCGCCTTCGTTCCTTGTACCTGAAAGATTCTCCTTGCGGATTGCTTCTTCGGTGGATTTCTCGCTCTACGAAGTTTCGTCCAAATCCGGTCCTTTTGCCTGAGAGTTTCTGCGCTTTGCTCCTTCGGCTCCTATATGGTCTCTCCCGGATTCTTCATTCGATCTACCGTACTCATTATACGTTCTACCTTGTGAAAACTCAATGAAGAGTCTTGCTTTTCTCGCCAATGCTCGCGGCGAGTTCGCCGATCGCTTCGCTCAACGTCGGGTGGGGGTAGATGATGGAGGTAGCTTGGGTGAAAGGGATCTTGTTTTCCATCAGGAAGGTGAAGAAGGGAAGGAATTCGGAAGCGTCGCTGAGATAAAGCGATACACCGAGGATCAGGTTGTTTTCGTCGAGGTTGACACTGAGATAGCGCCGACCGTCGCCTTTGATTTTCTGTTTGGCCAGCGCTCCCAGCGGTTGTCTGAAACTCCGGTAGGGGATGCCTTGGACTTTGAGTTCTTCCTCGCTCATCCCGATCCAGGCGGCTTGTATGGGCGTATAGATCGCATTGGGGATAATGAAGGGAAGACAGGGGGTGTGGTGGATCATGTGGTCCATGGCGAGAAGCGCCTGACGGGTCGCCACATGCGCCAACTGGATGCGACAGGACGCATCGCCGACGCTGTAGATGTGCGGAACATTCGTTTGGTAGTTGGTATCCACCTGAATCAAACCGTGCTCCACGACCACTCCCGTTGCGCTAAGATTGAGACTGTCGGTGTTGGGAATCCGTCCTGCACAGAGGACGACGATATCGAACGATTCTACTTGATGATTGAACTCGACGGTATAATCCTGCTCTTGCGTAATCTTAGTGATTTCGATCGACGTGAGCACGCGGATGTTTTCTTTCTTGTAGTCCATCATCAGACTTTGAACCAAATCCTTTGGGGCGTTGGGTAGGATCCTCGCTTCTTTCTCGAAGATCGACACGTCGTGACCCAGGCCATGATACAGCGCGGCCAACTCGATCCCGATGACCCCGCCTCCGATCAAAAGGATCTTTTTCTTGGAAGGCAAAGGTTGGAATAACGCGTCGTCGCTGGTCCACAGTTTCGCGTTTCCCGGGAAATCGAAGACCCGGTTCTTGCTTCCGGTCGCAATCAGAAGGAAATCGGCCGTATGGGTTTCATCGTTGACACGGATCGTACGGTCATCGACGAAGGTCGCTTCCCCTTGGATCAGACGGATTTTCTTGGCGGAAATCTGCTGGGTCAAGGTCGCGGTCAAGTCCGCGACGATCTTGTCTTTACGCGCATATACCGCGGTTTCGTCCACATCCGCCAATCCATGGTTTCTGCGTGCCAGATCGATCGTATGGGCTTCTTCAAGCAAGGCTTTGGTCGGGATGCATCCGCGCTGAAGACAGGTTCCGCCGACCTTATCCTTTTCGATCAGAATGGTTTCCCATCCAGCATTCGCCGCCTTCAATGCGGCAGCCGTCCCTGCCGGACCGGCTCCCAGAATGATGATCTTTGTCATACTAGTCCCTCAACCAGGCGATCAGTTCGATTGTGGCCGCGTCTTTCTTGTCCGATGATTCCAAGGCATCCGCGATGATCCGCGGATCCGGGATTAAGCCCGACACTTGTTTCTCCAAATGTTCGATCCAATTCACATCCATGGCATCGGAATAGATCCGGTTATGGATGATTTTATTGTGTTCGGACTGGAATTCCCAACGGATCGATCCGAAGGAGAGATAGGTTTCAAGTTTCAATTGTTTATCGAAATGCGCTCCGTAGAGCCAGTCTTCGCTCCCAAAGAACGCGATCTTGTCTTTCGCTTCTTCCATCGGGAAAGGCAGACGATGAGTGATTTCCCCGTATTCTTCCCCCACGGCCAAGAGACAAGCTTGTTTGACATCTTCCAAGTTGACTGGCTTTACATCGCACAGATTCATGATCCTGGCTTTCACGCTCTCGACGCTCTTGCGTTTCAACTTCGCCTCGCTGACCGTCAAGTATTTCCCCAGTTTTTCCTTATCCACGTTGAACAGGATGGTCCCGTGATGCAGACCGAAGCCGTCGCGTTTCAAAAACGCGTTCCCGGAGACTTTCGCCCCGTTGATTTCGATGTCGTTGCGTCCGCTGACCTGGGCGTCGAATCCCAGTTTCCCCAACGCCCGGGCAATGACGCTCATTTGTTTCTGAACGTCGTAGTCCTTCTCCTCCAATATGAAGGTGAAGTTCACGTTGCCCAAATCGTGGTACACGGCGCCTCCGCCCGAAGAGCGGCGCGCCAATCTTCCTCCGTCATCCAACAGTTTCGAGATCGCGACTTCGCTTTGGGCATGTTGGTTTTTTCCGATGACCACCGTGTGGGCGTTTTGCCACAGGTAAAAACGCAAGGTATTCTTCGGGCAGGTTTCAAGCAAGAGTTCCTCGACGCCAAGATTGACGTAGGGGTCGAAAGAAGGGGATTGGTAGAGTTCGATGTTCATGGGGGTACCTCAAGGCAAATTATAAAGTCAAATCGCAGAACCGACAAGGTTCAAGCAGAAAACATGCAAAAAAGGGGGAATGACGGTATACTATTGTTACTACGTGAGGTGAAAAGATGCAACCGTTAACCTTGTTCTATTTGAAAGTCTGCCCCTATTGCCATGAGGCGAAAGCATACATCGAAGAACTGATGAAAGAAGAGAGATATGAAAAGATCGAGATCCAATGGATCAACGAAGGGAAAGAGCGGGCGCTGGCCGATACCTACGACTATTACTATGTCCCGACTTTTTATCTTGGAAGAAAGAAACTCCATGAAGGCGCGATGAGTAAAGAGGATGTCCGCAGGGTGTTTGAAGCGGCACTGGCCAATGGCTAGAAAAACCGTCCTGTACATCGCAACCAGTCTGGACGGATACATCGCTTCCGTCGACGGGTCCATCGATTGGCTGGTCAAATACGACAGTTCGATCAGCGGCTATCCCGAGTTCATCCAGGGCGTCGATACGGTGGTGATGGGGTATACGACCTATCGTCAACTCACGGAAGAACTGAGCGTCGGAGAATGGCCGTATGAAGGGTTGGAAGCCTATGTGGTGAGTTCAAGGGATCATGAGAATCGAAAGGAAGTTACTTTCGTCAAAGATCCGATGAAGCTTGTGGAAGAATTGAAAATAAAAGATGGAAAAACGATTTGGATCGTCGGCGGGGCGAAACTCGCCCACAGTCTATTCGAAGCGGGCTTGATCGATGAATTGGTGTTGACGATCGTCCCCGAATCGATCGGTAAAGGGATTCCGTTGTTTCCAGAGACACCGATGACGATGCGGACGATTCAAACCCGACACTACGGACCCTTCGTGGAAATCACCTACGCGATAGAATCAACCAAATAAGGTTGAAAAAGTAAAAATCAACGAAATAAGGTTGATTTCGAGATTGCGGATTTTAGTGTACATTTTCATCCGTGGATGAAATAATGAAAAGAGAGAAAACGACGGGGAACGGACGATGTGGAAATGGTTTCGTAAAAAACGGATCACGGACGGGGAGATCGAACTGATCTTGTCCGGTACCTCGAAAGACCCCGATCCCGAAGGGTGGGGCAATACTTTTCTCTATGACATCCTGGAACTGAAAACCGGGAAAATCATCGGGCGTTGCAACTTACGACTGGGTAATACGAAAACACTGTATATCGGCGGGAACATCGGGTATACCGTCTATGTGCCCTATCGCGGGAAACATACGGCGGCCAAGGCCTGCATCCTCCTCTTCGACGTGGCGCGGGGTTTCGGAGTCAAGCAGCTGATCATCACCTGCAATCCCGACAACCTGGCGTCCTATCGGACCTGCGAGTTGGCCGGGTGTACCTTGAAGGAAATCGTACCGGTTCCACAGGATCACGAGCTTTATCTTCAAGGGGATCGGGAGAAAGCCATATTTATCAAGAATCTCGTCGAAAGCACGGACTGAAACGCATTGTTTCAGTCTTTTTTCGTATATAATAAGAGTGTACGAGGAAAAAACATGCAGAAATTCAACTATCACACCCATACCTCCCGATGCGGACATGCCGGCGGGGACGATGAACAATATGTCAAGGCGGCGATCGCGGCCGGATATGAAATCGTCGGGTTCAGCGACCATTCGCCCTATCCCGGCGTCATCCATCCGGGGGATCGGATGCGGATGGACGAGCTGGACGGATACCTCGCATCGATCAGGAGATTGGGCGAGAAATACAAAGACCGGATCGAATTGAAAGTCGGGTTGGAAATCGAGTATTTCCCCGAAATGGAAGACTTCTATCGCTACTTGCGGACGATCACGGATTATCTGATCGTCGGTCAGCATAACCGCATCCTGGATGCGATGGAATACGACAAGTGGTGCGACGACGAGGATGTCCTCTATTACGCCTGGCAGATCCGTCAGTGCGTCGAACACGGCTTCGCGGATATCATCGCCCATCCCGACTATTTCATGTTGGGGCGCAAAGGATGGAGCGCTGCCTGTGAAGCGGCCGCACGCGACATCTGCGCGGTATCGCTTCAATACAACATCCCCCTGGAACTCAATCTCAATGGTTTGCGTTACGGGAAGCAGCATTACGATGATCGTGTTTCGTATCCCTATCCCTATCGTCCGTTTTGGGAAATCATCAGTGAAACCCAGGCGCCGGTCGTCTATGGCGTCGATGCCCATAAACCGATGAATTTCATGGAGAAGGAACGCTATGTGAAAGTCATGGAAGACATCAAAGATCTGGAGTTGAACTTCATCACGGATTTTAGAATCTAGGGTAGAGGAGGGGGAGTTTATGCGTCGTTTCTTCGGCTTTTTCGTCAGTAAACCGTTTACCATCCTATTCATGATCCTGGCCGAACTCGGTCTTCTTTACTATGTCGTCTATACCTTCAGCGTACGCTTCATGACGCTGTATAATTTTCTAGTCGTCCTGAGTGTCATCATCGTCGTTTACCTCATCAACCGCAACGACAATCCGTCTTATAAGCTTTCCTGGGCGGTGTTCATCTTGGCTTTGCCTTTGTTCGGCGGTTTGACCTATCTGCTTTTCGGGGGGAGGAAAATCCCCAAAGCGCTGCGTGCCGGGATGATCCGCAACGATGCCCAGGGCGAACCGATCTTGAAGCAAGATGAAGACGTGCATGCTGAAGTCATCGCAAGCGATCCGTCGTTCGAGCGGCAGATCAACTATATCCTGCGCAACACCGGCATGCCGGTCTATGACAACACGCAGACGACATATTTCGCCGTCGGGGAAGAGAAGTTCGCGGCGATGAAGGAAGAGCTGCTGAAGGCGACGAAGTTCATCTTCATCGAATATTTCATCATCAACACCGGTTTCATGTGGGATTCGATCGAAGAGATCCTGAAGGATAAGGTGAAGGAAGGCGTGGATGTCCGCGTCGTCTATGACGATGGAGGATCCATCCGGCTTCCCAGGGGTTTCCTGCGCCGATTGCGCTCATTCGGAATCAAGGCCTACCGCTTCAATCCGATGTCGGCCACCTTGGCGATCCAGATGAACAACCGCGACCACCGCAAAATCTGCGTCATCGACGGGAAAGTCGGGTTCGTAGGCGGCATCAACCTCGCGGACGAATACATCAACAAGAAACTCCGTTTCGGACATTGGAAGGATTGCGCGGTGATGCTGAAGGGGGAAGCGGTCTTCAGTCTGACCGTCATGTTCCTGCAGTTCTACCATTACCTTTCGAAAACCAAAGAGGATTATCGGGACTTCCGTGCGGATTTCACGGCGGGTCCGATCGAAAGCAAAGGCTATGTCCAACCGTTCACCGACAGCCCGACCGACGAAGAATTGGTCAGCGAAACCACGCATCTCAACATGATCAACGCCGCACGCCGCTACATCTACATCATGACCCCGTATCTGGTCATCGGACACGAAATGACGCAGGCGCTCATCACCGCCGCCAAGAGCGGGGTGGACGTGAAGATCATGGTTCCGCACATCCCCGACAAATGGTACGTGTTCGCCGTGACGCAGAGCAGTTACGAAGAGTTCACCAAGAACGGGGTGAAGATCTATGAATACAAGCCCGGGTTCCTGCATTCCAAGGTCATGGTCAGCGACGACAAGGCGGCGATCATCGGTACCTCCAACCTGGATTTCAGAAGCTACTACCTCCATTTCGAATGCGGGATCCTCTTTACGGACCATCCCGTCCTCCGCGAAGTCAAACGCGACTTCGTCGATACACTGCAGAACTGCATCGAAGTCACGTATGAAGATTGTTTGAAAGTGAACTTTTTCGTCAAGCTGGGACGCGCGATCCTGAAACTCTTCAGCGCATTATTATAAAAGGAGAAGAACTATGAACATCGGATTGGTATTGGAAGGCGGCGGTCTGCGCGGGAGTTATACCGCGGGCGTCTTGGTTTGGTTGATCGAACACGGCATCGAGGCGGATACGGTCGTCGGGATTTCAAGCGGCGCCATGCATGCCTGCCATTATGTATTGAAGGATATCGAGGCACTGAAGCTGACCTCGATGAAATATGCTTCCCACAAACACAACGTCGGATGGTACCCGCTCTTGCATGAAGGCCAACCGGTCGGATACGACTTCCTCTTTGAAACCGTCATCAAGAAAATCCTGAAATTCGATGTTGAAAAACTTCGGTCACAGAAACAAGCGGTCGAATTCGGGGTGTACGACCTAAGCATCCAGAAAACCATCTGGAAGAACCAGTTCACGATGGATGAAGACATCCGTTTCCTCAAAGCCGCATGCACGCTTCCGTTAGCCGGACGCAACGTCAAGATCGGCGATACCTATTACCTGGACGGAGGCGTCACCACGATGGTTCCGATCGGTCGGGCGAAAGAACTGGGCGCAGAGAAATTCCTGGTCGTCGTCACCAAAGACCCCGGTTTCGTCCGCAAACCCAACAGTCCTTACCTCCAGTTCATTTTGGATCTGATGTATTTCAAATACAAAACACTGCTTAAGGATTTCCGTGCCCGGACCCAAGTCTATTACGACGAAATGAACGAAGTACGTGCCCTGCAGGACGAAGGCAAGGCCATCCTCCTGCAACCGACCCGCGATTGCGGAGTCAAACGTTTCTCCGGCACCGAACAACAGATCATCGACATGTTCAACCTCGCCATGGAAGACTGTGAGAACCGTAAGGAAGAACTCCTTGCGTTCTTCGCGAAATAATATGAGAAAGTTCGTACGGATCGGATTGATCGTGGTGTTGGCGCTTGTCGTTTTCGGTGTTTCCGCCTATTTCTACCTTCAATCCGATCTTCAGAAACTATCCAAGATCGAAATCACCGATGTCGATCTGTCCAAGATCGATGACGGCGTCTATCGTGGCGAGTCCACACATTTTCCCGTCGTCGTCAACGTCGAAGTCACGATCCGAAACCATCGCATGACCTCGATCATCCTGACGAAACACACAAACGGACAAGGCACACCGGCCGAACGCATCCTCGACGATGTCCTTTCAAGCCAATCCTTGGACGTGGACATCGTTACAGGCGCGACCTACAGCAGTCAAGCCATCCTTCAAGCGATCTCGCGAGCGCTTGGAAACTAAACCGAAAGGAGGACGGAATGGTTAAAAACTATCGGATTCAAAATGCGAACGCCCCGAAGGAACAACTAAGCGATATCGCGTCGTTTCTACGGATGAGTCTGGATGCGCATAAAATCATCACCCTGTTCACCAACGACCTGGATCCCAACCAGTTGACCTGCGGGATCGTTATCGCCTTATCGGAAAACGGAGTGGTCTTTTCCCGAATCGACCTCTACGGGTCCAACGACGGGATCGCCTGTCTCCCTGTCGACATCATCTACCGTGTCGAAGCCGACACCCCGCTGATCCAACGTGTCGCGACCTTGTGGAAACTCAACGGCGAGGAAAGCATCGTTTATGAACCCTCCGGAAATGAACTGCTGCGATCTTTCCTGAACCATGCCTATAACCAAAAGAAAGTACTTTCCTTGGAAATCATGGATAGCCGCCGCTATGATCTCTGCGGACTCATCGGAAACATCGACGACACCTTCGTCAACTTGAACTTGTTGGATGGCAACGGCAATCCGATGGGGAACAGCCTGGTCCTCATCGAAAGCATCACCCAGGTCGTCATGGATGCGAAGGAAGAACATACGATCCAACGTCTTTACGAGTATCAGAAGAGGGTCGGGAACTTAACGTAAGGGAAAAAGAGCGGACATCCGCTCTTTTTCGTATGTGGATTTCATAAATCCCTCGGAAACGATGGAAAACATGGACATTCTTTCCATCGTTTCCCTACGCACTATGAATGGATCCAACATTTCGATAGAATGAACCCGCGGAGGTTCACTATGCGAAAATTACGATTCATCGCCATGGACGTGGATGGCACACTGGTCGATCAAGACAAGAAGATCCGACCGATCACGAAAGACATCTTACTGATGGCGCAAGAAGCCGGCTATACCTTGATCCTGGCTTCCGGTCGGCCGGAAAACGGACTTCAGTCCTATCGGAAAGAATTGGAGATGGACCGCTACGGCGGTCTGCTTGTGGCGTATAACGGAAGCAAGGTCATCCAAGTCCCGGGGGACAAGGTGATCTACAATCAAGCACTGACCCATGAAGAGACAATAAAGGTGCTCGATCACGTGAAAAACTTCGAGGTCACCGTAATGATCGATAACGGATCGAAGATGTTTACGGAAAACCTGGACGGGGTGAACGTGGCGAAGGAAGCCAAGAACAACTCACTTGAAGTGGTACGGGTCGACGATCTCCAGGCGATCCTCGACGGTGAACTCAACAAAATCCTGACCAGCGGGAAACCCGAGTACCTGCGCAGCGTGTTCGACGAACTCTACGCTCCGTTTAAAAACGAACTCAACTGTATGTTTACGGCTCCGTTCTATGTGGAATTCACTGCGAAAGACGTGGATAAAGGGCTTGCCTTGAAGCATGTCTTGACCTTGATGGGCTATGGCAGCGAAAACCTGATCGCGTTCGGGGATGCGGAAAACGATCTTTCGATGATCGGTTATGCGGGAATCGGGGTGGCTATGGGGAATGCGGTCGAACCGCTGAAAGCCATCGCGGACCATGTGACCCTCACTAACCTTGAAGACGGGATCGCCCATGCTTTACTGAAATATCTGCCTGAACTGAACTAACAGAAAAAAAGTCCGCATCGGACTTTTTTTGGGTTTCACCAAGAGATATCGCTTCTCCACTTGACGCTCCATCCTCCATCAAGTAGAATGAAACAAACTTAACTGTTTTTCATGAAAGGGATGTACATGGAGAATCTACAAAAAAGGAAGTTCGGTTTATTGACGACCACGGCCATGATCGTCGGCATCGTCATCGGTTCGGGGATCTTTTTTAAGACTGATAACGTACTGGCAGCCGTGGACGGATCGGTGTTTCTGGGGGTATTGGCATGGATTCTCGGCGGGATCGGGATCATCTTCGGTGGTCTCACCATCGCCGTCTTGGCCAAACGCGACGAAAACGTCGGCGGTTTGATCACGTATTGCGAAATGACCTGGGGAAAAACCTTGGGCTATCTCGCGGGTTGGTTTCAATCGATGTTCTACTATCCGGCGCTAGTCGCCGTCGTATCCTGGGTCGCCGCGATGTATCTTTCCGAATTGTTCGGATGGACCGCGGAAGGTACCTTTTTCGGCGTCGCGATGTCCTGGGTCCCGGCCTGGGGCTATCCGTTCTCATTGACCGAATGGGTCGTGACGCTGCTCATCATCGTTTTCTTGTTCGTTTTCAATATGTTCTCGACCAAATCGGCCGGTAGATTCCAAAGTTTCGCGATGATCGTAAAAGTATCGGCCTTGTTCGTATTGGCCTTCGTCGGTCTGGTTTTCGGTAACCCCGTCGAAGTCACCCATTTCACGGACGTAAGCTTGATCGGCGGCGGGTTCTTCGCCGCATTGGTCCCGATCGCCTTCGCTTTCGACGGATGGCAAGTCGCCCCCTCGGTCGCCCATGAAATCAAGAACCCCAAGCGTAATTTACCCTTGGCGCTGACCTTCGCCCCGCTCTTGATCATGTTGATCTACATCGCGTATTTCGTCGGCATCAACGCTGTTTTGGGTCCAAGCCAAGTCATGGAACTCGGCAACAACGCCGTGAGCGTGTTCGCCCAGAAGTTCTTCGGCAACGTCGGATACCGCGTCGTTCTGGTCGCCGTCGTCCTTTCCGTTCTAGGGACCTCCAACGGCTTGATCCTGGGCTACATCCGTCTCCCGTATGCCCTGGGTCTGCGTAACGAAATGTTCTGGAGCGAAAAGTTCGCCAAACTCAACCTCCGCTTCGATATCCCGTTCTTTTCCGCCGTGTTCACCTTCGTCGTCAGCATGTTCTGGCTGCTTCTTCATTTCGCCAGCACCACGGGGGCGATCTTCATGGGATGGACGATGTTTAGCGGGATGTCGGTCGACGAAATCTCGATCGTCCTCATCTACATCTTCATGATCCTGATTTATTTCGGCGTCTTGAAGCAATTCTTCCTAAAGCAAGTCGATTCCTGGGTCTTCGGGGCGCTCTTCCCGATCCTGGCGATCCTGGGGGCTGCCACGGCGGTCTACGGCGGTTTCCAAAGCCCGAAAGTCGCCGTCTATCTCACGGTTTCCATCCTTGGCATCGTCGCCGGGCTGCTTGTGAAACCCAAACATTCCTAAAAACGAGAAATCCGAGCGTCTCTGTTCACAGAGTCGCTTTTTTTATGGTCGAAACGTTAAAAAAGGGGTATGATAGAAGTATCTAGAGTATTTTGTGAAAGGGGGAAAACCATGAACCCTTGTATCATCACGGACCAAATATCGCAAGATTTTGAGTTTGCGCTCAACGCCATCTCGGAAGAGGGGGTCCACCGGATCGAAATCCATTCGTTATGGGGGAAAACCATCGAAGAACTGGACGATGCTTCCATCGAAAAAGTAAAGAACCTGATGAATTTCTACGGGATGAGCGTCACCTGTCTGGCTTCGACCTTGTTTATGATGTTGCCGCTGCACGACGACGACGTTTTGACCGATTTCAGCCCGACCTTCAAAGTCATCAAAGGCGACTTGGCGACCCACATGAAATACCTACAACGCGCCATCGACATCGCGCATAAACTCGATTGTCCGCGGATCCGGGTTTTCCCGTTCCGCGCACCGGAGAACCGCAAGATGCTGGGGGATAAGTTCGACATCGAAGCGATGGCCATCCTCTTCACCCCCGCCGTCCGTTTGGCGGAAAGGGAAAACATCACCTTGGTCGTCGAGAACTGCCCTTACTCCCATCTTCCCAAAGGCAAGATGACGGCCGACCTGGTGAAACGCATCGACTCTCCGAATTTCAAACTGCTCTACGATCCCGCCAACAGTTACCGCGCCAACATCGTCCGCATCCCGTTCCGTTATCTGGAAGGGTCGCTGGTCGAAGAGCTGCGCCTGATCCTGCCCTGGGTCGATCATCTCCATATCAAAGACTACCATTACGTGGACGGGCTCACCAAACCCTACCTCCATGTCCCTCTAGGCAAAGGGGAAGTGCCCTATGCCCAACTCCTGCGGATCCTCCACGATAACGGTTATACCGGCGCATTGAGTTGTGAGCCCGAGGTCGGGTTTGAAGGCACGATGGAGAGTCTGAATACCTTGCGTAAACTACTTCGTACACTATAAAGCCGGACTCGACGAGCCCGGCTTATTTTATGTTGAATTTGGTCCACGGAAGATTGCGCGGTGGATTCGATTTGAAATCCATGATTTCTTTCGTTACCGGATGGGGGAAGGATAATCGGACCGCCCACAATGCGATCTGTTGACCGGGTTTCGCGTTACGGTTGTAGCGGGCATCCCCCCAGAGCGAATTCCCTCTGGAAGAGAACTGGACCCGGATCTGATGGGAGCGACCGGTGACCAATTGAATCCTCACAAGCGACAAGTTCAGATCGTGCTTGAGGACACGATACGACAATTCCGCATCCTTACCCTCGGGGTCGTCGCTTCGTACGACTTTCGACGTATTCGACTTCTCGTCCTTCTTCAACGTATCCTTCAACACCCCCTCGTCGGGAAGTTTCCCCTCGACGATGGCCAGGTATTCCTTGGTGATTTCATGCTTGCGGATCGATTCGCTCAATCTCCCCGCGGCCTTGGACGTCTTCGCCAACACGACGACCCCGCCGACCGGCCTGTCCAAACGATGGACCAAGCCCAGGTAGATGTTCCCGGTCTTCGCGTATTTCTCCCGCAAATATCGCTTACCCAAGGTCAAGAGGTCCACATCATGGCTCTCGTCTTCCTGCATCGGTAAATTCGCTTCTTTCACGACCACCAAGAGGTGGTTGTCTTCATAGAGGACGTTCATTCCAAACTCATCCTTCCGTAGATCCCGCACGGCAAGATCCAGCCCTTCTGGGAAATCGGCAAACCGATTTCCCCTGCGACGATGGTCGCATGAGGGAAGCGCGGTTTCAAGCTTAAGTTCAGGATGTTTTCCAGCACGATGCTGGAAAACCCGGTGGTATAGGCGTTGACGCAGAAGAAAAGCGGGTTGGGGTCCAGGATCTTCGCGCAGGCTTCCACCAACTCGTACAACTGGTCTTCCAACTTCCATATTTCACCGTTGGGTCCCCGTCCATAGCTGGGCGGATCCATGATGATCGCATGGTAGGTCCGTCCGCGGCGTTCTTCACGGGCGATGAACTTCATGACGTCGTCCAGGATGTATCGTATTTTCGCGTTTTCCAGATGACACAGGGCTTGGTTTTCCTTCGCCCATTGGATCATCCCTTTGGAGGCGTCCACATGGACGACTTCGCTTGCGTCGGCGCTGGCGCAGGCCATGGTCGCGCCACCCGTATACGCAAAGAGGTTCAACACCCGGATTTCGCGTTTCGCATTCCGTATCTTCCCTTGCATCCATTCCCAATTCACGGCTTGTTCGGGGAAAAGACCCGTATGTTTGAATCCGGTCGGTGAGACTTTGAACGTCAGTTCGTTGAACCCGATGGTCCAGACTTCGGGGAATTTCTTCTTGAATTCCCATTCCCCGCCGCCGGCTTTACTGCGGTGGTAGTGGGCGTGCGGCTTCTTCCACATCCCGTGTTCATCCGTGATCGGCCAAACCGCCTGGGGGTCGGGCCGGCGCAGGACGATCTCGCCCCAACGCTCCAGTTTCTCCCCGTTCCCGGCATCGATGCATTCGTAGTCTTTCCAATGGTCGGCGATTTGTCTCATGGTGGATCTCCTTCACTTGCGATTATATCATAAAGCAAAAACGCCCGAGGGCGTTATCGTAGAACTGGCTGGGGTAGAAGGGATCGAACCTTCGAAATGTCAGAGTCAGAGTCTGATGCCTTACCGCTTGGCGATACCCCAATATCGAAATGGCAACTCTTATTTTAACCATTTTAGGGTTTAAAATCAAGAAACTTCGCGATAAACTAGAAGTATGTTTCAAACTATACTATAATTACAACGCAAGAAGGGAGTTTACCATGAACAACGTCAGAACACGCTTCGCGCCAAGCCCCACAGGATACATGCATATCGGGAACCTGCGTACCGCGCTGTATGAATATCTGGTCGCCAAAGGACAAGGCGGCGATTTCATCCTGCGCATCGAGGATACCGACCAAAACCGCTATGTGGAAGGCGCCATCGAGATCATCTATGATACCTTGAGGTCGGTCGGGTTGATCCACGACGAAGGACCGGATGTTGGCGGGGACTTCGGACCCTATACCCAATCCGAAAGACTGGGCATCTATAAAGAATACGCCGTCAAACTCATCGAAAACGGCGGGGCGCATTACTGTTTCTGCAGCGAAGAGGACATCGCGAAACAACGCGAAGACGCCGAAGCCGCGGGGACCCCGTTTAAATTCCGAGACCCCTGCCACCGCTATACGCCCACCGAGGCGCAAGCCAAGGTCGACGCCGGGTCGTCGTTTGTCGTCCGTCAAACCATCAAACCGGGGGAACCCTGCGTCTATCATGACGAAGTCTACGGCGAGATCACGGTCGAACGCGACATCCTCGATGAAAGCATTCTATTAAAGTCGGACGGATTCGCCACCTACAACTTCGCCAACGTCATCGACGACCATCTGATGGCCATCACGCATGTCGTGCGCGGAAACGAATACCTTTCCTCGACCCCGAAATACAACCTGATCTACGATAGTTTCGGATGGCAACGTCCGACCTATGTGCATTTGCCTCCCGTCATGAAGGATGAACAGAACAAGCTGTCCAAACGCAACGGGGATGCGTCGTTCCAGGATTTGGTTTCCAAAGGCTATCTCGGGAAAGCGGTCCTCAACTACATCGCCCTTTTGGGATGGAGTCCGGAGACCGAACAGGAAATCTACACCTTGGAAGAATTGACGAAGGCGTTCTCGGTCGCGCGGTGTTCGAAATCGCCGGCGATCTTCGATATCGAGAAACTCAAATGGATGAACGGCATGTACCTGCGTGCCTTGAGCCTGGATGAGTTCCATGAACTCGCCCTGCCTTGGTTGAATCAAGCCATCCATCGCGTCTGCGACCTGAAGGAAGTCTCCAAGATCCTTCAACAGCGGGTTTCCGTGTTGGGTGAGATCCCGGAAATGGTCGATTTCATCGATGAACTGCCGGAATACGACGTAGAGATGTATTTCCACAAGAAGATGAAGACGGATAAGGAAATCTGCATCCGCGCACTGGAAGCTTCCCTTGAGGTTTACCATGCGATCCAAAATTGGGAGAGCGTCGATGAACTGCAGGCGAGCATCCAAGCTCTGCCGGAGAAACTCGGGATCAAGAACGGACAGGTCTACTGGCCGATCCGCACCGCGATGACCGGTAAACAATTCACTCCCGGAGGAGCGCTTGAAATGCCGTACATCCTGGGTAAGGAAGAAGCGATCCATCGTACGAAAGTCGGTCTACATAAACTCAGAGAGATCAAATAGCCCCGTCAAACGGGCTTTTTTCATGATTTCGTGGACGATCGAAAGAAGTGCTTGCGGCGAGGTTGAACTCCACTTATAATGGACACAATTGACGCTAAGGGGAAACGTATGAAGGATAAGAAATCAAACAAAGGGTTCACATTGGTCGAACTCATCGTCGTCATCGCGATTCTGGCGGTCCTCGTCCTAATCCTGATCCCAAACATCACGGGATACATCGCGAAAGCGCAGGAATCCGTCTGTCTCAGTAATCGCGGGACACTGAAGCGGATCTATTCGGGATACACGATCCTGGAGCACAAGAGCGTCGCAGACAATACGGTCGGCGTCGGGTTTTTGGCGGACGAAGGGTATCTCAACGAAGCGCAGGCGCAAAGCGACGCCTTGAACGGAATGATCTGGCGCGTCTATGAGAACGGCGCGGTGGATGTGTTCTGCGCTGAAGGGGAAGCCGAGGTCGCGACCTATCTCTTCCACAGTCCGTTTGATACCATGGACGACATCAAGGTATTGACCGGATCCTGGGAAGTGGTCGACGGCGTGTTGAAACCGGCCAAGAACGGCGAGAACCGGGCGATCTTCGAAGGGACCTCGGGTACGGACTATACGGTGGAAATGAACGCGGTCTATCTCTCCGGCGCAAAAGGCCAAAGCGGCTACGGTATCTATTATCGCGCAAGCGAGGCGTCCGCCATCAGCGGTTATGCCTTCCAATACGACCCCGGGGCAGGCAACGCCTTCGTGGTCCGGGAAGTCGTCAACGGGAAAGAAACGGGGACGATCCAACGGGTCACGATGACAAGCACGATGGGGAAGGATTTCGACATCACCGAACCCCACGACATCAAGATCGAAGTCGTCGGCGACAAGCATGTGATCAGCGTCGACGGCAAGAAAGTGTTGGAATTCGCGGACGATACCTTCCAAAGCGGATCGGTCGGCGTCCGGACCTGGAATGATTCCAACGTCCTCTTCGACGAAGTCACCGTCACAAAAAAGTAAGCACGTCCATCGACGTGCTTTTTAGTCCGCTAGTTCTTTTTGGTTCCCTATGAAGGTCTGAAGGGATTCGATCTGCAATCTGCGCTCTCTAACGACCGCTTCCAGGTCGCCTTGATGTTTCTGGTTGATCGCCTTGATCGCATAGTCGGCCATGACCTGGGCATGTTCGCGCATATGCGCCACGCCGACGGCTTGCCCGCATACCCTCAAGATGGAAATCTTCACCGGATCCTGGACGGAATCGACCAGTTGGTGGACGGCGAACCCGGCGACCCGGACATCGTACGCCCTTACTTCGCCTTTCGTTTTCGCAAGAGCGGTTTTAAACGCCGCATCGATCGTCTTCGTTTCAAGTTCGCTCAACTGTACTTCTTTCAGGTTCCTTCTCGCCACGTCGATCGACCATTCCACAAGCAAAGCTTGGCTGCTTGAAAGGATCAAGGTCTCCAATTCCTGACGTAATGCCGGTTCATCCTGGATTCTGAGTTTCGATTTCGCCATGTGGCCTCCTTTATGAAAAGACGACAGTGCCTGTCGTCCGTGGTTACGATGGTAGCCCGTACGGGGTTCGAACCCGCGAATCCATGCGTGAGAGGCATGTGAGTTAACCGCTTCTCCAACGGGCCGTGTCTTTACTTATTTTACGACCAAGCGGAAGGAATATCAAGAACTGCTTTTCTTAGGGTTTTAATCGAATGTTAATCCTTTGGAAAAGGAATCTCAATCTAGCTTTGGTAAACTCGACCTTGTGAAAGCGAGGACAAACAAGATGAAGAAAGCGGTGAAGATCGGGTTGGGAAGTATCGGCGGATTGGCCGTGCTGTATGGAATAATGGAAGGGAAGGAAATCTTGGATTATCAGGCGAAGATGAAGAAGCTCGAGATCGAGACCTTGGATGTCTCAACTGTGAAAGATGGTGTCTATGAAGGAAGTTACGATGCGAACGTGATTTCCGCAAGCGTTAAGGTAACCATGAGCACGGAGAAGATCGAATCGATCGAATTGACTTCGCATAAATACGATCGGGGCGGATCGGCGATCGCGATTATCGACGAAGTGATCCAGGCGCAATCGTTGGACGTCGACGTTGTCAGCGGGGCGACCAACAGCAGTAAGACGATCCTCAAAGCGATCGAAAACGCCTTGCGCAGCGATCCGATCGAATCGTCCAAAGAATGACACAGAAGCTTCGAAGCATGGCCAATCCGCCGAAGATGGCGTCCCGTACTGTTAAGAAAGGGTGAAGTTTGGTATAATGTTTCGGAGGTGATGACATGTCTTTTTTAGAGAATCTAAATGCGAATCAAAAACAGGCGGTCTTGACGAAAAGCCGCTATGTTCGTGTCATCGCGGGTGCCGGAAGCGGTAAGACGAGGGTATTGACCACCCGGATCGTCCATTTGGTGGAAGACCTGGGCGTAGCGGCGAATTCGATCGTCGCGATCACCTTCACCAACAAGGCCGCCAATGAAATGAAGGCGCGGATCCAGCGCATGCTGGGGGATGTCTCCTCGGGGGTCCACCTAAGCACCATCCACTCCCTTTGCGTGCGGATCTTACGGGAAGATTGCCCGGCGATGAACCTGCCGCGCAATTTCACGGTGTTGGACCAGGACGACCAGAAGAGCATTTTGAAGGAAGCGTACAAAGAAATCGGACTCGATCGGCAGAAATACAGCCTCAGTTCGATGCTGGATTATATCGGAAACAACAAAGGTGCGGAAATCACGGTCGAACGCGCCATGATCCTGGCCGGGGAACACTTCGGCGAAAAGGAAAAAGCACGGGTCTATGAGTATTACGTCAATCGCCAAAAGGAGCTCTATGCGCTGGATTTCGACGACTTGCTTTTGGTGACGGTCAAGATGTTCGACCTATTCATGGACATCAAGCGCAAGTGGCAGCGCCGTTTTTCCTTCATCCACGTGGATGAATTCCAAGACATCGACAAGGTCCAATACAAGCTGATCAAACAATTGGCGGGGACCGAGAACGAAATCTATGTGGTCGGCGACCCCGACCAGACCATCTATACCTGGCGCGGTGCCGACGTCAACATCATCATGGACTTCGAAAAGGAATTCACCCCGACGGAAACCATCATCCTGAACGAAAACTACCGTTCGACCCCCGACATTCTCAACGGGGCCAACTCGATGATCAAAAACAACAAATACCGGGTCGAGAAAGACCTGTATACCAACCGTTCCCCCCTTGAGAAAATCACGCACAGCACTTTCCCGGGGGAAGAACACGAGGCAAGATGGGTCGCGGAGAAATGCAAGCAACTCAAAAGCCAAGGCCAAACTTATTTAAGCATGGCGATCCTCTACCGTTCCAACTATCTTTCCCGTTCGATCGAAAAAGGCTTGATCGAAGCGCATATCCCCTACATCATCTATGGCGGGACACGCTTCTTCGAACGCGAGGAAGTCAAGGACATGCTGAGTTATCTACGCATGATCACCCATGGCGACGACCTCGCCCTGATCCGCTCCATCAATAAACCCAGAAGAGGCATCGGGGATAAGACGCTGGATACCCTACGCGAGGCTTCCAAGCGCAATAACCGCTCGATGTACGATGAAATGAAGGCCGAGCGTCACTTCAGCGGGAAGATGCAAAGTTCCCTCGATAAGTACTGCGTCATGATCGAGAAATGGCGTGCCAAAGCATCGGAATGCACCTTGATCCAACTTTTGGAGATGGTCGCCAACGAGAGCGGACTCAAGGCGCTGTTGGAAGAGAACCACGAGGTCGACCGTTTGGAAAACATCAAGGAACTCATCAACGATGTCGAAACCTTCTCCCTCAATTATCCCGATTCGAAATTGGACGAATACCTCCAAATGGTCAGTTTGTACGGCGACCGCTCCGAAATCATGGGCGGGGATTTCGTCCAACTCATGACCGTGCATGCGGCCAAAGGTCTGGAATTCGACACGGTCTTCGTGGTCGGTCTCAGCGACGGCGTGTTCCCCAACGAACGTGCCATGAGCGAAGGCCATCGCGGCATCGAAGAAGAGCGGCGTCTGGCCTATGTGGCGTATACCCGTGCCCGCAATAAGCTCTACCTGACCGACAGTCAGGGTTTCAGTATGATCTTGGGTAAACCCCGGACGCGTTCGCGTTTCGTGGACGAAGTCGACGAGGACCACATCGAACACATCGGCGTCAACTTCGAATATGCCGTACCGAAAGAAACCAAACTCAAGTTCACCGAGAAAGTCTTCGCGACCAGTTTCCCTGACGAAACCGTCAAGAAACCCCGCGTTAAAATCAAGAAGGGGGATTTCGTCTCCCATCCCCAATACGGGAAAGGCATCGTCATCAAGTTGGGCGCCGACGGGATCGCCGACATCGCGTTTGATTTCCCCCACGGTGTCAAACGCATCATGGCCGCCCATCCCTCGCTGAGTAAAGAAGGAGGCGTGGCATGAGTAAAGAAAGAATCGACGCGTTGCGTCGCTTGATCCGCCAATACAACACCGAATACTACGCCTACGACCAACCTTCCGTATCGGATGCGGAATACGACCGGGTCATGCATGAACTCCAGGAATTGGAAAAACAATTCCCCGAGTACGACGACCCCGATTCCCCCAGCCAAAAGGTCGGCGGGGCGATCCTGGATTCCTTCCGCAAAATCAAACACAAACGCCCCATGCTGAGCCTGGGGAACGTCTATAACCGCGACGAAGTGCTTGCCTTCGTCCAACGGGTCAAAGAAGAAACGGGAAGTGAAGACATCGTCGTCGAACTGAAGATCGACGGGTTGGCGATGTCCGTCTGGTATGCGGAAAAGAAACTGAACTATGCGGTGACGCGCGGCGACGGGGAAGTCGGCGAAGACGTCACCCATAACGTAAAGACCATCAAATCCCTGCCGACGACCCTCGACATCGAAAATGAAATCGAAATTCGCGGGGAAGTCTATCTACCCAAGAAAAACTTCGACGAAATCAACCGGATCAAGAACGAGGCGGGCGAAGAACTCTTCGCCAACCCGCGCAACGCGGCTTCCGGGACCATCCGTCAACTGGATTCCTCGATCGCTGCGAAACGCGGTCTGGATGCCTTCTGGTACTATTTCCCCGATGCGGAATCGTTCGGGTTGAATTCGCACTACGAGTCCCTTCAATGGCTGAAAGCCAAAGGATTCAAGACGAATCCGTATACGAAACGATGCAAGGGAAGTGATGAAGTCTGGGAAGCGATCGAAGGGTTCACCGCCCTGCGTAGCGAGCTCCCGTATGAAATCGACGGGATCGTCCTGAAGGCCGATCGCTTCGCGGATCAGAAAACGATGGGCTATACCGCGCGGACACCGCGTTGGGCCAGCGCCTATAAATTCCCGGCGGAAGAAGCGACTACACGCTTGGTCGACATCTTCATCACGGTCGGACGAACGGGGCGGATCACGCCCAATGCGAAACTGGAACCCGTACGCTTGGCCGGGACGTCCGTCGCCTTCGCCACCTTGCACAACCAAGACAACATCGCCGATAAAGACATCCGGATCCACGATTTCGTCGTCGTACGTAAAGCCGGGGAAATCATCCCCGAAGTCGTACGCAGTCTTGCGGAGAAACGCGACGGATCCCAAATCCCTTATATTTTTCCAGAAACCTGCCCGAGTTGCGGCGGTAAACTGGAACGATTGCCACAAGAAGCCTCGCACTATTGCATCAATCCCGATTGCCCCGCCCGGGTCATCGAATCCATCCAGCACTTCGCCTCGCGCGATGCGATGAACATCGAAGGCTTGGGGTATAAAACGGTCGAACAATTCCATTCCCTAGGGATACTGGAAACGATCGAATCGATCTACACCTTGAAAGACCGTCGGGAAGAACTGGTTTCTTTACCGGGATGGAAAGAGAAATCGATCGATAAACTTTTGAATGCGATCGAGACGTCCAAACAGAATTCACTTGAGAAACTCCTGACCGGACTAGGGATACGACAGGTCGGGGAGAAAGCCGCCCGATCGCTGGCGATCCATTTCGAAACACTGGAGAATCTGCAGGATGCGGATGAGGAAACCTTGTCGCACATCGACGATGTCGGCGGGATCACCGCGTCGTCCATCCGCTCGTTCTTCGTCGAAGAACACAACATCGACCTACTCAATCGTTTGAAAATCCACGGGGTCAATACGACCTGCTTGATCCCCAAACCCAAACAAAGCCGTTTCAGCGGGCTTAGCGTCGTGGTGACGGGAAGCATCGAAGGGATGGGACGATCCGAGGCGGAAGCATGGCTGGCGAACGCCGGGGCGAAAGTATCCTCCGCGGTATCGAAGAAGACCGACCTGGTGGTCTATGGCGAAGCCGCCGGATCCAAATTACAAAAAGCGCGCGAACTCGGGGTTTCCGTGATGAGCGCGGATGAATTCCTCGAGGAGGTGAAACGCGATGCGTAGACGATGGATGATTGGTCTTGCGATCCTGCTGGTTTTGGCGGGATGTTCGAAGCCGATCGAAGAAGACCCCAACGACATCATCGTCCCTGCGATCGAAAAAGGGGAATACGCGATGTTGATCCCGTTCGACAGCAGTGAAACCAGGCAATATCACGGGACCTATCTCGGAAGAATGGATATCATGGAAATCGGCAGCCGTCTGGAAGAGAAATCGAAGGAACATTTCCCGACCGACGACTTCATCCTGGGTGAAGGACAGGTCTTGAACCTGTCGAAACTTTCATCGTTGGTGAAGCGCGAAAGCACCGAAAACCCGCAAGGGCTTAACCCGCCCAAAGGCAGCCAATTCCCCACCGGCGTCGGGTCGATCAGCGTCTTGGACGCGGTCGTCGTCGCGGATGTCATCGAACTGAACTTCTACACGGGAAGCGCAAGCAATCCGAAACTGGCCGGACTGTCCTTCGCGATCGTCCTCAACCAAACCTTGACCAGCATGGAAAACAATGTCGCCGTACAACGATCCATCAGTGATCAGCGGCTTTATGAATACGGGACGGACATGGGAAGGAAACTCGAAGCCTATCTCCGTAAAATCCCCGATATGGAAAACATCCCCATCTACATCACCCTGTATAACAGTTCCAGCGCGGATGCGACCTTGCCGGGCAAGTTCATCGCCGACGGTTATTTCACCGGACGGGCGGGACAGTTCGCCAAGAACACCGAACAATGGGTGCTCTTCCCCAGCGATGCGGCGGAAACCCTGGACAGCGTCACTTCGTCCGAAATGAAATCGGTACGGACCGCGCTGAAAGAGTTCATCCCGGAAACCATCGCCATCGTCGGTCAGGCGCGCTATGTCGACCGCAAACTGGATTTCCTACGAATCAACGTGGTCATCCAGGCGAAAACCTACGCCGAGATCCATGCGTTGACGCAATATCTCGGAAGTCTGCTTGAGAATTTCTCGGACAAAGGCGCGGTCATCGTCGCCAATGTGAAGAACTACAACGACACGGTCGCGATCATCCAACGCGATGCGGACGGCGATTTGACCGTCATCTATACGTATTAGGAGGCACCCATGAATCGATACGAACCTGAATATTTTATGACGTTGGCGAAACAACTGCGTTTTTCGCTCAGCGACGAGGAAGCCCGCGCCATCGCCGATGAATTCGGCGTGTTGCTCGACCAAATGGATTTATTGGACAAGATCGATACCGAAGGGGTGGAAGAAATGGTCTACCCGATCGAAGAAGAAACCAGTTTCATGCGTGACGACGAAGTCGGGCATACCTTCACCGTCGAACAAGCGCTTTTCAACGCACCGCGTCAAGCCAACGATCACTTCGTGACCGTGAAGGTGGTCGGATGATGAACTTCACCCAATACAAGCAACTGAATGATCCGACATTGGCCGTGAACCAAGCCGTCGACGCCGCGAAGAAGGCCAACGCGAAACTCAATGCCATCGCCACTTTGGTCGACCCGAGCGAACAATTAGTTCGTCTTGAGAAGGTTGCCGGTGGGAAGATGTTCGGCATCCCGATCGCGCTGAAAGACAACGTCAACACCAGCGGCATCCTCACGACCGCCGGAAGTAGGATCCTGGGCAACTATGTCCCGCAATACGATGCGACCATCGCCGAGAAGCTGCGCGAAGCCGGGGCAATCGTCATCGCGAAATCTTCCTTGGATGAATTCGGGATGGGCGGCTCCAATCTGAGCGCCGCGACGGGTCCCGTATACAACCCCTATGATCTTTCGCGTATGTCCGGCGGTTCATCCGGCGGCAGCGCCGTTTTGGTCGCATCGGGCGTCGTCCCGTTTGCGATCGGAAGCGACACCGGGGATTCCGTCCGCAAACCCGCGTCCTACAACGGCATCGTCGGCTACAAACCCACCTACGGACGCATTTCGCGCTACGGGATCATCCCCTATGCCTCTTCACTGGACCACGTGGCGTTCTTCACCCGCAACATCCACGATGCGGCGATCGCCCTGGAAGTCCTTTCCGGCCGCGACGACCGCGACATGACGTCGCTTCAGTTTCCCGTCGAAGACTACGCAAGCGCGCTTAACCCTTCACTCAAAGGCAAACGAATCGGCATCCTGACCAATGTCCTCAAGGCGATCACGAATCCCGAAATCCAAGCCCATTTCACCAAGCTCGTCGCAAGCCTGAAAGAACAAGGCGCGACGATCGTCGACATTGAAATGAACCAGGACCTGCTTAGCGCGATTTTGCCGACCTACTATATCATCGCCAACGCCGAAGCAACCGCGAACCATTCCAACCTCGACGGATTAAGGTTCGGCGTCCAAAAAGACGGAAAAGAAATCGATGAAGTGATGAGCGCATCCCGCACCGCGGGGTTCGGGAAACAGATCCGCAAACGCTTCGTCATCGGATCCTATGCTTTGTTTGTGGAAAACCAAGACAAACTCTTCCGTAAAGCGCAGAAAGTGCGTCGTTTGATCGTCGAAGACCTTAAGAACGCCTTAAGCGGAATCGACGGATTGATCGCACCGGCCTCCGCCGGCGTCGCCCCCAAACTCAGCGACACATCCATGGACCAACTCTCCAGCACCTATCTGATCGCGGAGAACTACATGGTCATGGGGAATTTCTCCGGTTATCCCAGCGTCACCTTACCCATGGGGTATTGCGACGGCTTGCCGGTCGGCGTCAACCTGACCTGTAATCTCTATGACGAACAGACGACTTTGAACTTGGCCTTGGCCATCGAACAAGCGACCGGACTGGCCGACCAAATCAAGGAGGTGGCCTAAGATGAACTACGAAACCGTCATCGGGATCGAAATCCATTGCGAATTGAAGACCGCCACCAAGATGTTTTCCCCGGCACCCGTCACCTTCGCCAAACGCCCCAACAGTTGCGTCAACGAAATCGACCTGGCCCATCCGGGAACTCTCCCGAGTCTAAACAAGAACGCCGTCAAACAAGCGATCAAAGCCTGTGCGGTACTTAATCTTGAAATCGATCCGCTCATCCGCTTCGACCGCAAAAACTACTATTATCCCGACTTAGCCAAGGGCTATCAGATCACCCAGCAGTTCCATCCCATCGGAAAAGACGGGCATGTAAGTATCCCCACCTCCAATGGGGAGAAACTCGTCCGCATCAACCGCCTGCATATGGAAGAAGATACGGCGAAACAGTTCCATTACAACACCGAAACCTGGATCGATTACAACCGGGCGGGAACGCCTTTGGTCGAAATCGTCAGCGAACCCGACATGCGCAATGCGGAAGAAGCGGTCGCCTATGTCGAGAAACTTCGTTCGATCCTCTATTATCTGGGCGTTTCAGACGTTAAGATGGAAGAAGGTTCCCTGCGCTGCGACATCAATATTTCCCTACGTCCAATCGGAAACGAGACTTACGGGGTCAAAACCGAGATCAAGAACCTGAACTCCCTCAATAACATCAAAGTCGCGATCGAAGCCGAAATCAAGCGTCAATCCGAACTTCTGGACAACGGGCAAGCCGTCGAACAAGCCACGCGCCGATATGACGACGTCGCCAAAACGACGATCCTGATGCGAAAAAAAGAAGGAAGCGTCGACTACAAGTATTTCCCCGAGCCCAACATCCCTCCGATCCGTTTAAGTAAAGAATGGATCGATGAAATCATCGCGACCTTGCCCGAACTTCCCGAAGCCCGCAAAGAACGCTATCTGTCGATCGGACTGAGCGAATACGACGCCACGGTGTTGACGCAAAACAAGGACCTCTCCGATTTCTACGACGAGATCCTCAAACACACCGACCAAACCAAGATCGCCGCCAACTGGTGCATCAGCGAACTGCCGGCCGTGTTGGATACCCAACATCTCGCATCCGCCAAAAACAAACTGACGCCCAAGAACCTGGCCGACATGATCAACGGGATCAAAACCGGGACCATTTCGTCCAAACAAGCGAAAGATGTGCTACCGCACCTGATCCAAGGGGAGAACTTCGAAGACGTCGTGAACCGCTTGGGACTCAAGCAAGTCAGCGATACCGGCGAACTGCTGCGTGTGATCGTCGAAACCTTGGATGAACAAACCCAGTCCGTCGTGGACTTCCATAACGGAAAAGACCGCGCCTTGGGATTCTTGGTCGGACAAGTCATGAAGAAAACAAAAGGCCAGGCCAATCCGGCGCTGACCAGTACCTTGATCACGGAAGAACTGATGAAACGTAAACCGTAAAGAGGGCATCGCCCTCTTTATTTCATCTTGAATTCAACCTTATTCTCAGCCATTTTCTCTTCAAGCATCCTCAATCCTTTCAACCCGAAACCATGCAGATCCAAGAGTTCTTTGCGTGTGAATCGACGCAGGTCTTCAAACGACACGATCCCCGCATTCATTAGCGCTCGTTGTGCCGGAGCGGACAAGAACGTGAAACCAACCTTTTTTTCCATGGTGCACCTCGTTATCTTAAGTATAATCAAGAGTGGAATCATGATACAATCAATCTGCACCGGAGGAAACAACCATGCGAAGAAGCGACCGAGAAGTCACAAACCAGGAAGATATCAGAGAGATTATCGATCGTTGCGTGATCTGCCGGGTTGCGATGGTCGATGAAGGGAAACCGTATCTTGTCCCCTTGAACTTCGGCTATACGCTAAATCAAGGGAAATTGACCTTGGTTTTCCATAGCGCCAAGAGCGGACGCAAGATCGACATCCTTCGCAAGCATCCCGACGTCTGTTTCGAAATGGATTGCGACCATGAATTGATCGACGGCGAGAGGGCATGCGACTATAGTTTCGCGTTCTCCAGCATCATCGGAAACGGCAAGGTCGAATTCATCGAAGAGGAGTCATCGAAACTCGAGGCGCTCAAGCTTTTGATGAAACGTCAGACAGGCAAAGAGAACTTCGAATTCTCATCCCGGGAAGTCCAAGGCGTCTGTGTCTTTACGATCGTCAGCGAAGATTTCAGCGCCAAGCGAAAGACGATGACACCGCGTCCCTGACCCGATGTTTTCAGGAAGAGATGCATACACATCGAAAATAAGGTATAATAACCCCTGAGGAGTGGATACGATGACACAAACGAAAACAAAAACAAAAACGAGAAAACGCCGCAGAATCAGCGTCGCCGGAGTGATCCTGGTCCTAGGGATCGCGATTCTTATGGTGCCGGTGATCATTTTCGGATACTTGCTTTACGACGCGACGCTGGGGACGGGAACACCGCTTTTCGGCAGCCGCTTCACCAACGACCTCGACCCCAAGATCACCAGCGAACAACTTACGACGGTGGAAACCGCCTTGGACGGGTTGACCAACGTCGAAAGCGCGACGGTCAATTTGAAATCGGCGACCGTACGGATCACCGTCGATACGGCCGATACCCTGATCGATGCGCCCGGCGTCCAAGCCTTGTCGACCCAAGTATATAATTCGATCATCGCGACGCTTCCGATCGAAACCTACTTCACCTCCGACGAAGTGAAAAAGATGTATGACCTAGAAATCTCCGTCTACAATCTGAAAGACGGTAAAGACCAAGCGAACTATTTCTATTTCATCCTCGTGAAGAATGCGAACATGGAAACATGGAAGATCCAGGAAGTCTCCAAGCCGCTCAATCCCGAATTGGCACAGGAATTACTGGACAAACTCAATGCGGAAGAAACGGAGAATCAAGAGGGGTAAGCCCCTCTTTTATTTCATGAGAGAAAAAGACATGCTGACGGTGACCGCCGTCGATTATGACAACAATGGCTACGGAGTCGCGAAAGTCGACGGTTTCGTCGTGTTCGTCAAAGGATTGATGAAAGGGGAAGAAGCGGAAGTCCAAGTCGTCTCTTCGCGCAGGAACTACGCCTACGCCAAAGTACGTCGCCTCATCACCTTCAGCGACCAACGCGTCACCCCGAAATGCCCCATCGCCTCCGCGTGCGGGGGATGTCAGATCCAACATTTTTCCACCTTCGAACAAGCCTCGTTCAAACAGAACATCGTCGAAGGCTTACTCCAACGGGTCGCGAAAACCGATGTCCAGGTACAACCGATCCTCACGATGAGCGATCCCTGGCGTTATCGCAATAAAGTCCAAGTCCCCATCGGTAAAGACAAGCAAGGCAAGATGATCTGCGGTTTCTACCGCGCCCAAACCCACGACATCATCCCGTTCACCGATTGCTTCCTCCAACACACGATCCAAAACGACATCCTCGCCTTCATCCTCGATTTCTACAATTCCCGCCACCTCTACCCCGACACGCTTCGTTGGGTTTTACTAAAGCGCGGTATCGTGACTGAAGAAATCATGGTCGTCCTGATTACCTCGGACGAAGGGATGTTGCTGAAGGAAGAGTTGGTCAAGGAACTGCTATACACCTTCCCCCAAATCAAATCGATCATCCAAAACATCAACCGCAGGGAAGATAACGTCATCCTGGGCGATGAAGAAATCGCACTGACACCCGCCACGACGATCACCGATACGCTTGGCGATTGCGTTTTCTCCATTTCCTCCAAATCGTTCTACCAAGTCAATCCGATCCAAGCGAAAGTCCTCTATGACAAAGTCATCGAGTTCGCACAGTTCAAACCCACCGATACCGTCATGGATCTCTATTGCGGCGTCGGGACGATCGCCCTATACATCAGTAAATTCGTAAAACAAGTCATCGGTGTCGAAGTCATCCCCGAAGCGATCGAAGACGCGAAACAAAACGCCAAACGCAATCAAATCACCAACGCTTCCTGGATCACCGGCGACGCGGGTGAAGCCGCACGTAAACTCCATGACGAAGGCATCGGCATCGATGTCATCGTCGTCGATCCCCCGCGTAAAGGTCTCAACCAACCCACGATCGATGCGATCGTGGACATCTCCCCTCGCAGTATCGTCTATGTCTCCTGCGATCCGGGTACCCTTGCGAGAGATCTCACGATCTTTAGTGAAAAAGGATATAAAGTTGAAATCGTCCAACCGGTGGACATGTTTCCTCAGACCGTGCACGTAGAAGTAATCTCATGTCTTATCAGACGGTAAACAATAAGCGCTTAGATAAACGCCCAATGGATGATCTGATCATCCCCATCAATTTCGATTCGATCAATGAGAGAGGTTAAGAACTCTCTCTTTTTTATTGCGTCCTCACCATCCAGGATCTCGTTGGCTTTTTTCAATAAGTCCAACGCATCCGTGGGACTCACTCGGGGACCATTGTCAAGATCGTCAACCAACTGATCCAAGAGCTGCTCTTTTTGTTTGTTCAGAGTGTCGATCCGATCCATCAAGTTGTCCGTAGATATCGTCCCAAGTTGGAACAGATCCAGGATCCGATTGATTTGTTTGTCTACCTCCGCGATCCGTTCCTCGATGATGGCGTTCTCGTCGGGCTTTTCCTCAGCTGCAGCTTGCTTGATGAGGGTGTCAATGTACGATGGATCAAATGAGAGCTTTTTCACTTCCCGGATAATGATCTCGTCGAGGTCGCCGACAAAGTATGATTTGTTCATGCAGTTATCATCTCGGATCATCGCTCGGTTCGTTTTAGCCCGCGAATAACATGTATAGTAAGGGCGGTAATAGCGATTGTCACCTCGCCCGCTATAATTACCCTTGGCGAAGTAACGCGCCCCACAGTGGCTACAATAGAGTAATCCCGCAAGTACATGCTTTGATATAAACGGATTCTTAACTTCTTTTGTGCCTCTTTTGTTCCATCGTATTTCCTCGTAACGCGCGATGCCTTTTTCGTACCGCTCCCCATCGATGATTCCCTCGTGTCGGCCCTCATAGATTTGGCCATTATAAAGTATCTTACCGGCAACGATCGGCTGGACAATCGTGCTTACAACTGAGGAGTGGCTCGCCCAGGATCCGTGCTTGGTCGTATAATTCTTTTGCATGAACCGCTGGATCCGGGTGATCGGCCAACGATCATCTAAAAACAATTCGAAAATCTTGCGGACTTGCAGCGCCTCATATTCGTTGATAACAAGGTTTCCGTCGACGTAATCATATCCGATCGGATCAAATCCACCTCCGTGGAAATAGCCATCTTTGGCGCGCTCGATCCGCCCCATCATCGTGCGCTCACGGATCTGTTCGCTTTCGAGTTGTGCAAACACTGAAAGGATCCCGATCATAGCCCGACCGAACGCGGTGGATGTGTCGAAATTCTCATTGATGGACACGAAAGACACATCATTTTTGTTAAAGACATCCTCGATCAGCAAGAGGGTGTTTTTTTGTGATCTCGATAAACGGTCAAGCTTGTAGACCAGGACGGTGTCGATTTTCTTTCTCTTGATGTCGTGGATCAGTTTTTTAAGCGCCGGGCGATCTGTGTTGGATCCGCTGAAACCAGGGTCAATATAGGTGTCGAAGACGAGCCAATCCCTGGCCGTGCAATATGCCTTAAGTCGCTCGGTTTGTGCTCCGATCGAATACCCCTCATCGGCTTGTTCCTGTGTCGATACACGAATATATAGAGCAACCCTTTGCATTTCATCAACCCCTATAACAATTCCTTTTTCTTGGCATCAAACTCCACTTGCGTGATGGCCCCCATGTCGAGCAGTTCTTTCAACTTCTTAATTTGTTCAAATGAATCAACCGAGGACTTGACCGGAGCGCTCTTGATTTCATTCACCAGGTCAATAACCCTATCGATCAGTTTTTCATTACTTGCAATTGAGTAACTATGATTGATTGTCTCTAAGTCGAGTTTTGAAAATCCAATGCTTTTGCTTTTCGAAATGTTAGTGATGTTATTCAAAAAAACTGAATCCACCGTAGAGCTCATTAGATTTTTTTGAGACATGATGAGTTTTTGCGATGTCAAAACAAAAGTAAAAATACCACTCAGCTTTGTAGAGCTTCTCTTAATGTCGCCCCAAAAATACGTTCTCACCTCATCATTGCCAACTTTGGCCAATGCGTTTTCGAACGCCATTGGAAGCAACTTAGCCATTTGAGGGGTAGGCTTAACCGTTGCCAATTTAACCACTTCATTATACATTTCTTGTCCGTTCATTTTATGAACCTCCTTTAATATGTTTTGAAAGCACCGACAACTTTACCGATAATCTTGATCTCAACTTTAGATGGATCATAGATTTGTGGATTATGCTCCGGGTTATTCGATAAGGGAAAGAGAATGATTCGATCGTCCTCAAAGCGGATTTTTTTCACTGTCGCCTCGTTACCATTGACCAATACGACGGCGATGCTACCATTCGTTACTGTCGCGTCAACGTCCACTAACACATCCGAACCATCGGGGAACTCTTTATCCATTGAGTCACCTTTAACGCGAAGATAAAAGAGATTCTTTACTTTCTTAACGTACATCGGTGGAACGGCGGAGTATCCTATAATGTTTTGCTCGGCATCGATCGGTAGCCCGGCGGCAACCGTACCCAAAATTGGAATGTAAGTGTCGATCGGATTGACACCCCGGTCGTCCAGGTTAAATCCTATGATACTTTCGACCGTCACTCCGAAAAACTTGGACAAGTTTCCCACCGACTCCAATGTCGGGGCAGTGCCGCTTTCCCACCGGGAAACTGTGCTTTTACTGTACTTTGTGTCATATCGCTGATTGACTGCATCGGCCAACTCTTCAAGGTTCATATTCCTCGAAATTCTCAATTTTTTAAGATTGGTAGCGAAATCGCTCATCCTCATCACCTCTAAGGAAAATATACACCATCTGTTTCTTAAACGCAACATATGTATGAAATAAATAAAATTAGTTGTTGACACGCAACACGAACATGTGTACGATGATGGTGTCAAGTTGCGAGTACGCAACCAAGGGAGCAAAACAGTGAGCAAGATTGAAAAGTTGAGAATCGCCGGACATCGCGGTACATGGTATGAAATCGATCGCACCACCATCAACGGAAAGAAACTCTACTTGATGGAAAGCGAACAGTGGGGCGACGAGGCACCGTCAATCATCATTGATGATCAAGCATTACAACAAATTCTTACATAGCTGGGACTACCGCTTGACGTGCGACGATACTCGCTGGCCGATCCAGGTGTTCGCAGACGATCGCCCGGACGCCGAGGAATTCTGTGACCTCTTCCTTGGAAAAGGGAATTGGGAACTCAAAGAAACATTCTGATCCATTAGAGATCAAAGGAGCAATGCAATGAACAAACATCTTTACGCGCCGACACTCAGACTCAAAGGGAGTTATACCCGTGAATTTGAGCTTATCAGTTTTTCCAAGAACGATGACGGGAATTGTGCCGTCATCCACTTCCTCGACGAGGGTGATCCGACCCCCTGGGTCACCGTACGAAACTTAGCAGATGCCTGGCCGGATGGTGTCGGTTATGAATGGGCGTATGGTCACTACTTTGATTGTCGCCGTCATGCCGAAAAGAAATTCTACGAGATGGTCGGCGTCCTGGTGGAAAAGAAAGAGGATTCGATCATAACCGAAACACCAATATCCAAACACTGCGAGCTCATGACTATCAAGGAATTCTTCAAGGAGGTTGATGAGGGATCGCTATCCGGTAGAAATGGGTTTGGCTACTACTCGAACGGGGAAGTCGAATATTCGGAGCTCGTTGATCTCGATAAGCCCTGGGTACACGATCTGAGATTCACCCACGTGTGTTGGTACAACAAATGATGGACGAGATATTCGCCGCCCTCCAGGATCACCTGGAAGAGCGAGGGAATCATTGCCTCAGTTACCTCGAGGGGAGTGACAACTCCATGTTCATCGAGATAGACGGGGTTCAATATTTGATTCAAAAACGATAAATCAGAGAGCCTTTCTCTGATGGGTGCATATCTGAAACTCCCGAACGATCCCCCGTCGTCCTGGTCACTTCCCCCACCCAAATTACAGATATGCGCCCATGAGAGAAAGGAGGAAAGACAATGCCGAAAAGTTATTCTAAACTCAAGGGCTTTCTTGCTGAAAAAAACATCCCGCAACAGGAAGTTGCCACTCTGTTGGGTATGTCGCGAAACAAGCTGAACTTGATTCTAAACGGTAAACGAAGCCGTGATTTCAGCGTGCAAGAAATGCGTCTCATCTGTGAGACCTACAAGATTTTCCCGTCTGATTATTTTTTTTAGACCGAAGTTGCAATCTTGCAACCGACGAAAGGAGCGCTTGCGTGGTCATACATATCTTGGCCAACGGTCAGCGTGTGGATGACATCAAAGATCACGTTGTCGAGATCAATGATAAAACCGTCCATGCGTATGAGCTATTAGTGAAAAAAGGAGCACCTAATGAATCAAACAAAAAGATCAAGACTTGATCGCAATTTCCGGATCGCGCTGACATTATTCCTCGCCTCGTCTACAATCGCCGGTCTCACCACGGTACTACGCGTTCAGAGCGAATTAGAGCTCGAAAGAATATTGACCCGATTGGAAGATGTGAGCCAAGAGAATCACGCGCTATGGTACTCGATCAACGCCTTACAACGTGAGAATGAATTACTCGCAGAGCAAGTACAAACTCTAACCGACGAGATCAACCAAACTCTCGTTCCGGTCTGCTCGACGTCAACGTTCAAGAGTTGGATGAGCTACGCCGCGATCACCAGCCCGAGCTCGGCACAATGGAAACTCCAACAGCGGGCAACCACGGACGCCAATTACGGATTCCGCATGGTGGATGGCAACATTCTCGTTGCGATGGGTGCTGAGTACGGTCCGGTCGGAACAAAGTATCTCATCGTGTTTGAGGATGGAAAAGTGATTAACGCCATGATCGGCGACATCAAACATGAGGGATGCACGTCAACCCCGGACGGATCCATGCTCGAGTTTATCGTGAACAAGGACAAGCTGCCTAATGACATCAAGTCATCCGGAAACTTCAACTCACTCTTTTCCGGGTCGATCGCAATGATCCGAACGGTGGAGTGATGTCAATTAAGTTGTTTGAACATCAGAAAGAAGCTCGCCAGCATCTACTCGAGCGAAACGCCTATGCGCTGTTCATGGAGCAAGGGACAGGAAAGACGCTCCCAATGCTTTATCACATCGCCTATCTGATGAGCATCAACGAGATCAGCAATGCAATCATTATCGCACCGATCTCAACGATGGGCGCCTGGACTCGGGATATTGATAAGATGCCCTCGTCTAAAAGGCAGCAGCTCAAGAATGTCACTGTAATTAACTACGAAAAGGTTTGGCGGCGACCGGCGATCTACAACGATACATGGGATTGCATCGTCTTGGACGAATCGCACTTCATTAAGCATCGCGCCCGAAATCGATCTAAGTGTGTACGGAAGATGGGTACAAGGGCTACCCACCGATACATTCTAACCGGGACACCGATGAGCAACGGTCATCTCGAGGAGTATTGGTCGCAGTTTGATTTCTTGGACCCGATCATCTTCGGGACCTACAAGCAATTTGAGAATCGCTATTGCTTCATCAATCAATTCTTCAAGCCATATAAATACCGCTATGTCGACGAGTTGACAGCGATCATCGCCGATCACTCGTATCGCATTACCAAAGATGAGTGCCTGGACCTACCCGAAAAGTTACCGGACGAAGTCATCGAGGTCGAACTGAAAGAAAAGAGCAAGTACAAGCAGATGCTCGACAATTTCATCGCTGAACTCGAGATAGAGGCACAAAACCCACTCACCCGAACGATTAAACTCAGACAGTTATGCAGTGGATTCATCATCGATGAGGACGGTCAAACTATCGAACTCAAAAGTGACAAATTAAAAATAGTACAAGAGTTGCTTGAGGCAAGAGGTGAGAAAAAATCGGTTATCTTCGCAGACTTCAAGCATTCGATCAAAAGTATTCACGCGCTATTGGATGGGATGCAGATCAGTCATACGATCCTCGACGGGGATCAAAAAGACAAAACGATTTGGAAACAGTTTCAATCTGATCCGAGCATCCAAGTCATCGTATGTCAGTATCAGACAGCCAACGCCGGGATTGACCTCTACGCAAGCGACATGATCATCTTCTACGAGCCCACCTTAAGCTCGACGATCAATGAGCAAGCAAAAGATCGGATCCACCGGATCGGTCAACATCATCCGTGTTCGTACTACTACTTGATCACCCAAGGGACGATCGAACGAAAAATCTACACCACGGTCACCAACGGTAGTGATTTTGGAAAGGAAGTATTGCTGGACTTTGTCCGGCAACAGAAAGGAAAAAAATGACAATCAGTAAAATCGAAATCAGCCGTGAATCATCCGCGGCAAGGGGTAAACCCATGAATCACCGTGAAAGACGAATCATCGCCAAGCGCCTGGTCGGTCGTGCACAATGCGATCGCCACGGGCATTCTCTATCCCTCCACGGGACTACGCTCTATTGCAAAAAGTGCGCGGACGACATCCGCAAAGCCAAGCACCGGGCAAAACGTCAGTGGTAAAGCCATGTCAACACGTAAGGAATACGCCATCTATAAGGGCGACAAATTCATTATGATCGGCACAAAAGAGGAGTGCGCAAAACGCCTCAACATCAAACCCGATCACGTGCAATTCATGGCATCACCGACAAACGCCAAGAGGGACAAAGGAAATCGAATGACGGCCATCGTCATCGAGGAGGACTCGGATGAAAAATGAAAAATCGTTCGGCCGTCCTCCGATAACCGAGGACAAAGCCAAAGAAAGAGAACAACGACGTAAGAAACTCTGTGATCTCATGGCGGAACATCACATCATGAACCTCACCTTGGCGGATTATGTGGGCGTGAGTAAGGTGACTATCGCGCAACTCCGTATGGGGACGTTCCCCATCACGGATAAGAGATGGGAAAACATTGAGAGAGCGATCGACCAAATCCTCAAGGATCGGGAGGCAAACCCGAACGCGGATAAGCCGAGGATCCACAACAAACCGATCGAGTCTGAATACAAACCACCGAAGATACACAAAGAACCCAGGCCCAAAGTCAAACACATGAATCGCATCGATCAATATGTGTTGGACCAGCTCGCTCGGACCGGAAACACGATCATCATTAAAAAGTGTGTCAAGGATCAAGAGTCACTCCTTGCCGAGCTGAAAGAAAAAGGATTCGACTGTCGGCTTATTGACACCGAGACAAGTCACTATACCCTCGAAGACAAGACGAAATTCGGTGAGCATGAAATGAGAGTCGAGAAGTCAAGGATCGAGGATAAACCACAGCGAGGTAGACCGAGAAAAAATCCGATCGTCCCTCCGGTGGAAGAAAAGAAAGTACGCATCCTTAGCGATCTCGATTTCCACAACGCATCTCTCGGGCTTGGGGGACCGTCACCGTATATCCCAAACAAGCCCGAGAGTGAAATGGACATTCCCGATTTAATGCATCACCTCATGAAAAAATCAATCCTGTCCGGCCCGACATCCCCAATGCCGTCACCGCATATTTCGATCGAGCCAACCAAAGACGTCATCACTCAAAATGAGACTCATCCTCGCGAGGCAGCCATTGTCCGGATGGGTGAGCTCACATTCCAACTAATCGATACATGCCAAGAGATCATGCATCTCTATGCGAGGGTAATAGATGACCCAAACTGAAATACCAGGATACGGCGCCTGGAAACTACGCTCACCGGATGACGATTGGTATGCAAACCATCGGATCACCCGACCCGAGTACGAACTGTCCGACTTCTTCGAGGATGAAGAAGAACCAAAAGGGATCCCCGATGATCTCAACGTAAAAATGAGATAGGAGGTGAAATCATGACAAGTAAAATCAAAGGAATAATTATCACCAAGCGCGGAGGTGCGGAGGCAACGCTCGTCGTCGACCCGTTCGATACCATTAAATTGGTGCTCATCGAGCCCATAGGTCGATATGGATTCAACGATGAGGTGGATGTCAATACGCTTTACGACGATGTGACCAAAGACCTTGAATCCAAAACTAAAGAACTCGAGGATGAGTTGAAAGAGGCTGAGGAATCAGCTGAGGAAAACGAGGAGCGTTGGCATAGCGAACTGAAACGTGCTGATGATCTTGAGAAAAAGGTCAATGAGCTCGAGGAAAAAATTGCCGAACTCGAGGAAAAACTCAAACAAAGCGGTGTTCCGCATGACTAATCATTTCGTTTTCGACATCGAGGTATTCAAGCACGGATGGCTGGTCGTGTTCAAAGACATCGAGATCGATGAGGTGACTCACTTCGTCAAGATCGCCGCTAACATCGATACCAACATCCGGGAATGGATGGACCAACACGATGGACTCCTCTTGTGCGGATTCAACAACAAGCACTATGACGACTACATCCTCAAGGCGATCTATTACGGATTCTGCCTTGCGGACATCAAGGACCTCAACGATTTCATCATCGGCGGAGGTCAAGGATGGGAATGGTCCAAATGGAACTACCACCGAATGCCATTTGAAACCTACGACATCCGCGACGATCTACCGATCACGCTCTCACTCAAAGAGATCGAGGGCAACATGGGTCTCGACATTGTCGAAAGTCCGGTGCCATTTGACCTCGACCGACCGCTTACCGAAGATGAGTGGATAGAAACGCTCAAGTATTGCAAATGGGACGTAGACGCGACCGATCGGCTCCGGCAGAAACGCCAAGCCTATCTCGAATCGAAAATCTACGTCGGGGCGCTCGCCGGTCTGACTCCGGGACAATCCATGGGGATGACCAACGCCAAGCTCACCGCCGCCTATCTGACAAGCAAAGGATCCAAGCCCAAAGCGTGGGGTGATGCTACAGATTACAAGCGGCCTAAGAATCTCAAGGTCGCGAACAAAGAGGTGAGGGCATTCTTCAAAGATGTTGATCCGACATATGAGCGTCGAGCCACTGTCGTGATCGCTGGAGTTGAACATACACTCGCCTACGGAGGCCTACACGGAGCGATTCCCAATTACATAGGTGTGAGTGGGGATGGTCACAAACTCGTCAACGTAGACGTCACAAGTTACTATCCGAGCCTCATGATTCAAAACGGCTATGTCAGCCGAGCGGTTACAGATCCGGACGACTTCGTGCAAGTCTACCATGAACGTGTCGAAGCCAAGAAGAACGGCGACAAAGCCAAGAACGAGGCGCTCAAGCTGGTACTCAATACGACTTACGGCGCGATGAACAATCAGTACAATGCGCTCTATGATCCGCTGATGGCCAACAGCGTATGTATATCCGGACAACTATACCTCATTGATCTGATCGAAAAGCTCGACTCAATCTCGAGCGTGGGGCTGATTCAAAGCAACACGGACGGTATCTTGATCGAGTACGAAGAGTTAGATGACGACAATGTCAAAGCTGTGGTCAATGAATGGGAGGAGCGCACCGGGTTTGTAATGGAGTATGAAGATGTGGATCGCATTTTTCAAAAAGACGTGAACAACTACGTCATGCAGTATGCGGGCGGTAAGGTCAAGGTCAAGGGTGCGTACGTTTCCAACTACACAGGGGGAACGTATCAAAACGCGTCGATCCCGATCGTGGCCAAAGCCATCGTCGAGTATCTGCTCAACGGTATACCGGTCGAGGACACGATTGATCGAGCCGAGAATATCCTGGATTTTCAGATGATCGCCAAGACCGGGCGCAGCTATGACAAAACAATATGGCGCAACGGCGACCGAGACGACATTCACGAAATCCAACGGGTGAATCGTGTGTATGCCAGCCTGGACAGTGATCACGGCACGATCTACAAAATCAAAAAGGATGGACGCAAAGACAAGATCGCAAATCTTCCCGACAGTTGCCATATTGACAACGAAAACCATCTTGTAGATGCAGTGCAGCATTGCCCGATCAAAAACCTAATCGATGTGGACTTTTACATCGATATGGCTAAGAAACGCATCCAAGACTTTATTGGCGATCAAGGGCTACCCGAGAGAAAAGAGGAAGAAAGCAAGATGAAACCAGGCATTGCTGACCTATTACATGAAAGATTCTTCTATCATCCGGAATCCGATAGTTATTGGAAACTACACGTCGGTGAACCTTATATTCAAGGGAACATGGACCATGAATTGTCTTTCCAGGTAACAAAGCAAGAATACGACTTAGGTTTGAAAACGGGCAAAGCGCCCCATGAATTACAAAAGGAGGAGTCAATTATGACCACAAAAGCAGCAGTAAAGACTACGCCGGAAGTGACCCCGGCGACACCGAAATCATTCGCAGAGAAGATGTTCGATCTACGCAAAGAGATGGCGAGTTACGTTTGGGAAAAGGACGGGATAAACGTCGCCCAAAAGTACAGCTACATCACCGAGGCGCAGTATAAAAAGTATTTCGAGAAAGCCCTCGAGGCGATCGGCCTGGATTACTTCTCAGACATCAATGAGGTCGATTTCATGCAAAACCTATCCCAATCCAACGCCGGGAATTGGACCCATCTAACCACGGTCAAAGCGACATACACCATCTTTGATCCGATCAGTGGCGAGGGTCGCAGCTACACCTCATTCGGTCAAGGTGCTGACTCCGGGGACAAAGGTATCTACAAAGCGATGACCGGAGCGCTCAAGTATTTTATCGCCACCAACTTCTTGATCGCAGAAAATAATGATCCGGAAAACGATGAAGAATCAAAACCGAAAACCAATCGTCCCGCCGCCCCCGAAAAGCGTGAAGAAATCAAAAAGGAATTGATGGCGAAAGATGAACCAGCAACCGCTGAACAAAAAGCGCTCATCAAAAAGCATCGTGATCAACTCAAAGCCGCTGGGCAAGACGATGTCGTGGCGTTCATCAATGCGACCATGAAAACGAAACCAACCAAGGTGGAGGCCGGCGTGCTGATCATGGACTTGGAGGAAAGCATCGACGAGTTGGATGACAACAATGGATAAAGTTGAACTGACTTCCACCCAGCGGACGTGGCTTGAATCAAGAAAAGCACTTAAGCTCACCAAAGCAAAAATCGATGAGAGCATCGTTGCTATCGAGCTCCTAATAAGGGAGTGCGAATCGCAGCTTGGTCATAGATTCAAGTACAAGAGGGGGCAAAAGGCTACCATTAGAAATAGCCTCGCCTTTCACCAAGAGAGCCTACGCATCTTCAAAGAACTTAAACCCATCGATCAACCGGTGGAGGTAACGCAAGATGAAAATGAGTGAGACCGTAGCAATTGCTGCTCAAGCAAAGAAAGATTGGATTGATGACAACATTCGACGACTATCATCCGTCAACCACCTCGAGAATCAAATGCTCGTGGAATGTAAACTTGACGAGGTTGATCGGGTGAAAATTAAAACGCGAATAGCTCTTCATGAGAATGAAGTTGACCGTTTCAACGGTATGAAAAGGGAGGAATCAAAGGATGAACTATAAAATAAAGGACAACCACATAGAGCTCGAGAAGCTCGGCGAGGTCAAAAAGATCACCGGCACACGACTCGCCACCATCCTCGGTCTGAACGCCTGGAGTACGGCGTTTGAGGCTTGGTGCGACATGACCAAGCTTTATGCCAAGCCGTTCGAGGATTCGATCTACACGATCGCCGGAAAGACGATTGAACCGATGATTATCAAGTATCTCAATAATCAAGTGTTCCCCGGACGTGTGGTCGATCCCGAAACGTATTTCGGAAAAGACTTCACCAAGATGCGCTTTGACTTTTGGCCAAAGGAACCGATATTCGGAGGCATGTGGGATGCACTGATCGTCAATAAAAAGACAGGGGCACCCAAGGCGGTCATTGAAATCAAGACCACAAAACGCGCCGAAGATTGGCAGACCGACATCCCACTGTACTACAAAATCCAGGCGATGCTTTACGCAAAACTTCTCAATGTCACACAAGTCGTATTCGCGGTCGCGTTCCTGGATGAATCGATCTACGAGGATCCGACCAAGTTTGTGGCCAGCGCCAAAACGGTAAAGGTCATTCAATTCGACCTCGATGATACGCTTATCAGCAACTACATGGCCGATGCAATCGAGTGGCATCAAAAGTTTGTCAACAACCTCATGTCGCCGGACTTCGATGAAAAGAAAGACGCTGAGATCCTCAAGGAACTCCGAACCAATCGCGTCGAGGCAACGGAAAGCATCGATGATTATCTCGCCACATTGGACGAGGTGCGACCCATCCTGGATGCGAATGAACGTGAGATGAAACCTTATGCCGACCGACTCAAAGCGGCCGAGGACGGGCTCAAAAAGGAGCTTGAGGCGAAGTTTACCGATCAAGACAACACCGTCGCGATCAAGTCCGGATTGTATGAGTTTAGGGTCAACCGATCCATCAAGGATGAAACCTCATTTAATGAGATTAAGTTTAAAAAGGATCACCCGGACCTGTATGCCGAGTATCTCATCACGACCGCTAAGGCGACCATACGTAAACAGATCAAGGCGCTGGAGGTAGTGAGTGAGTGAATTCATAATAACAACCAAAGACGGTCGCAAACTCACCACAAGTCGATACATCAACATGCGTCACCTCGAAAGCAACGCATGGGTGAACGAGGGCGGAGTATTTTGTGATAACGAAACATTCGTCTCTATCGATCACATTCTGATGATCGAACCAGCTTTACCGGAACAGGATAGCGAAGATAAAAAAGGAGGCCAATAACACATGGCAAAAATTCAATTATCAGAGTCCAATGGACAATTCATCAGCGAAGCGGGCGAGAAAATCCTGCTTGTCATCACAAAGACGAATTACGATACTACCTACGGCAAAGTCGAGATCGAACTCAAAAACGAACGGGGCGAAGTCGTCAACAACAACTTCAATCTGATCGACAACGACGGGGAACAAAGCGAGGGTGCGATCAAGGCGTTCAGTTACTTTGGACGTGCGGCGCTTGGCGATTGGAAAGTTGAAGAGATCGATCCGGACGACCTTGTGGGTAAATTCATCCGCGCCGACATTACCATGAAAGTTGGCACAAAACCCACCAAGAGTGGAAATTCCATATCGTTTGCCAACATCGAAAAGTGCTACATGACCGAGGATCGTTTCGAGGTAGAGCAGAAAAAGCCTTATCCGAAGAATGTGGGCTTACCGTCCGGACTAAAAGCTAAGGCAAAAGCAAAACCGGCTCAAGCGGCTAAAGCTGCTCCGACCTCAACTGAGGACGATGATGATTGGAACGACTAATGGTCATACGTCTTAGCGATGATTATCTCATCGAACATGACGGCGTGAGCTATTCGTTATTCAAAGATACTCATAAGGTAGACAAGAACGGTAACCCGATCTATCTACCCAAGGGTTACTTCGGTAGCCTTGGAACAGCCGTGGCCAAGTATATCAAATTGGAAATCGTTGATGCCAATGTATCGATGACTCTCAAAGAATATGTGGATGCCTACAAACAAAGTGTAGATCGCCTCGAACGCTTTTTGAAACTCTAAAGGGAGGTAACATCAATGGTCGAAAAAGACCTCCAAACGCAGTGCTTAAAATATATCAAACAATTGAAAAGTTTTGGATACAGCGTCATTGCGATCAATCAACACGGGGGTGGGTTTTCCTCCCGTGGAGTACCTGATCTGATAATCTGTGCCAATGGAAAATTCATTGCCGTCGAGCTCAAGGTGGGCGATAACAAGCCCACCCCGCTCCAGGCGGATTATCTGCAGCGAATCGAACAGGCCGGTGGACAAGCCCACGTGGTGACAACCTTGGATCAGTTCCGGGAGGTAATCTTGAATGCGTTACATTAAACTTGCATCCGGGACAAAGAAACCGGTGGAAAAGCTTACCACGACATACACCAAAGTCGAGATCAAGGATTACCCCAGCGTGGGGATGATGCTTGAACAACCGTATGTCGTGATCGATGCGGATGACGCGAAAACAGCTGAGATCATCTACAAGATCGTGTGCGGTGAGGACATCAAATGTCGGGTGATGAAAACCACCCGGGGGATGCACTTTTGGTTCAAGACCCCCGAGCCGATGAAAAACAGTATCAAGCCAAAGACAGGAATCACACTGCATGTGGATTATCGCTCCTGGGGTGTCAAAGATGACGGGTCCCCAAAACTATCCTACGTCAAAATCAAAGACGAGGGTACGTGGCGTCAATGGATCCGTAAGTGTGAGACATCCGAAATGGCTGACATCCCGGCGTGGCTCAAACCACTCGGATCCAAATATAACTTTGTCGAGATGGCCAGCGGTGATGGTCGCAATCAAGCCCTCTACGAATACATCCTCACACTGCAGTCTAAAAAGATGACACGCGAGGAAATCAAAACAACCATCAATCTGATCAACAACTATGTGTTTGCGGAGCCCTTGCCTCAAGCTGAGATCAACACCATCCTCCGGGATGAGAGTTTCAAACCCGAGGAGGACATCGAAGCGCAAGGCTGGTTCAGTCCCAAAGGGGCGTTCTTGCATAACGTGTTCGGTGACTATGTAGTCAAGGAAATGCAGATCATCACTTATCACGACCGGACCTTTGTGTATGAGGACGGATACTACCAAGAGAGCGACAATACGATATTGGCCAAGATGATCGACCTCTACCCCTCAATCACTCAAAAGCAGCGCAACGAGGTATTGACCTACATCAAGATCGTGACGCATGTCGAGGAGGCGAGTCAGTCCGACTATTGGCTCAACGTCAAGAATGGGCGCCTGGATCTTCGCCATCGCAAGCTTCATCCACATGATCCGAAATATGTTGACTTCGAGCGGATCAATGCAATCTATGATCCGAAATTAAGCGATCCCTCCGTGGATGCCATCCTCAATCGTGTATTCTGCAACGACGAAGAATTGATGACGCTGTTCAAACAGATCGTCGGTTACTCGTTATTGAAAAACACGCGACATCAAATGGCGTTCTTCCTTACCGGGAGTGGATCCAATGGGAAATCGACCATCCTCCAAATGGTCAAGAATTTGTTTGGCTACCGGAACACGGCCAGCCTCTCGCTCACTGACCTTGAAGATAAATTTAAGGTGGCGGAGCTCGAGAATAAACTGATCAACATCGGTGACGACATCAGCAATACGCCGATCAAAGATACGGGGAAATTTAAGAAGCTCGTATCCGGGGAGGGTGTCATGGTCGAGCGAAAAAATCAGCGACCCTTTGATCTACTGAACTATGCGACGTTTTGGTTCAGTACCAATAAGATGCCGAACTTTGGCGATAAGTCGGAGGGGATGCAACGTCGCATCACGATCCTCCCGTTCAATGCGAAGTTCAGTCCGAAAGACAATGACTATGATCCGGATATCGCTGACAAAGTTATGACCGACACCGCCATGAGCCATCTGCTCAACCTGGCGATTGAGGGTCTGCACAAGCTGCGATCTCATGGTCGATTCAGTATCCCGCGCTCGGTCGTGGCGGCTAACGAGGGCTATAAGATCGAGTCCTCAAGTGTGTTGCAATGGTTCGAGGACACCGGTTATCCCCCCAAGCGACTCGAAGCCAAAACCACCCAACATTGGTACGAATTGTATAAGCAGTGGTGCTATGACGCGGGATATGCCAAGCCGTTCAGTCGACGTCAATTTGTGGCGGAGCTCTGTGCGGCGCACGATCTCGACTCAACACAAATTCGTAGTGGACAGGGATCGGATCGCGGCGGTGTGGGCACAAAACGCGAATATCATCTCATCATGAGGCATCCGAACAGAATCAAATTAAAGTGAGTTTACCTGTCTTGTATCATTCAGATTTACATTACTATCTGTCTTGTAAGTCAAATATTCAAAAAAAGATACAAGACAGGTGCTGTCTTGCGTCTGTCTCGTAAGTATTCACTAAAATGAGATACAAGACAGGTAACAAGACAGGTTAAAAGCCCATAAAATAAGCATTTAAGACTCATCTGTCTTGCTGTCTTGTATCTTTTCTCTCAATCTAACTATAAGAAGTATATAAGTATATAAAATACATGAAAATATGTCAAAAAAGGACATATATGTACGGTAGCGATTAAAAATGAGAAACAAGACAGCAGAAACAAGACAGGTGAGAGAAACGCGAGGTAAAACATGGAGGAAATCTTCATTAAAATCGTCATCGGTTTACTCGTCATCCTGGTGGCCGCGCTCTATGCATCGTGCGTCCTCAGTGGCAAAGCATCAAGACTTGAAGAAGAGTATCGAGATGAGACGGAGGTGTGACGAAATGATCAACGGCAAAGTCAATCATCCGAGTCATTATACCGCTGGTAGTATCGAGGTCATCGACTACGTCAAGGACCAGCTGACCCCCGAGGAATTTCGAGGGTACATCAAGGGGAACATCTTGAGGTACGTTTCCCGAGAGCGTCATAAGAACGGCGACGAGGATCTCGAAAAAGCATTGTTTTATCTAAACTATCTACTCGGAAAGGATCCTCGATCAACTAAGCCCGATAAGAGAGTTGAAGAAAAAGTCAGACAGATGATGGCCGAGGGCGGTCTAATCCCAGGATCCGGCGATTTGACGACTAAGGTCATCGATGCTCTCGTCATCGATCGTCTCAAGGAGGAAAAACGATGAAAAAGCCAAAAAGACTAACCCACCTTGTTGTGAAGAAAACAGACCTCGACACGATCGGAGGTGAAGCACTACGCATACTCACATCTATCTTACGCGGCGTTCAATGGCGGAGAATACTCGAAAACAAAAATCCTGAACCGTGCTACATCGTCATCAATACCGATGAGCCCTACATTGATGAGATTGTCGAAGTTTTGAAAAAGCACGGACATTGGGACGGATGGGAAGATGAGGCGGCGTGATGAGAGTGACCGGTGACGCTGTTTCCGCTGAATTGATTAGGCTTGCGAGGACTACGGATTTCAAATACGCATCCTGGCAAACGGGGCCAATAGACGAGAAACGAGATGAAAATGGAGTGATGATGTTCAGTCAAACCATGACATTAGTTGGATCAAACGACCCGGGGACATATGACTTGAATCAAGTTAGAAGTATGTTACGAAAAAAGGAGGTGGAATGATGGGCGGACAGCGATACCCCATCACGTGTCCGGGATGCGGAGCGAAACACGAGATTGAAAAGTCGATGGCGCAAGAGCTGGGACTTCATCACCTCGGATCAGCCATATGTCCGGACTGTAGGATGGTTATTCATTGCACTTATCTGCCCGAGTCGGATCAGATGAGCGTCGAACCGCTTAATGATTATGTCGAACGCAGAAAATCCGAATCAAGTGAACGGGAGGTGAGTCCATGAGCGAAACCATCGATCCAAAAACGATCGAGGCGATCAGTCAATCGGTCGCAAAGAAAATTACCCATGATTCGATCAAGCGAATCAAGCAAGAGAAAGATTGGCGACTACGAAATACAAAGTTGCTCCTCAAGAATTATCATATCTTGAAAGAGCACTGTGCGAATATCGATGCCGAGATCAACGAGTATGCTGAATCAATCTTTGATCCCGGGGAATTAGAACTTAAGTCGATTATGGCCTCTAAAGCAAAAACACGAAAGATGGTGTGGTACATCGATGAGATGTTGATCGCCTATGAAAGGTTTGCGAATAAAGCCGGGGATGCTGCCATGCGTCGATATAAGGCATTACGGCAGTATTACATTGCATCGACACGATCGAACTATGAAGAGCTTGCGAATCGGCTCAACGTCAGCAGCGCTACGGCTCGTCGAGATTTGGAGGATGCACGGAAAGAATTCAGCGTGTTTCTCTTCGGGATCAATGCGTTGGAGGACCTCGAAGATGATGAGCAAAAGATGAGCAGACAATGAGCAGATTTATGTGATAGTATGATAGTGTAGAAATGGTGCCAGGCGAGCACCTTTCTCACTTTTTGATCAAAAATAGCAGTATATGAAAAAAGCATGTTTTGACCGCTTTAACTCCTTTCTCGGTCGATCGTGCTTTTTTCCTTTTCAACAGAAAGAGAGAGAACCACAATCTATGTATGCGTAAACTAACATCAATCGAGAGAGTCGAGGCAGTGGGAATAATCGATAAGCTCAGAAATAACGGGATGAGATTCGGCGAGATCGCCACCGTGCTGGCTAAGCGTTTCGATCGACCATTCACGTCCGACGCCGTCAATTCACTATATTGGCGAGACAAACAAGGTGAAAAATCAAATCTTGAATTTATTCCCAAAGAAGAACGCGGTATCAACCAGGATGGTGTGTTCCGGGATGCGCGTTACTTCGAGGTGAACATCAATGAGCCCCTTGGACCCAACGAGGTGCTGCTGGCTCATGGCTTCGATCCCGACAAGTTTGAGATCGTTACTGCCGGATCAACCGGATCAAAGATCGGTACCGGGAACAACGATGAGCAGTTTTTCATCAATACGTATCGTAAGCTCACGGTGCGTGTAAAAGAAATTAAGCTCACTGAATTGGATTGTATTCAAATCCTAAACTCAACTAAAATCGACCCTATACATATTCGGACAGCGCTGGGAGCAAGTCCTATTCGTGATTGGTCAAGACCTATTCCACAACGATGATTTTAGAGGACGTACTTCCAATGGCACGCCGATCGATAGATCAGACATGGAACGTGCGGTGATCGATGCCAAGTCATTCTACTATCCACTGATCGAGGAGGCATTGCGACAGGCAGATCACGTCAAGATCATCTTCTCTCGAGGCAACCACGACGAATCGTTTGGATGGTGGTTCGTCAATCTCTTGAGTGAAAAATTCCCTCAAGTCGAAGTTGACGGCACCATGAGGGAGTTTAAGCGCCACGTCTATCACCGCGTATTCCTGGGCTATAATCACGGTGAAAAGGTGAAGAGCGATCCAAAGCTCATCAAAGTATTCAATGGCTTGTGGCGCCTGGAAATGGCTCAATGCAAGATACGTATCATCAAGCGAGGTCATTGGCATCAGATGTCCACCCTGGATGATGACGGGGCGATCGTAATGGGTCTAAGTACCGCAGCACCAACAGACGAATACAACGAGAACAACGGCTTTGTGTATTCTCACAAGGTCTTTCAGACATTCATTTACAATCATGATGGAGTCAAAGCGCAAGTCTATATCGACGGCCACTAAGGAGGTGAGAGCGCATGGCGAAACGAAAATACAATCTAAACCCTAAGCAAAAGAAGTTTGCAGACGAGTACATTATCACTGCAGACGCCGGACATTCCATGATTGCCGCGGGGTATACGCCTCACTATGCGGCTCAAAATGCATCTCGATTGTTGGGATCCCCGAAAGTGCGAGCTTACATCAAAGAGCGTCAATTACAGCTCGATAAGCCGACGATTGCAAAACAAGAGGAAGTCCTTGAGTATCTGACGGATGTCATGAGAGGTAAGAGAAAGGACGAGGTCTTGAAAGGTGTCGGTATGGGTGAGCAAGTCATTGATCAGATTCGAGTACCCACCAAGGAGCAGATCAGAGCCGCTGAGCTCTTAGGTAAAAGATACGGCATGTGGACCGACAAGCTTGAAATCAACGGTGAGGTCGGTTTAGTCAAGATCGTGGATGATATTGATGCCGACAGTTAGATTATCCGATATCATTGCACCCTCATTCCGATCCGTTCATGTTGACATCAAGCGTAAGAATCATAACTACTATTGGCTCAAGGGAGGACGCGGATCCACCAAGTCATCATTCGTAGCTGAGGAAATCGTCAAAGGCATGATGGAGGATCCTAATGCCAATGCAGTCATCCTCCGACGTGTCAAGGATACGCTCCGTGAATCAGTCTATGACCAAATGCTATGGGCCATCGACATCTTGGGTGTAGGTCATCTATGGCATGACTCATTGAGTCCACTGTCCATCACGTACAAGCCAACCGGACAACGCATCGTATTCAAGGGTGCTGACAAACCGAAAAAGGTCAAGGCATCAAAATTCAGACGAGGTTATGCCAAATTCATATGGTATGAGGAAGTTGATGAGTTTCGCGGCGTAGAGGACTTATCAGTCATCAATCAAACATTGGTCCGTGGCGGTGAGGACATTCGAGTGTTTTATACCTACAATCCGCCAAAGAGCGTCAACAGCTGGATCAACACAGAGGTGGATAGGCAAGCTCTCAGAAAAGACACGCTGGTGCATTCTTCGAACTATCTGAGCGTACCCAAGGAATGGCTTGGTCGTCAGTTCATCGAAGAGGCAGAGTACGTCAAGGCAAATAATCCGACACGATACGACCACGAATTCATGGGCGTTGTCACCGGAACAGGGGCCGAAGTATTCAACAATGTCACCGTGAGACGAATCACTGATGACGAGGTCAATGCATTCGATAAAATATACCGAGGTCTCGACTTTGGATATGCGGCGGATCCGCTTCATTACTCAGAAATCTTTTATGAAAAGACGGCGCATGGACGTCGTATTTATATTTTTAGAGAGATACATCAGACAGGGCTCAAGAACGCTCAAGCGGTCGAAAAGATCAAGGCGTTCAATCCCCTCAACGGATGGATCACATCCGATCGGGAACCACGCACAATTGCAGAAATGGAAGATCTCGGATTACGAATCGAACCGGCTAAAAAGGGAGCTGGGAGCCCCGAACACGGAATCAAGTGGCTCCAGGATCTCGAAGAAATCATCATCGATCCGGAACGATGCCCGAATACAGCCCGAGAGTTTACATCCTATGAGCTTGAACGAGACGGTAATGGAAATCTCAAGGGATCGTACCCCGACAGAGACAACCATAGTATCGACTCCGTGCGTTATGGGCTCGAGGATATAATTCGAAACAATGTTTGGCTTTATTAACCCATAGAGAGGAGGAAACTCATGAATGAAAAAGTTTTAAGCGGCGATCTAAACTTAGCCGCGTCTCACCTACACACAGTCATCGCAGCTGACAGGGCAAGCACTCTGAAACGAGATGCTCGTGTCGGACTTGACTACTATGATTATAAGCATGATATTCTCGATAATCGAATCTTCTATGTCGACGACAAGGGTCTATTGAAAGAGGACAAATATGCGTCCAATGTCAAGATACCCCACCCGTTTTTCACAGAGTTGGTGGATCAGAAAGTCCAATATCTGCTCAGTAACCCGGTAGAGTTTGAGACCGAAAATGAGGATCTCAAAAAGTACCTTATGGAATACGTGGATGACGATCTACAAGTCGCCCTCCAAGACGTAACTCAAGGCTCATCTGTCAAAGGCTGTGAGTATCTGTATGCCCGGACAACGAGCGAGGACAAGTTGAAATTCGAAACGGCCGACAGTTTGCAAATGGTCCCGATCTATGATGACAACAACGACCTGGTGGCGCTCATCCGATACTATGACCGAGATATCACGAAAAACAGTAAGGTCGTCACGATCACCTATGTCGAACGATGGACGGAAGAAGATGTCGCGTACTTCGTCAGCGACAATAGAGGGAAGTTCATACCGGATGCGAGCAAACTTCCGAATCCACGTCAGCATGTACTTGCCGTCGCAGACGATGGGTCCACGCTGGGGCGCTCGTATGGTGCGATCCCGTTCTACAAGCTTACAAATAATATCAATCAAAAGACCGATCTCGCTCCGATCAAGGCGCTCATCGATGACTACGATTTGATGAACGCGTTTATGAGCAATAACCTCCAAGACTTCACCGATGCGGTGTACGTGGTCAAGGGATTCAAGGGCGACGATCTCAGTACATTGAGACAGAACATCAAAGCCAAAAAGACATTAGCCCTCCCGGTCGATGGGAGCATGGAAATCCAAACGGTCGACATTCCGGTCGAGGCGCGCAAAGTCAAACTCGACCTGGACAAAGAGAACATCTACAAGTTCGGCATGGGCTTTGACAGTTCACAGGTCGGCGACGGCAACATCACCAACATCGTAATCAAATCACGATATGCGCTGCTGGATCTCAAGTGTAATAAAACCGAGGCTCGTTTGAGGGCAATGCTCTCATGGATGATCAAGATGATCCTGGAGGACATCAAGCGCCGACAGGGTAAGGGCTTTGATCCGAGCGCGATTAAGGTCACGATCGTACGTGAAACGATGGTCAATGAGACCGATATCGTCACTAACGCCAAGACCGAAGCTGACACTAAGAGCGTCATGATTCAAACGATCCTCGCGGCTGAACCATACATTGGGGAAGAAAGTGCCCTCAAGCTCATTTGTGATCAACTTGATCTCGATTTCGATGAGGTCCAATCTCTCATTGAAGAACAGGACTACAAGCCGGGCATCGCGGATGGTACGGATCCGGACAATGAATTGAATCAAGCCGTATCTTCCGTTTCAAAAACACTCAATGGGGCGCAAATTACATCCATGATGAGCGTGGTCGAACAAGTGAAAAACGGAACTCTCACTCCCGATCAAGGGATTGCGATACTAACCGGATCATTGGGTATCGACTTGGCGCAAGCGAAGAAAGTCATAGGCGTGGCCGAGGAGGTCGCGGCAAATGGATCAACGAGCTAAGTGGGCGAAAGTCGTCAATGATCTGAGTGATCAAACCTTTGAGAAAGCAGACAATGCACTCTACGAGGCGTATCGCGAGGCATTGATCGACATTAAGAAACAAGCCAACCTCTACCTTAAGCAATTCGAGACGCTGTCATTCAGTCAACGTCTCGAAGCTGAACGACTATTCGACATTGGCGCCCGGATCAAACAGATCCTCGACGAGGCCAATGGGAAAGTGATCGATGTCGTCAAAACCAGCACCGCAGAACAAGTGGCCAACGGCTACTACGGTACGTTCTATGGTCTCGAGGGCGCTGAAAACATCAACATCCCGGTCTCAATATTGGACAAGAGTTTCATCCGGAGCATCGTCAATAAACCTGTGGATGGCAAGACACTCAGTCGTCGGCTTTATAAGAACACTGAGAGGCTGGCCAAAACAACCACTCGATCACTCATTCAAGGCGCGATCGACGGTAAGGGATATGCCTATGTGGCCAAACGGATCGCGGATCAAACTGAGGCGTCATATCAGAGAGCCATAAGGATCGCGCGGACCGAGGGGGGGCGAGCATCTTCGATCTCAACTCAAAAGGCGTATGAGGATGCCGAGAAAGTCGGGGTCACTCTGAAAAAGACATGGGTGGCTACACTCGATAGAAAGACAAGACATTCTCACCAAGCGCTTGATGGTCAAACCGTCGGGGTCGATGAGAACTTTGTCTCACCAACAACCGGGGCACAGGGTCAAGGACCACGTCTCATGGGTCGCGCAAGTGAGGATATCAATTGCCGATGCACGACGATCGCTGAGGTAAATGAGATTAAGCCCGCATTGCGCCTGGACAATGAGACGAAACGAGCCATCAGTAACATGACATACGCTGAGTGGCTTGATCAGAAAGGGGTCGAATGAAAAAGTTAATCGTGAAGTATCTCAACCGATTGATTCTGTGGATCAACCGTAAAACGAGGGCAAAAGCATGATGCTCCTTGAATCGGTGATCCTTGGGCGCAAGTGGGCAATGTACTATCAACCCACTGCCGGAGCTGAGAATGTGGGGGGGGGGGGGGATGGCTTGTTTTCCCTCGCGCGAGATATACATCCGGGACGATCTCAAGGACGAGGAGTTGTTGCATGCGTTGATTCATGAGATCACCCATGCCTGGATGTTCGAGATGGGGCAAGGTCAAAACCAACTTCTCAAGCATCATTTTGATGAGGAGTTTATCTGTGAACTGTTGGCAATCCACGGTCAGAGTATTGTGGAAAGCGCGATCGATTGCTTTAGAAAGATCAAAGCTCAGAAAAAACAGAGCAAGAAGATCTATCGAGAGATTAACAAAGACATTAAACAAAACTTGGTGGCGGAATAGGTAGACGCTATCTCATGGATAGTAGTCAGAGGGCAATCCATAATTGGCAACTGACATCCAGGGTGCAAATCCTTGGCCAAGTTTATATTTTGGTAAAACGGCGAGAGATCGCCTTTTATATCGCCCGATCATGGCGTTAAACTGACACTCGCATCGTGGGCGTTGCCACGTTAATCACTCGAAAGGGAGGAAATAAAAATGAATCGTGACTTTTTAGAAAAACTTGGTCTACCTAAAGATCAAGTGGATCAGATCATGGCCGAGCACGGCAAGACAGTCCAAACCACTCAAGCCAAACTTACCACCGCGGAGGATAGAGTAAAGGCACTTGAGGGCGATTTAGGTAATGCCAACAAGCTCGTAGGCGATCTTAAGAAAGAGACCAAGGACACCAAGGAACTCCAAGATAAGATCACAGAATACGAGAAAAAGGTTTCTGATCTTGAAGTTGAACGAGCCAAGGATCGCAAGACATCAAAGCTCAAAGATGCCCTCACAGCAGCCGGTGCCAATGACATTGAGTATATGATGTTCAAGCTCGGCGATGTCGAATTGGACAAAGAGGGTAATGTCAAAGACTTGGACAACCGGGTCAAGGTTCTCAAAGAGACCAATCCCACATTCTTCAAAAAAGAAGAACTCCCACCCGATCCTAAGAATCCAGCCAAAGGCGGATACAAACCGATCGACACCAAGTTACCAAATGGCAAGACCGTCACGTTGGACATCAACTCAATGAGTGTTGATCAGATCAACGAGAATTGGGACGCCATCAAACAACAGAATAAAAAGTAAAACCATTTAGGAGGTAAACACAAATGGCACTATCTGATTTCATCCCCAAACTGTGGTCTGCAAGACTACTCGCCAACCTGGACAAGAAGTTAGTTTTCAAGGGATTCGTCAACACCGACTACGAGGGCGAAATCTCCGGACTCGGTAGCTCCGTCGTCATCAACCAAATGGGTGACGTCACCATCAAAGATTACACGGGCGCTGACATTGCCGCTGCTGATGATGTAGACGGCGCGACGCAGACCTTGCTCATCGACCAAGCCAAGTATTTCAACTTCAAAGTCAAAGATATCACCGCTGCACAGGCTAACGTCGATTTGCTTGACAAAGCAATGGCACGCGCAGCCTATGCGATCGCGGACAAGATCGACCAGGCAATCGCCGCATTGGTCACCGGTGCGGGTAGCACGGTCGGTACCCTGTTGGCCCCGATCGAGATCAACTCCGTCAATGCTTACGATGAATTGGTCAACCTCGGCGTCAAGCTCGATGAGTTGAACATCGAACGTGTTGGCCGCAAAGCCATCTTGCCGCCTTGGTACATCGGATTACTGTCCAAGGATCCGCGTTTCACGTCTAAATACGAAATCCTTGAAAACGGACTCGTAGATGGCGCCAACGTGGCTGGATTCGAACTCTCGATGTCCAACAACATCGTCAAAGACACGACCGACACGGCGATCTACAAAGTCCCGGCCGGAACCCAAGCAGCGATCTCTTATGCTGGCCAAGTTTCCGAAACCGAAGCATACCGTCCGGAAAGCAATTTCGCGGATGCAGTCAAAGGCTTGTTCGTTTACGGCCACAAGGTCGTCGAACCGAAAGCCATGGTCCAATTCCTCGTCAAACAAGTCGCCGAGGCTTAAGAGGGAGGGTTAGTCCATGTATAAAGTCATCTACGGCTTTGTTGACGGCGTAGAAAAGTGCAACTACAAGGAGGGCGATGAGTTTATCGTTGGTCCAAACACCGATGAAAAGCGCATCGCCAAACTGAGTGGGTACACAAATAGCATCTTGAGACCGTTGATTCAATGGGTCGAAGATGTCGCCGTGGAGCCAACCAAAAAGAATACCAAAAAGGCAAGCAAGGGGGAGTAAGCATATTACTCCCTTTTTGCTTTTTACAAGGAGGGACAATATGATCCTCAAGCTTACCGAAGCTCAAGCGATCGATCCAGCCATCAAACAGGGCGACCTGGATGCGTTTGAAACATCGATCCGCGAGCTGACTCACAACAAATTCCAAAAAGTAAACGTCCGGGCAAGCAATCTCACCATCGAAAATTACACGATCAACGTGGGTGAGGGAACGACCCTCGGGATGCGTGTGAACGACACAATCGAAATCAACGACACACTATACAATGATGGACTCTATGTCATCAAGATATTGGGTGCCACCACAATCACAATTGATGAGATCGTTGCGGGGAGTGTCCCATTCATTGCAGAGACCGCCAAAGACGCGATTGTGACGTTGATTCATTATCCCCCGGACATTGTCAAGGGTGTTAAATCACTCATCGAATACGGCCTCAAAATGGCCGATAAGGTGGGGGTCAAATCCGAGACGATCAGCCGGATGTCTGTAACCTATTATGACGTCAATGCAAACGACAACGCCGAGGGTTATCCTAAAGCGCTGCTTGACTTCATTCACAAGTACGAAAAAATGAGGTGGGGATGATGTTCACCACCCAGGACTATCGGATCCAAAGTGCAGTCTTAGTCGATGACGGTATCGGTGGCAGTGTTGCCACATGGACGGACGCGATGGATAGCGTTAAGGCATACATCGATCTCATTACCGGGAACGACAATAACACAGTGCAAAACGCATTCGTGGAGCAATCCACTCATATCCTCATCATCCCGACCCACACACCTGGGATCACCGACAAGATGCGCGTGGTCGATGCTGCCGATCGGTGGTATTCAATCACCTACGTGGATGATCCGGTGGGACAACATCATCACCTCGAGCTTTATCTTAAATTTGGGGGTGTGATCAGTGGGTAAGGGTTTCAAGTTTGTCGATAATTCCGACAAAGTGATGAAGCACCTCCGGGAAGTTTCCGAAAAAGGCCTCCTTGAGGCATGCCTACTCATTGAGGGGCAAGCCAAGATGTTGGCGCCGGTCGGAGGAACAGAGGCGTTGAGAGATAAAATCAACCACAATATCCGCCATGAAAACGGACAAATCATCGGTGAGGTCGGATCACCCCTCATGTATGCGATCTATGTTGAATTCGGGACCGGAGAGTTTGCCGAGAATGGTCAAGGTCGAAAAGGCGGATGGGCGTATAAAACACCCGACGGTCAATTTCACTTTACTCGAGGCATGAAACCTCAATCGTTTTTGCGCCCGGCTTTCAGAGAAAACAAAGAGAATATCAAACAGATTATCGCTAAAGAACTAAAAAAGAACTTCAAGTAAGGAGGACACATCATGCTTGATTTAATGAAAGCGTTGACCGATGAGCTACGGCTGGTCACAGGCGAGGCATATCACGACCGCAACACGCAAGCGACAGTGGTTTACCCTTACTTGACGTTTGATCTGTCCAGCGAGTCGATCGAGCGCAATATGGAGGGATTCTACCTCGACGTTGATATCTTCGACAATAGCTCATCCTATACGGGCGTATTCACACTCGAAACGGCTCTAAAGGATCACTTCAAAGACAACCGAAAACTGACGGATGAATTATACATCCGCTTTAATTTCCTACGCTCAACCTCGGTACCCACCGGGGATGAGATTATCAAGAGGCGTAACTTGCAATTTTACGTCAGAACAGATTGGAGGAATAAATAAATGCCATTAGCAACCAAAGGCTATACCGAAAACACGCCTAAGTATTATCTGATCGATGCCGCGACCGTTTACAAGGACGTCACGTACACCGAGGTCGGTGGATTCACCGGAACCTTAGTGGGCGCGACGAGCGGAGGCGTAAACGTTAAGATCGAACAGAATTACCGTCACCCCGAGGTGGACGGAACAGCGCACGTCCAGGGGATGGTCAAAGGTAATACCGTCTTGGAAAGTGCAAAAGCGACCGCTGTTATCCCGCTCAAGGAAATTACAGCTGAAAACATCCGAATGGGTCTCAATGCAGCGATGCGCGACGCGTTGGCGGCCGAGGCTCCGACCGGCTACAAGGTCATCGAGACCAAACGTGAGGTCGAGGCAACAGACTATCTCACCAACTTGGCCATCGTTGGAAGAATGGCCGGAACAAACAACCCCATCATCGTGATCCTGGACAATCCGCTTTGCACCGGAGGCGTCGAGATCGGCACCGAGGACACTGGCGAGGCTATCGTCGAACTCACCCATGAGGCACATGCGACCGCTGCTCAATTAGCCGCCGATACGTTCCCGTGGCGCATCCTATTCCCGGCGATCGCCTAAGAGAGGAATGATCTGAATGAAATTCGAAATGAGAGAATTGAGAGGGGACGACATGTTCCCTCTCATTCATATTGTCGGCAAGATCGGCATTACGGACGACATCGTTGACCTGTATAGCGGATCTGAAAAGCTCAGTGGAACCAAAGAGGAAATTGAAAAGATGATTGAGGAGCGAGGCATGAAGATCGTGGCTCGTATGCTCAAGAAAATCATGGTCAACCTCCAAGAGGTCAAGGATGATCTCAATCGTTTCCTGGCTGAACTGTGTGGTATCACCCCGAAAGAGATCAGTGACCTCGGCATCAAGGATTATACGACATTGGTCGTGACGTTCTTCAAAAAGCCGGAGCTTACTGATTTTTTCAAATCTATCGCCTCATTCATGGGATAGGGGATGACGGCGAGCACATCATAAAGGATACACTATACCAACGATACAGTAATCCACGTGAGATTATGGCGACATATTCGATGCGTGGATTATTTGATTTTATCTTGTTCATCCTCGACCAGGAGCAAGATGACACACTTTGGGAGCTATGGCTTGCAAAGGACGTCAAGGACGATTTCAAGACATTCAAAAAGAAACGGATGAAAGCTATCCGCAAAAAGAAAGTCAAGAGTCTATCGGTCGAGCAAGAAAAGGTGATCAACAATGCGAACTCACGCTTTATCAAACCAAGGGAGGGCGGTGAAAATGAATGAACAAAGCTGAAGTATTTCAGTTATTAGGGACGGTCGGCATCGATACTCAAGATGCCGATAGATCAGTCAACAATACGACTAAGAACGCCAAAGATCAAAGCGAGAAGATCTCGGGGTATTTCAAGACAGCTGCGAAAGTCATCGCCACCGTCTTTGCCATTGATAAACTTATCGACTTTGGGAAAGCGTCCGTCGAAGCCGCGGCGGCAGCTCAAGCCGTGGAATCTCAATTCACTCAAGTGTTTGGTGAACTTGGACCGACTGCAACCACTGCGCTCAATGGCATGGCCGACACGTTCGGGATGTTACCTAATCGTCTCAAGGGTGCGTTTACGACCACCACGTCGATGTTCCAAGGATTGGGATTAGATACTGAGGCCGCCATGAAACAAGCGACCCGTGCGGTCACATTGTCGGCGGATGCGGCAGCGTTTTATGACAAGTCTTATGATGATGCAAGCGGCGCACTCAAATCGTTCCTCAAAGGTAATTATGAGGGTGGTGAATCGATTGGCATATTTGCAAACGACACTCAAATGGCGGCATATGCCATCAAGAATGGTCTAATCCCAGCGACGGAGGGGGCTAAAAAAGCCACCGAAGAACAACTCTTAGCAGTGGACAAAGCATCTATTGCCTATAGGACGGCCACCAAAAAATACGGTGAAGATTCCGTACAATCGCGCGAGGCCGCTCTTAAGTTAAAATCAGCGCAAGACGATATCGCCGAATCACTCGGCCCGCAAGCTCAGAAATGGCAAGAATTGGACGAGGCAACTAAACAAGCTGTCCGACTCGAGTATGCAACAAACATGCAAGAACTTGCTGGGGCAACCGGGCAAGCTTCGCGTGAAAGCGACACTTACCAAAATCAAGTCGGCAACATGGAACAGGCATGGACGGACTTCAAAGTTATCATTGGTCAGCCCATGATGGGGGTGGTCATTGACGGATTGAAAAACGTCACATCATGGCTGATTCAAGCCGGTGAGGAAGTCCAAGCGTTTACCATTTGGGCGAAAGAAAACGAGGACATAATGATCCTCATGGGCATCGCGATCGGAACTGTCACAGCGCTTGTCATCGCCTACAACATCCAACAAGGTCTCGCAACTGCAGGAACTACCCTATGGGGATTCATCGCCGGGGGAGCAACCACCGTCACGACCGCATTGGGTGCAGCGTTCGCGTTCCTTACATCACCGATCGGCCTGGTCATCCTGGCCATTGGGGCCGCTATCGCGATCGGTGTTCTACTTTATAAGAATTGGGACACTGTCACGAAAAAAGCCGGTGAGCTTTGGACGAGTATCAAGGTTAAGTTTGACAAAATCGGTGAGGCAATTAAAAAGCCGGTTGAGGACGCTAAGAACTTCATCAAGGATATGATTGACAAGATCAAGGGCTTTTTCAACTTTAAGTGGGAACTACCTAAGATCAAGATGCCCCACGTCAAGATCGATGGTGAGTTTAGTCTCTTACCTCCCAAAGTACCGAAATTCAGCATCGATTGGTACAAGGACGGCGGGATCATGACATCACCCACGCTGTTTGGTATGAACGGCATGCGAGGCATGGTCGGAGGCGAGGCCGGGGATGAGGCGATTCTACCTCTTAACCGGGAAACCCTCGGCATGATCGGCGACGGCATCTTCGACGCGAGCGGACAAGGTGGCGGTGGATGGTTACAAGACAAACTTGATACCATCATTGAGCTCTTGACCTGGCTGTTTCAAAAGGATCCTCAGTCATTCCAATTACTACTCGAATCCGGCGCAATCGCCGGCGAGCTCATGCCCTACATCGACAAAGAGATGGGAAAACAAACTGAAAGAAAAAAGAGAGGAGGATAAACCATGAATCAATTTAAGCTTGGAATCAAAAATACGTTCGATGATTGGGACATCCTCCTATCATCTTTCGAGATCGGTGAGGCCCAACCAAAAACAAACTACATCGACCTACCGGGAAACGACGGCTCGATCGACTTGACAGAGGCGTTGACCGGTGAGATTGCATACCGCGATCGAACCATCGAAGCGACATTCACATTCAAACCGCCGCGATCCGGCTGGCGTGCGATGATCGATACCATCCGGGCATATTGCCACGGGCGCAAACTCCACATCGTTGTTCCGGATGACGCGGATCACTACTACATCGGGCGCGTCAATGTCGGTGCTCTTCAAATCGATGGGCAGATCGCTGCGTTCGATATGACGATCGTTTGCGATCCGTTCAAATACAAAAACGATGTGACCGAGTATGATTTCACGATTGGTGCAATCGGCACACTCACTACGGCACTCGTAAACACCCGTAAGCGCGCAATTCCTACGATTACGGTTAGTGCCCTCACCCAAGTCACATTTGGCGCGGTGAGCGTGTCCTTGAGCGCTGGGCCACATGTTGTAACGTCGATCGTCCTGGTCGAGGGAAACAACACGCTCACCTTGACTGCAGCCGAGGGGACCACGGTCCACATCGAGTATCAAGAGGGGGCATTGTAATGTTCATCGTGACATGCGACGGGGCGCTCCTTTATGATCCGCGCGTTGATGATCTTAAAATCTCAAGTGCAAAAATTACACTTGAAGTGAATAAGGTCGGAGGTTTTGATTTCACGATCCAACCGACACATTCTCTCTATGGCTCCATTCACAAACTCAAGTCGATCATTGAGGTGCGCCAAGATAATGTCCTCATTTTCAGAGGACGAGTCCTCAATGACACGCTTGGGCTCTATAAGAACAAAGACATCGTATGCGAGGGTGACCTGGCATATTTTAACGACACCATCATGAGGCCATATGACTTTTCCGGGACGATCAGCGACTTTCTGCAATCGATCATCACGAGCCACAACGCCCAGGTGGAGGTCAATAAGCAATTCACCCTGGGGAACGTCACGGTGACGGATCCGAACGATATCATCACCCGATCGTCCATCGACTACATCAAGAGCTGGGACGTGATCAACAATAAGCTTATTGATCTGCTCGGGGGATATATCATGCTCCGGCGCGTGGGTGCTATCAATTACATCGACTACTTGGTCGACAGTACGAGCCAAAGCACACAAGCCATCGAGCTTGGGAGTAATATCCTGGACGTCATTAAAGAGACCAGGGGCGATGAGATCATCACCGCGCTCATTCCATTGGGTGCCAAACTCAAGGACGAAGAGGGCAATGATACCGACATCCGGCTTACGATTGCAAATATCAATGGTGGAGTTGATCATGTCTACGATCAGGATGCAGTGGATCTCTATGGATGGGTATTTAGTGTTGAGATATGGAATGACGTGACGGACGCGAGCAATCTGCTCGCCAAGGGCAATGCGAAACTTGCAACACTCATCAATCTTGGCGTGAGTATTGAACTCAAGGCGATCGATTTATCCATGATCGACGTCAATATCGATGAGCTGAGAGTGTTTGAATACGTCCAAGTGACAAGTGTGCCACACGGGATCGACACCCTGGCGCTGATCGACAAACTCACGATCGACCTACTGACCCCTCAAAACAATACGGTGACTCTCGGTTTCGGATATGAGACGTTCACCGAAAAACAAGCCGTGAGCGACAAAGCAATTCGGCAGATTCAAGCCGACTATGTGACCAATGCTCAAGTCATGGATGTACGAAATAACCTGGTACTCTTAGCCTCAAGCATTCAACAAACAGCGGAACAGATCCGCACGGAAGTCTCTGAGCAATATGTTTCAAGCGGGGCTCTCGATCAATACAAAAACGAAGTCTCGACTCAGTTTACTCAGACATCAACCGACTACACGTATCTGTTTACTCAACTCCAAACCTACGTTCAAACGCTCGATGGTGATACCCAAGCGCAATTCCAAGAGATCGTGAAGTACATCCGATTCGTAGATGGAAACATTGTCCTTGGTGAAATCGGAAACGAAATCACGCTTACGATCGAGAATGACCGGATATCGTTCAAACAGAACGGCGCGGAGGTCGCCTATTTTTCAAACAACATCCTCTACGTTACGGACGCCCGATTCCTGGTCTCTTTAAGGATCGGCAACTTTGCATTTATCCCCAGGGCCAACGGGTCGCTGGACTTCAAGAAAGTGGGGTGAGAACATGGCATCCGATACGAAAACACAGGTGATCAAAGGTGGTCACTATCTAAGATTATCATGGTCGTCGGTCGCAGATCCTAACACCAACACCTCGCTTGTCACTCTCAATCTCTACTACGGTCTAAGTTATTCGACCTCATCCATCGCCATCGGTTCACGTAGTGATGCCAAGATGACCTACGATGGTGTCGATGTCGGATTCATCGCAAATGCCATCAACTTTTCGGGTATTGGTGAACGACTGCTCGGGACAACTCAGCGCACGATCAGTCACAATCCGGATGGATCCAAAACTCTCAGTATCGCAGCGACATATCCGATGCGTGCGACGCTGGACGGAACGTATTTTGCAAGCGTAGTCATTTCAGACAGCGCTCTACTTGATACGATACCAAGAGCGAGTCAACCGACCGTCAGTCCTACACCGGTGGAATTGGGTGGTGTCTTATCCATTCAGACGCATCGAGCAAGCAGCTCTTTCACCCACACATTAGAATACACGTTCGGAAATCAGAGCGGAGTTATCGTTGAGAACCTCCCGACTGACTACGATTGGACGGTCCCTTTGACCTTGGCCAACGCGATTCCAAACGCAACCAGCGGATCCGGGATCATCACATGTAAGACATACAATGGTGCGACTCTCATCGGAACCAAGACAGTGGCATTTACGGCCAACGTTCCAACAAGCGTCGTTCCGGTCATCAATTCGGTGAACATCACTGAGGCTGTCGCTGGATTAGCAGCCAAATTCTTGGCATACGTTCAGAACAAATCCAAGCTCGCTGTCGCGACAAGTGCATCCGGGGCATACTCGAGCACGATCACTCAGATCAAGGTCACGATCGAAAATACGAACTACACCGGAGCATCGATCACCAGCGACATCATCACGGGATCGGGAACGATCAGCGTAGTCATCCTGGTCACAGATAGCCGTGGAAGAACGAAATCACAAACCGTCAACGTGACGGTGGTCGTTTACACCAACCCCGCCATCAATGCGATGAATGCGTATAGGGTTAATGGTAGTGGGACACCCATGGATGACGGGACGAGCATTGCGATCCCGATGAACTTCTTGATCGCAAGCGTGAACAATCGAAACAATAAAACTTGGCTGCTCGAATATCGCATAGTGGGCGCTCCATCATGGACGACGCTGTCAAGTGGATCTGTTTATACCTACAATGCAACTTACACAAATCTGACGGGTCTGTTCAGTGGGGACAATTCTTACGAAATCCGTCTGACGATCACCGACTATTTCACATCGATCAGTCGTATCGTTTCAATCGGAACGGCATTTGCGCTTTACAACATCAACGCGAGCGGTAAAGGGTGGGCGTTCGGTAAGGTCTCAGAGGGGGACAACCTTGAGGTGGCACTCGACGCCTATTTCACCGGGCTCTTAAAAAAGAACGGGTATGACGTGGCGACCTCATTGGACATCGACACCATCATGACGACATTGGCCAACAAGCTCAATCTCACCGGCGGGACGCTCACGGGCAATCTGACGGCGGTCAACCTCTCCTCCCAATTTGGACTCGTTCAACAAAAAGCCATCACTGATGGAAATGGTCTCCCCCTTGGAAATATTCCGTCTGGCAATGCCGATTTGGCAATCGACACGGGATGGTACAACTACACAACCGGAAACTCAAATACACCCGACACATACGGTTCGATGTTAGTCCTGGAGCGAACAAGCACAATTATCTTTCAACTTGCTTTTGGCTCAAACGGTAAAATGTTTCATCGATCAACTATTGATGGTGGGTCAACCTGGACTGCATGGCAAACCCTTTGGACGAACGCAACGACCCGGACGAGATTCACTCAACTGTGGACGGGGACGCTGGATGCCGCTAATGAAATCGGGACTCTTTCTGAGGCCTATTCCAATTTTGATTTCTTGATCGTCGTTGGATTTATGGACAACGCGTCGAGTGAGAACATGGTATCTGTGGAAATTCCGGTGGGAACAATCAGCACGAATGTTAGGCGATACACGCTCAATCATTCTTACACATCCGCATCCGTATCCTATGTTCATTTCAGTTTTCCGAGTACGACGCAAATTCGAGTGGATAGTGTTTCGGGAGCCTATGTCGAAGCGATCCGTTACGTATACGGCGTGAAACTATAAAAGAGAGGTAGGTAAAAACCTATGCAAAACATCATTGAACAACTGACTCCGTCCCTGTTGGAAATCGCGGGGATCCTTTTGTCGGCCTTTGCCGGATGGCTTGGTCTACAATTGAAACTATGGCTCGATACGCAGCAAAAGCGCTCGATCGTCGAGTCCTCGGTCAAATACGTCGAGCAAGTCGCGAAAGCCCTGGGGAGCGATGAAAAGCTCGCTATGGCACGAGAAACTGTGCTCACTCGTTTGGCCGGTCTTAAAATTAAAATTACTGATATCGAATTAAATGTCCTTATCGAGGCAGCTGTCCAAAACTTCACTGATCATTATAAAGACACCTCCGATCGTCCGGAGGTGACTGAGTAATGAAGTCACTCTATATCAGCCCAAGCAATCAAACGGCAAATCTCTTTTTTGACAAACGCCATAATGAGGCCGAAGTCATGGAAAGAGTATCCCGGGCGCTTGTTGCAAAGTTGGCGGCGTACGAGGTCAAAGTCTACCAACGTGAACGAAACAAACCGACATCCGAAAGGATGAACGAGGCAAATGGCCTGGCCGTCGATTACTACCTGTCGATTCACTCCAACGCTGGAGGTGGGCGCGGCGCTGAGTGCTTTCATCAGATTGGCGTTGACAAGAGCGCCGAAGTCAAAGCAAACTCGCTTGCGTTTGCGACCAAAGTATTACGTCAGATCGCAGCGATCACACCGTCCAATCCCAACCCCCTGGACCGTGGATTGAAACCAAAGCAACAAAAGGATGGGCGAGATTGGAACATGGAACTCCGAGGATGTAGAATGCCCGCCATCTTGATTGAGGTCGAGTTTCATGACACTCCGGCGGGATCCACGTGGATTCTGGATAACGTGAACAACATTGCCGAGGCATTGAAGAAAGCAGTGGTGGAACAAATGGGCTTGACCTTGAAAGTCGTGCCTGTGCCTGTCCCCGAGACGTTCAAAGTCGGTGATCGAGTACGCATCAACCTCACTGCAAAAACCTACTCCACCGGTCAAAAAATACCCTTGTGGGTCAAGTTGAAAACACTCACGATCCAGCAGATTGGTCGTGATCGGATGTTGCTAAAAGAAATCTATTCCTGGGTGCAGACGAAAGACCTCAAAAGGGTATAACAGGATGGATGGCAACACCACTATCACTCTATCGGTAATCATTGCCGTAGTGGGATGCGCTATAGGTGTAGCCGGATGGTTACGAGGACGTGATGCTAAAACTGATCGTGAGGGACAATTCAAAGGAATTGTGACTACAAAACTTGACACGATCATCAACGACGCCAAAGAGAACGCCCGGCAACACACCGAAATTTATAAAGAACTCGCAAACCATGGGTCCCGTATCGCGGTAATTGAAGAATCAAAAAAGTATACTCGCCGGAAAACCATACCGGACGAATGAGCCACCTCACAAGGGTGGCTTTTTTTCTATATGCAATATGTGACCTGTTATATGCAGAATACGATCAACATTGTGCAGTATAATGCCACTTTGGGGTATAATAAAAAGAAAAACCCACGTAGGTGGGCTTTGAGGTGATACGACATGAGTTTGCTTCCATCCATGTCGAGTCGGTCTGTCTACTGCAGAAGATTTGATTGAATAAGTTCTATAAGTCCTACTCAAAAAGGATGCCTTGCTTGAATCGCATGGCATCCTTTTTCTTGAATAATGTATCTGGAATCTTGATCGGATTTTCGTATTTTATTTGAGAAATCGGCTTGATTTAATCAACAACCTACTCAAAGGATGTTACTTCGTATTTCTTCCATTTGCCTTCCGAGATCACTTCAACTTGATCATCGATGACCTTGATCGCCGTCGCATCGTCGATCGCATAGGCGACGCCATGGATGGTTTCTGCCCATTGGTCGGCTGCGATCAGCGTATTGTGAGGTAAGGCTACATGATCAAGATGTGGGAAGATGGAGAAGTGAACCATCCCCAAGGTTACGTCATCTCCACTTGGTTGCTTCCATTCAACAAAAAACTCGCCGATACGAGGAGCCATGATCATACTGCCGGCACTGAGACCAACATACACCACATCAAGTGAAGGGAGGAGTTCGGCTACACCTGACTCCTTCATCCAATGATTGAGATATAGCGGATCTCCACCGTTGACCAAAATCACATCCGCTTCACGTAGTTTCGGTTCCCATAGTTCACGCGGCACGCTTGGAAGTGCGGTAAGTTCAAGAACTCCGATGCTCTTCCACCCTAAATCGCACATGTGGGATTCTTCTTGTCCACTGATAAATGACCAAGCATAGTCGATTCCATTGGGAATGGCATAACCCGCCGTCGGAATACAAAGCGCTTTGCATTCTCCAATCGGTTTGTTTAGCATACTTACAAGTGCATTATAGATGCTTTCGTTCGTTATCCCGCCGGATGTTAAGAGGAGTTTCATAGTTCAATCCTTTCCTATAGTTTCAATAGTAATCAATCGAGACGTTGATGATGCGATCGATGTAATGCAATTATATCAGTCTTTTTATCCAAGGCCCTCATTCAGACATTATGAATCGCTCTTCGGCATCACAGCGATCAATGGCTTGACCCTCGATGTATAAATGTTGACCATTTGTTCTTTAACTGATATACTCAGAAAGTAATTAAAGAACGAACGTTCTTAAATGAATGTTGGCAGAAAGAAGGGACACGATGGCGAGGAAACGCGAGTTCGACGAGAACATGGCACTAGAAAAAGCAATGCAACTGTTTTGGGTACAAGGGTATGAAAAGACATCCATGGATGAGCTGGTGACATGCATGGGGGTGCATCGCAAAAGCATTTATGATACTTTCGGAAACAAACATGATTTGTTCATAAAGGCACTTGAACACTACAAAACCTCGATCGCTCAACAATTGCTCGATAAAATCAAAGATGAGAAAAATGCATTAGGTAAGATTAGTGCACTATTCGATTCCGTTTGGTCGAGCAATGAAAAACAAGCCAAAGGATGTCTAATCGTGAATACAGGGGTTGAATTATCGCCCCACGATAAAGCGATCGCAGAGATCGTACAATCCGGTTTCCTCGATACTGAAAAAGTGATTTATCAAATACTACACCAAGGACAATTGACCGGTGAATTCTCTTCAGAACTTGATTTAGGGGGAATGACTCAATTCATCCATAACTCACTTATCGGTATTCGGGTTCAGATTAAGACAGTAGAAGACAAAGAGAAATTAAAACCCATCATTGATGTGACATTGAGCGTCTTGAAGAACGCTCAGAACGGAGAAAAGAAGTGAAAGCAGCGCAAATAACCAAGTATTCAAAAGAAATCATCATTAAAATGAACGAGATCGTAGTTCCAAAGATTAAGGACTACGAAGTGTTGGTCAAGGTAAAAGCGGCTGGAGTCAATCCGGTCGATCTATTGATCGCAAACGGCAGTATCCGGCTGATCCAAGACTATGCTTTTCCATTGACGTTGGGGAATGAATTGTCCGGTGTCATTGAACAAGTAGGCAGTAAAGTTAAGAATTACAACATCGGTGACAAAGTCATGACGCGTCTACCCATTTCGAGTATCGGGGCTTTTGCGGAATATGTGGCGGTCGATGCCGATGCGATTGCCTTGATGCCGGCTCATTTGAACTTTATCGAAGCCGCATCCGTACCCTTGACAGGGTTAACGAGTGTTCAAACGTTGACGGATGTCCTAAAGGTTCAGGCTGGTGAAAGTGTTTTTCTACCAGGCGGTACGGGTGGGGTAGGTGCAATGATGATTCCCATAGCCAAGCAGATGGGCTTACGCGTGATCACCAGCGGCAGTGAAAGTGGTCGTGAGCGTATGTTGGCGATGGGTGTGGATCGATTTATCAACTATAAAGAACAACACTATGCAGATGTTCTGTCCAATTTGGACTATGTCATCGATACCTTGGGGCCAAAAGACATTGAACAAGAACTTAAGGTACTGAAACCACATGGCAAGATCGTATCCTTGAAAGGGATTCCCAATCATCGATTTGCCATAGAGAGTGGCTTTCCATTATGGAAGAGAGTGTTGTTTAAATTGGCCGGAAGCAAATACGATCGGATGGCAGGAAAACAAGAAAAGGAATATCATTTCTTTTTCGTGAAGGCAAATGGGAAACAGCTTCAATACGTGGCTAATCTACTCGAGAGCCATGATATCAAGCCGTCGATCGATTCGGTATACGATTTTTCGGAAGTCGAACAAGCCCTTAAAAAAGTAGCTCTAGGTCATGCCCAAGGCAAAGTTATCGTCACTTTTAAATAGAAAGAGATCAATCAAATGAAAATGAAGTATCCGATCGAACCAACGATCATGAAGCGAAGTAGCGTCAGGTCCTTTGAAGAAAGAAAACTATCCACTGAAGACAAGGATAAGTTGAGGTTGTATGCAGACAACTTAACCAATCCATTTGGCGCAAAAGTGAATTTTTACTTTGTTGACAAGACCACGGACTCAAGCGGAGAAAAGCTTGGTACGTATGGTGTCATCAAGGGTGCCAGTTCTTTTATCGGAGCTTCGGTGGCGAATAGCGAATTCGGACTGGAAGCCTTAGGTTACGAATTCGAAAACGTGATTCTATATGCAACACACATGGGACTTGGAACCGTTTGGTTAGCCGCAACGTTTAGTCGCGACAGTTTCTCATCCGTTATGGGAATCAAGAAAGATGAGTTGTTTCCAGCGATTTCACCTATCGGTTATCCGATAGGAAAAACAAGACTGAAGGAATCCGTGATGCGCACACTCATGAAGTCAGATCAACGGAAACAGTGGGAGTCGCTATTTTTCGAGAATGACTTCTCGACACCATTGACGAAAGTGCACGCAGGCATCTATACCGTACCTTTTGAGATGCTACGTCTGGCACCTTCTGCGACCAACGCCCAACCCTGGAGAATCGTTCTGAGCGACGATACAGTACACTTTTTCATAACATATGGATCAAATACGAAAGAGGATGAAAAACTTATCAAGAGGGTCGACTTAGGGATTGGATTAAGCCATTTCCATCTGACAGCCCTTGAACGTGGCTTAAGTGGGAAATTCGAGACGTTATTACCTGAGTCCTTTGAAGTACCACAGAATACGCGATACATCGTTTCATGGGTGCCAGACAAGAAGAATTGATGTACAATACAATCTAGTTGAATAAAGCCATCCATCAAACTTTCAAAGGATAATGATCGATGAGATGATCTACGTTGAATTGAAAGAGTGAGAACGTCATATACTTAAGTTCAGCACGTAAAAAAAAATCGAATGACATGTGCCTGTCTGTCCGTCAAAGGAGAAAATCATGGAAGGTGTTGAGCGGAATAAAGTGAAGCTGGTCCCGCATAATGATGAATGGGACGATGAATTTCAAAGAATCAAACCAATTTTGATGGCGATATTCAATGTGAAAAGCGAGGATGTCCAGCATGTCGGTAGTACCGCCGTCAAAGGGATCGTCGCAAAACCGATACTTGACATCGCGATCAACCTTGAGATTTTTTCTGCGCTTAACATCGACGGAATGGCGGAACTTGGATATGAAGATCGTCACGAAGCCGGCGTACCCGGCAGACGATTATTTGTCTTAAGGGGAAACAAAGACCGATCGCTTCATCACATTCATTGTTTCGAGAGAAATGGTGATGGATTTCGGAAACAGGTGTTTTTTCGCGACGAATTGATCGCACATCCTGAAATCGCGAAGCAATACAGCGAACTAAAGATCGGATTGGCGCTCATCAACCCGGAGGACCGAAAACGATATACCGAAGGTAAAGATCGGTTCGTTCAATCCATTCTTGAGAAAATGGACTCAGAAATATCCAAAATCGATCAAGAGTAGAAACGATTCATTACTTAGCGACATAACGGTGGCAGGTGTGGTAAAGCATCGGCATATATAACGAAATGCAAGTTCTCATAGTAACGGTTAGTGATGACAGGGTATTCCAAGTTGGAATACCTTTTTTGCGAACGGATCGATTCCTGGATCGTCCTCTTTCTTATTGTGTTTTAGTTGTACAGGATGTTCAAATCGTTGATAATGGGGGTAAATCATTGAACGATGCTACATTCTTAAATCCTTGACTAAGTCTAGATAACACGAGTAACGCTAGATCGAGAAGAAATGACTCGAGAGGATTTTTGCGATCACATTTTCATGAAAAAAGGAGGTTGGATTATGAATGAAGAAATCATGCGATATCATTCACTGTTTTCGATAAAGGATCAGCACATTTGCCAATCACTTGAGGAAGCGATTAGTGCCAACTTATCCGACTCTCAATGCAAAATCTGGCATGGGAGTCCTGTTTGGTTTATCGATGACAACCCGATCGTCGGATATGCAAAACTTAAGGATTGCATCCAGCTATTATTTTGGAGCGGTCAATCTTTCGGTGTCGATGGCCTACAACCTGTCGGGAAATACAAGGCAGCCGAAGTTCGGTATGTTGAAAGTGATGAGATCAACACTGACCAACTGTCGCAATGGCTTAGATTATCCGCTTCGATTCAATGGGACTATCGGAATATCGTGAAACGCAGAGGTGAACTTTTGCGTTTGAAGTAAGAAGATCGTGAGTCGAGAATTACAGGATAGGATGTAGATTTCATGGATGGACTACAGACCAATCGAAATCAAAAGGAGGTTTCAATGAGAAAACTAATCGTCTCGGTTCATATTTCTTTGGACGGCTTCGTGGCAGGTCCCAATGGCGAAATGGATTGGATCCATGTCGATGACGAACTCTTCGATTACATATCCAAACTGACGGGTCAATCGGACGCTGCGATCTATGGAAGGGTAACCTATCAAATGATGGATGCCTATTGGCCGACTGCTGCGGATCAACCCGACGCGTCGAAACATGATATCGAACATTCAGAATGGTATAACCGCGTCGAAAAGTATGTTCTATCGGATACTTTAACCGAGCTGAAACCAAAAACAACCTTCCTTTCCGGAGACATTGCCGAAAAGGTGGGGTCGATAAAGGTTCAGTCCGGAGAAAAGTTGTTGATGTTCGGGAGTCCGACCGCTGCACAGACCCTTATGCGTTTGAATTTAGTGGACGAGTTATGGCTGTTTGTCAATCCGGTATTGCTTGGTCGAGGAATTCCGTTTTATAAGGATCTATCCCAAATGAAACGTTTGCACCTGATCGAATCCCACGTCTTTTCTTCTGGCGTTACAGAACTTCATTACCAGATCGACCAAGAGGTGTGATACCATGAATTTGCATGAATCGACTCGGTCTTTTGAAGTCGATATCGATAGAGAATGTAAGGAATTCCCAATTAATCAAGGAGGATGTACATGCTTTACATGTTAATCGTCTATGCTTCAAGAAACTCCGAAGCCGGAGAGTTACCAAGCGCCGAGTTGATGGATGCGATGGATAAGTACAATGACGATCTGATTAAAGCCGGTGTCAGGGTGATGGCCAAAGGTCTACATCCAAGTTCGGAAGGGTTACGTTTATCATTTCCGGTTCCGGGAGGAGAACCCGTTCTCGAATCCGGTCCGTTTGCGGATGTGCAAAATGTGGTCGCCGGATTTTTCTTGATCGATGTCCAGTCGAAAGAGGAAGCTATTCAATGGGCGATGAGAGTCCCCGACCCGCAAGGTTTCGGCGAAGGGAAAGTCGAGTTGCGCCAAGTCTTTTAGAAGAAGTGAAAAATTGGATCGAAACGATCCAAAAGGGGAAGATATGAATAAACGATTGGTGAATGCGCTCATCGGGGGAGTTATCTTAGGAATCGTCTGTGTGATCGGTGCATATGCCCGATCCAATTTCACCGCTTCGGCGGATTTCGTGTTTTCACTTTGGTACAATCGCGTGATCCTTGGATTGGTCGTCGGTGCACCTTGGCCGGACACGACAAGAAACAAAGCCTTGCTTCGCGGTGCGCTCTTCGGATTGCTGGTCTCCTTCGCGTTCTACAGTTCTACCGGATTTCAAGATCCGGTGAGTTTCGTCGCGGGGATCATCTACGGGATTATACTGGAAGCATGGTTGAGTCGCCCGCAAAGATGATCATGTTGGATTGAATCTTGAACGTGTGAAGGGGGAACGATAGAACGATGGAAAAACTTACGCCTGAGGAGATCGGAAAACGATACGATCGAATCGCTTCAGCTTATGAGATAAACCGGTCGACGACGATCGGTATGGATTATCTTGGAAAGTTCCTTATGCTTCTCGAATCAACAAAAAGTGACGGAAGCACTGTATCAATCTTGGATATCGGATGTGGCACAGGCTTGCCATTAACGAAACAGTTGGTCTTATCCGGGGCGAAAGTAACCGGGGTCGATGTCTCCTTTGAAATGCTTGAAAAAGCGAAAATAAATGTACCGGATGCTTCGTTCATCGAAGGCGATATTCTGACCATCTGTTTCGACGAGACGTTTGACGGAATCCTCGCCTGGGATTCTCTTTTCCATCTTCCTCTGGATCAACAGAAACAAGCGATACGCAAAATTGCATCGTTACTCAATCCCAAGGGTGTCTTTCTTTTTACATGCGGTGGCAATGCGGGTGAGTTGCGGTCGACGATGTTCGATACCGAATTCTACTATAGCTCACTCTCCTCAACGGAGTATGAAAACATCCTATCTGAAGAGAACTGCCGACTGATATTGAATGAAATCGATGATCCAAGAAGTAAAGGACACCGGGTGATCTGTTGTCAAAATGCAGAGAAGATCGAGAGTGAGTCCATCAAGTAAGGGTGGAGATGAATCCTGGATAGGATGAGTGTGTCATCCGTTACATTTCGCATGGATTGGTGTAGAATTCCATTAACAGAAGGAGACCCTTATGGAAATATCATCCGAGAAAAGAAATGAATTGATCGAAACCTTGAAGGTTCGGTTTGAACGTAACATGAAGCGACATGAAGGATTGAGTTGGAAGGATGTCGAAGAGAAATTGTTGGCGTATCCGAAGAAAGTCTGGTCGTTGTTTGAAATGGAAAACACCGGCGGTGAACCGGATGTCGTGGCATTTGATGAAAAAACACAAGAATTCGTGTTTTTCGATTGCAGCGAAGAAAGCCCGAAAGGTCGCAGAAGCCTTTGCTTTGACAAAAAGGCGTTGGATGCCAGAAAAGAAAACAAACCGGCGAACAGCGCGGAAGAACTAGCGTCGACGTTTGGAATACAGTTGTTGTCGGAAGAGGAGTATCGTTATCTGCAGACTCTTGGGAAGTTTGACATGAAGACGTCGAGTTGGATTCAAACCCCCGATCGCATCCGCAAACTTGGCGGAGCGCTCTTCGCGGATCATCGCTACGACACGGTCTTTGTCTATCATAACGGTGCGGACTCCTATTATGGAGCCCGTGGATTCAGAGGTTCACTGAAAGTTTGATCAGTGAAGTAGAGCCGATAGAAGAGAAACTAAGGTTAATAGGGCATCGTCTTGGATCACCCATCACGATGCCTTTTCTATGCGATCGAACGGTTCGACATCTGCTTCTCTGCTTATTTGACCTGCCTTATGGTCTTTTCAATCCGATTAAAATATAATGGGGGTAATGATCTAGGTAAAATCCGAGAGAATTGTCTGCTTGTATAAGTCATTGAGGTAATGAAATGTCAAATCGGAATCATGGGGAAAAGTATATAAGATTGTATGATGAACTCTCAATCGACTGTATGAAATGCAGCGGTTTGTGTTGTGTCGCTTTGTACTGCGCAAAATCGGATGGGTTCCCATCGAATAAACCAGCGGGGAAACCCTGCGAATATTTACTAAACGACTTTCAATGTGCGATTCATGCTGAGTTGAAAGAGCGGAAAATGAAGGGTTGTCTCGCCTATGATTGCTTCGGTGCCGGACAGAAAGCCACACGACTTTATCCACAGAATGTAAATTGGCTGACCCATCCGAAACAAGCGATTGAAATCTTCAACGTATTCCATATCCTGTTTCAACTTCATCAGTACTTATGGTATTTGCTTGAAGCGATGAAGGTGGTCGAAGATGAAAGCACGATCCTAGCGATCGAACGATTGATCGATGAAATCCTACGGGTTACCGGTTTGGATCCAAGAGGATTGGTTGACTATGATTCGCAAGAAATTAAGTCGAGCGTCGACCAAATCCTAAAAGAAGTGAGTTTTAAAAATCAGTCTGGCGTACAGAAAAAGAATAAAAACAAGAATTATCTTGGGAAAAACTTCAAAGGGATGAATCTAGAAAACAGTGATTTCACGATGGCGCTGATGATCGGAGCGAATCTTGAAGGATGCACACTCGATGGCGCCAACTTTCTAGGTGCGGATCTGCGTGACGCAAACTTTAATAACACCGATTTGAGTGAAAGTTTGTTTCTTACTCAGATGCAGATCAACTCGGCCATCGGAAACAAACAGACCGTCCTACCCATCAGATTGGTTTGCCCCACATCATGGGACGATCGATAACTCAGTGTTGAAGCCATTTGAAATTTCCGGACTAGATTTGAAGTGAGAAATGTGAGGTCTTCTATGTCGACATGGAATCCGTGGCGGGGTTGCCACAAGAAAAGTGAAGGGTGTCTGCACTGTTATATCCATCGTGCGGATGCTCGAAAAGGGATCGATACGAACCGGGTCATCAAAACGAACGAGTTTTATAAACCGATCGAAAAAGATGCGAAGGGAAAAGATCGAATCAAAAGCGGTCAACTTGTTTTCCTTGGTTTCAACAGTGATTTCCTGATCGAAGAGGCGGATGAATGGCGTGAAGAAGCATGGAAGATGATCAAACAGCGAGGCGATCTTCATTTTCTCTTCCTCACCAAGCGAATCGAACGCTTTTTGATCGGATTGCCTGAGGATTGGGGAGAAGGCTATCCCAATGTCACGGTGTGTTGTACCATCGAGAACCAAGTCCGTGCGGATGAAAGATTGGAGATCTTTCGAAAGTTATCGATCCGACACAAGATGATCATCGTCCAACCGATGTTGGAAAAGATCGATATTGCAAGGTTCTTGGATGATTCCATCGAAGGCGTCGTGGTCGGTGGGGAATCGGGGAAGGATGTCCGTCCTTTGGACTATGACTGGGTGTTGGATCTGCGCAGACAATGCATGGAACACAACGTGAACTTCGAGTTTAGGCAAATCGGCTCGATCTTCATCAAAGATCAGACGGTTTATCATGTGCAGAAGCAATTCTTAGGCGCACAGGCACGTAAGGCGAATATAAACTATAAGGCTGAACCAACAACATCCCGCGATTGAACTTCCCGCGATTGAACGATTGACAGGGTTCTTTCATCGGTGGTACTGTTGAAACAACAGGGGGTGAACCATGGTTTTCTATCTACCCGCATTCCTTCTTCTCATCATCGGATATTTCATCAAGTTCAAAAAAGTGACATGGTTGATTTCGGGATACAATACATCCTCGAAAAAAAGCAAAGAGAAGTATGATCTGGAGAAACTCTGTCGCTTGATGGGGAATTTCATCTTTGGTCTCTCTTTCATTCTTTTCATCATGGCGAGCGTGTCGATGATCCTTCCGAAGCAAGAAGATCTCATCATAACGATTGGATTCATCGTATTGGCGGGTTACTCCGTCGTTGGGATTTTCTATCTGAATACGGGAAACAGAGTGCTGAAAGCCGAAGAATCGTAACACTTTTCATTGTGTAGAAATAATCGCTGATGTCCCGCCAATCGGAACAAGGAGGATGAATCATGAAAGCGTATCGGTTTAGGATCGAATTGGTCGATTCAAATCCGTTGATTTGGAGAACGTTCGTCATTCCGGCGGGAGTCACGTTCAAACGCCTTCACGACACGATACAATATGTCATGGGGTGGTGGAATTCCCATCTCCATGAATTCGTGTTGACCGAGCCGGCGCTTCGCATCACCAATGATGAAGAAGGATACTTCGACCAGTTGGCGATGATTGAAGAGAAGAAGCAAGGATTACTCGACGAGATCGTGGATCCGCGCGGGACCCTTCAAAGATTCCTTGAAATCCCGCTGAAGTTGTCGAAAAATTTGAAGATCGATAACTATGTCGAGAAGAACACGGTCTTCACCTATCTCTATGACTTCGGGGATGGATGGGAACATCGCATTACTCTCGAGAAGATCGAAGAGAACTATAAATATCCGTACCCCAAAATCCTTGAAGGGGAAGGGGATTGCCCTCCCGAGGATGTGGGAGGCGTCGGAGGATATGAAGCGTTCTTGAAGATCATGAAGGATCGGAAGAATCCTGCGTATCTTGAAATGAGAGACTGGGCGGAGATGCAGAATTTTACGAAATTCAGGATAAAAGATGTGAATGCATGGATGAAGCATGACCTTCGCTTGAAGCGGATCTAAAACGAAAGAAAAGGTACGGTATGAACATCAAAGATTTCCGATATGACGGAAGCAAGAAATTCAAAGTCAAGGAGTTCGACACCAGTCAGACCGGTGAATTCAAGGATCGTGAAGACGCGGAATCAAACCGCGACGACCATATCCTTGAACTGCAAGGATTACAGGATCGCTTGTATGCGGAAAACAAAGAAGGGTTGCTGGTCATTTTCCAGGCGATGGATGCGGCCGGGAAAGACGGTGCGGTGAAATACGTCATGTCGGGGATCAATCCGGCAGGTGTGAGCGTCTACAATTTCAAAGTACCGACCGCGGAAGAAATGGACCACGATTATTTGTGGCGTGCGATGAAAGCCGGACCGGAACGCGGGAAGATCGCGATTTTCAATCGTTCCTACTATGAGGATGTTTTGGTGGTGAAGGTGCATCAACTGCATCTGAATTCCGATTTGCCCGACCGGTGCGAGACCAAAGACATCTTCGAGAAACGTTACGAACAAATCCGTAACTATGAGAAACATCTCTATGAAAACGGGTTCCGCATCGTCAAGATTTTCCTAAACATCTCCAAGGATGAACAGAAGAAGCAGTTTTTACAGAGAATCGACGACCCTGCGAAGAATTGGAAATTCGCCGACGGGGATGTGAAGGAACGCGGGTTCTGGAACCAATACATGGAAGCGTACGAAGATGCGATCAATGCGACCTCCACGAAGGAAGCCCCATGGTATGTCGTGCCTTCGGATAAGAAATGGTTCGCCCGTCAGTTGATCGCCGAGATCATCGTGAAGACGATGGAGGACATCGATCCGCAGTATCCGGTCATCGACGAAGAACGTAAAGCGAAACTGGCGGAATTCCGTAAACTCTTGATGGATGAAAAATAGAATCCATGATTCGTCATCGTAGGTACGGACACAAAGGAAGGATAAAGTGGATGGCGGTACTCGCCATCGCTTTTCTCTATCACGAAAACTTCAGTCTGACCACGACATACTACACCCTTGTGGATGAGAAAATCCCACAAGAGTTCAACGACTTTCGGATCGTCCACTTGTCCGATCTCCATAATACAAGCTTCGGGGTGGATCAGCGCGATTTGCTTCGTAAGATCGATGAAGCGGATCCCGACATCATCGTGATCACCGGGGATCTGATCGACAGTTACATCACCAATGTCGACGTCGCGATGGATCTTGTGGAAGGGGCGATCAAGATCGCACCTGTCTATTATGTCGGAGGGAACCATGAATCAAGAATGAAAAATCCCAACCGTTTCTTCGATAATCTTGAAGCGAACGGCGTCATGATCCTTCATGATCGAAAAACATCCCTGAAACGTGGAAATTCTTCGATCGATCTCCTTGGATTAAGCGAGCCGACTTTCGGTTTCGCTTATGAAGGAACGTCGGATCTACGAGAAACGCTACAGCGACTCACAGAAAAGCCAACGATGTTTACGATCCTACTGAGCCATCATCCCGAGAACTTGGATGTCATCGCGGACTATCCGGTCGACCTGGTTTTCAGCGGGCATGCGCATGGGGGACAAGTCCGGATCCCGTTTCTGATGAATGGGTTGATCGCACCCGATCAAGGGTTCTTTCCGAAGTTTACTTCAGGCATCTATCAGGATCGAAACACGAAGGAAATCGTAAGCCGTGGATTGGGGAACAGTATCCTTCCCTTCAGGGTGTTCAACCGACCTGAAATCGTCGTCGTGACCCTGAAATCGAAAAAGTGAAGGAAAAGACATGAAAAACAACGAAAACATTGCCTTCACATCGTTGGAAGAGGCCATCCACGATTGGGCGATACGATATCGCCCCTTAAGCATCGACTATGAACACGGTGCCATGATCTATCGACGGGAATCGACGGAGGTCACGACCTACCATATCGGGAAAACGATCCGGGGAACCAAAGGATCGAAAGTCTTTCGACCCAATGTGGTGCTCGCGTTTCTCTACTTTTACGGGATCGAGTCGATCTTCCGATGGATCCTTCATCGCGACCACATCGTGGCGTTCATCCATACCCATCCCCTCCCTCCCGAAGGGTACAGTTATCGTCGGCATTCGAAAGAAGACCTTGGGTTACTGAATTTAAAGAGAATCAAAGAAGTCATCGTCGTCCCTTATGAAAACTTGGAAGTGAACCGTGAAGTCAAATCAAAACCATCCGCATGACGGATGGTTTGTTTTAGTCGGGGGTTTGTCTGGATCGTACATCCTCGAGCGCCCTGCGAAACTGGGTTTCGTAGAGTTCTTTATAGACGACGCTGTTTTCCACCAGGTCGCTATGTTTTCCTCTTTCGACGATTTCCCCATGGTCGAGGACGAGGATCGTATCGGCAGCCATGATCGTGGAGAGGCGATGGGCGATGATGATGCTGGTGCGGCCTTTCAGTAGGGGATCCAGGGCTTCCTGGATCAGACTCTCGGAAATCGAATCCAGCGACGAGGTCGCTTCGTCCAGGATGATCAAGGCGGGATCCTTCAGCAGGACCCGTGCGATCGAGACCCGTTGTTTCTCCCCGCCGCTCAGTTTGATCCCCCGGTTACCGACGATCGTATCATATCCTTGGGGCAAGCCTTGGATGAAGTCATGGATGTTCGCCTGACGGCACACGTCGATCAGTTCGTCTTCCTTCGCATCACTCTTGGCATAAAGCAGATTCTCGCGGATCGTCCCGTTGAAGAGATAGGTGTCCTGCGTCACGACGCCGATGGCACGGCGTAAAGAGGAAAGGGAAAGGTCGCGAAGGTCGATGCCATCCAACGTGATCTTGCCGCCACCGACGTCATAGAGGCGTACGATGAGGTTGATCAAGGTGGATTTCCCCGCCCCCGAGGATCCGACGATGGCGACCGAATGACCGACCGGGATGTCGAATGTTAGATCCTTCAATATCGGTTGACCCGGGTCATAGGCGAAATCCACATGGCTGAAGGCAAGATCGCCCCGGATTGACGTCAACGAGATCGCGTCTTTCTTTTCCTGGATTTCGATCGGTAGGTCGAAATAATCGAAGATGCGGGTAAACAGTGCCAACGAGCGGATCAAGTCCACCTGGATGTTCAAAAGCTGATTCACCGGTTGATACATCCGCGACAACAAAGCCACCATGACCGTGACATCCCCGACGCTTAGATCCGTCTTTCCATATCGGATCATCAGCATCCCGCCGACAAAGTACAGCAGCAAAGGTCCGATCCCCGTGTAGGTGCTCATCGCGACCCGAAACCATCGTCCCGCCATGTTCTCCTTGATCTTCAAGCGCGTCATTTCATGGTTGACTTGAGCGTATTTCGCATATTCCATCGGTTCGTTGGTAAAGAGTTTCACCAACTGCTGACCACTCACATTCATCGTTTCGTTGAGGATCTGGTTGATTTCATCGTTCTTGACCTGGGTTTGCGTGGCGATCATCCAACGTGTCTTGCCCACCCGTTTGGTCGGTAAAGCCAATAAAGGGATGATGAGGATCCCAATCGTCGCCAACAACCAGTTCTTCTGATACATGACGATGACGGAGGTGACCAGGATGGCGACATTGCGCAGGATGCTGGTCAAGGTGCCGGAAATCACGCTTTCGACACCTCCGATGTCGCTGGTCATGCGGGTGATGATGTCCCCTTGTTTGCTTGAGGTGAAGAAACGATGCGACATCTTCTGAAGATGCGCATACATGCGGTTGCGCATCTCATAGGTGATGAAATGGGCGATCGACGTATTCAGGTAGCTTTCCAGTACACCGATCAGGTTTGAAGCCAAAAGGACGATGGCGGAGGCGGCGATCAACCACGTCAAAGCATCGAAATCCCCTGCGATCAGCCCTTCATCGATGATCCTTCCGGTCAATACCGAAGGAAGCAAGCCTAAGATCGATGAAACAAGGATTGCGATCACCACTAACAGCAGTTTTCTCCAATACGGCAGAAGATAACTGAAAATCCTTTTTAGTAAGCCCAAGGTGATTTTCGGCCGGTTCTGTTTCTCTTCATCACTCAGAAACCCCCGGTTCCCCCGTGTTCCCATTCCTTTACTCATGGAATCCCTCCGTTTCTGCTTATGTACCTATCGTACCACGAACCTGTCGGATTTCATGACGTGAATTGCGTCTTCGCAAAAGGTGCGAGGACCCTTTGGTGGTATAATGGATATAGGAAGAGAATGGCTGTGTCGTCATCGACCGCGTGCATCTTCATTTCGATCTCGAGGTTCGACCGGCCGTTCAGGACGGTTTTTTTATCCGCCGACTCTTCAAAAGGAGAAGAAACATGAAGAAATACACTCGCGATATCCTCTATGGCATTTTGATCATCCTATTGATTACGGTGGCTGAAATTCTGGTGACTCTCCCTTTCGGAGCGCCGAAAGACAGTCTGCGCTCAACGTTATCCGCCTATATGAACCTCGAGTTTCTTTTAACCGCGATCCCGGCCGGACTCATTACGTTTCTGATCGCACGTCGGCTGAAGACCGAAAGCAAAAGCCAGGCGCTCAAACGCGCAATCCTCTGGACCGTGATGGTTTCTCTGAACTATCTTTGGATCGGAGTGCTGAACCTCAACGCCGACCTCATCTTCACGACGATCGGCATCTATGCCTTACTCCTCTGTGTTTTCATCGGACCTCTTGGTTTTGCGCTTTACGCTCACCTTGAGTAGGATTTCTTGGTATAATGGAACTACGGAATCCGATTGAAATCGATGAAAGGGAATCATGGAAAAAAAGAATCAAAGTCTACTCGGGATCGATGAGTACATCGCTTCGTATCCGCCTGAAATCCAGGAAAAACTACTGTCTCTACGCAAGGTGATCCGTGAAACCGCCCCGATGGCGAGCGAGAAAATCAGCTATGGGATGCCGACGTTCTATCTTTATGGGAATTTGGTCCATTTCGCGATGCAGAAGGCGCATATCGGGTTTTATCCCGGACCCAGCGGGGTCAGTGAATTCGCGGATGAATTAAAAGAATATAAGACATCCAAAGGCGCCATCCAGTTTCCGATCAACAAACCCATCCCTTTCGACTTGGTCAAAAAGATCACGGTCTACCGCGTCGAGGAGAATATACGGTGGGAAATGGAAAAGAAGTCGGCGAAGAAAAAATAGCGAAAGACTAGGGGGAAAATATGATCCAAAGAAATAGCGTACCGATTCTTGAATTCGATCCGAATCCAGAATCGTTGATCGAACCGAGTAGACTTGTGGCACGGCGAAACATCCCGTCGCATTGCGTGATGCTTTTTTTCCGCGATGTCCTGGATGCCTTGAAACGTGAGGGGAGACTTGTCGAAGTCGCTTCTTTCGTCTGTGAAACCGTCGAACTTCCGGTCTATGAAATGGAAGTGGAGGGCAGGAAACTCTGCATCACCCAGGCGTTCTTGGGAAGCGCGGGGATCGCCGGGCAGTTGGAGGAGTTGATCGCCATGGGCATCGATAAATTCATCGTGGTCGGCGGAGCGGGGGTGTTGCGTAAAGACATCGCCGTCGGACATTTGATCCTACCGCGAAGCGCCGTTCGTGACGAAGGGGTTTCCTATCACTATCTCCCGCCCGCCAGGGAAGTGGACTGTCCGCATGAATCGTATGCGATCCTGGAGCGCGAAATGAAGAAAACCGGCATTCCTTACTTATCGGGTAAAACCTGGACGACGGATGCCTTCTACCGTGAAACCCGCGATAAAGTCGATTTACGTGTCGAAGAGGGATGTTTGACGGTGGAGATGGAAAGCGCGGCGTTGTTTGCGGTCGCGACCTTCCGTAACGTCTCCCTGGCGCAGATCCTCTATGGCGGGGATGATGTCAGCGGTGAACAATGGGACCATCGTTCCTGGCAGGGAAGATCGGAAATCCGGCGTAACCTCTGCGAGTTGGCGCTAAAAATCTGTCTTGAACTGTAAGGATCGACCTTACGAAGGAGAAACCATGATCTCGAGAAAAAGTGTACGACGATACAATGTCCTGAGTTTGCTTTCGTTTCTAATGATGGTCGGCGTCAACACGCTGGCGAACATCCTGCCGATCAACGGGATATCCACCGGGGCGATCTCCGACTCCTATCCCAACCTATTCGCACCCGCCGGATTTACGTTTGCGATCTGGGGCGTGATTTACCTTCTATTGGGCGTGTTCATCTACCATGCCTTCAGAAACGCCGAACAAGGGATCCTTCGGATCCATTTCAGACAGATCAGCCTCCTGTTCATCGTCAGTAACCTCGCCAACTCGATCTGGATTTTCACCTGGCATTATCGCGTGCTCTGGCTCTCGATGATCCTGATGCTTGTGATCCTTGGGTGTCTGATCTTCATCAACCGATCCTTTCTCACCCACCGTCTCACGCGCGACGACGTCGTGTTCGTGAAGATCCCGTTTGGCGTCTACTTCGGGTGGATCACGATCGCGACGATCGCCAATGCGACGACGCTTCTGGTCAGTCTGGGATGGAACGGCGGTTCGATCGCGGAAGAATTGTGGATGATCCTGATTCTGTTGGTCGCGTTGACGATCGGCGGATTGAGCGCCCTTAAACTACAGGATTTGTCTTATCTGGCCGTCCTACTCTGGGCTGAATTCGGGATCCTGATGAAACATCTTTCCGAGGATGGCTTTAATCAAGTTTATTCCGGCGTCATCCTTACCGTATCGATCTCGCTTGTTATGTTCACCCTCATGGGAATCTTCATCCTCTATCTCAACCGACGCAAAGCGTTGCGTAGATCCTAACTTGAACCGTCGAACGACGGTTTTTAATTGACAAGGTAAGATCAAGCGCATAAAATGATTAGGTAACCTAACTAAAAGGAGTTTCTATGTACAACGACGAACAAGCCGCCGATTTTATCGCACAGTTTATCCGTAACCAAGTGAATGTGAAGCGGAATCTGCCGATCCGCTCCAGCGACATGGGCATCATGACGTATCTATCCCATCATCAAGAAGCGAAAGCGAAGGATTTATCCGATTTCTTCGATATCGCCGGGGCGACCGTCACCGAAATGATCCAACGCCTTGAAAAATCGGGCATGATTGCAATCCGTCAAGACGAACACGACGGACGTGTCAAACGGATTCAGCTGAGTGATCAAGGGATAAGGTATGTGGAAGAGACCCGTGTGGACTACCTGGAATCGATCCGGTCCATCCGTCAAACCTTGGGGGATGAGGATTTCGAACGTTTCATCTCGTGTGTCCATCGTGTCAATGAAAGCCGTGCGAAGCGATGAAAACATTGGTGACGGGTGCGAGCGGAAACGTCGGGTTTCCATTGATTCGTTTTCTTCATCAATCGCACATCGACGTCAAAGCCGGATCCACGAATCCCGTCGCATTGAGTGCGAAACTGCCGGAAGATGTGGAATGCGTGTTTTTCGATTTCCTAGATCCGACTTGTTTTGAACATGCCCTGCAGGATGTCGACCGCGTCTTCTTGATGCGACCGCCGCATTTGGGGGATCCGGTACAACTCTATCCCTTCATCGATGCGCTAAAACGACACGACATCCAATTCGTGGTGTTCCTCTCGCTGATGGGCATCGAAAAGAACCCCGTCCCGCCCCACGCGAAAATCGAGCGATACCTCCGAACGTCCGGATTGAACCATGCGTTTGTCCGACCGGGATTCTTCATGCAGAATTTGAGCGGAATCCATGCGTGGGAAATCTGCAGAAACGATGAGATCCTGATTCCGGCATCCAACGCACGAACCAGTTTCGTCGATGCCGACGATGTCGCCTTGGCGGCATCGAAGATCCTGCAAGACCCGATGAACCATACGAGAAAAGCCTATACGATCACCGGACCGCGATCGCTCGACTATGACGAGGTCGCCACCCTCATCAGTAAGGTAACTGGACGGACCATCGTCTATCGAAGACCTGGTTTCCTAACGTATCGTAAGCACATGATCAACGGTAGAAAGCTTGATCGGACCTATGTCGATGTGACGATCGCCTTGTATTTCATGACCCGTCTCAACACCGCAAGCAAGGTGACAAGCGACTTTGAGCGATTGTGTGGCAAACCGGCGACCGATTTCGAAGATTTCGTCCAACGCAATAAGGAAAAATTCGCGAAATCGCCAAAATAACGAAGATATTACGCCATTTGTTCGATAATCAATCAAAAGAATCCTTTGAAAAATGGTAGAATAGATAAAGCAAAAAAGGAGAAATCGCTTGGATCTGCGCACAATGCTGATAGCGATCATCATCACGACCTTGACGTATGCCGGGATGCTGGGTCTGATCGCTTATCTGAGAAAAGAACCGGTACTGCGATTCTATGCGTTGGCTTTTTTCGTGGGATCTTTCGCCTATTTCATCGCCTTCATCTCCGACATCGATTCATGGATTTCCATCCTCCTTTTCAATCAATTCTTCCTGACCTTCATCGCGCTGATCACCTCCGGTTTGCGACGCTTTTTCGGTGTCCATCCTTGGCCGAAGCGGATGTGGATCTACCTGACGTTGAACCTGGTTGTTTTCATCTATTGCATCTACATTCAACCTTCCTATGTGCTGCGTGTCTTGTCCATCACGTTCTGCACGTATCTTTTGCTTGGGGACTTGTTTGTATCCGTCTGGCCGAAAATCGCGAAGCTGGGGGAAGGGTGGCGCCTGGCATTTGAGATCTTGTTTGGTCTGCATCTGATCCTTGTCACGTTCAGATTAACAGCCGTCTTCGACCCCAGTCCCTTGAACTTCTGGATGGAGAGCGAATCCTCAACCTCGATTAGTTTGCTTCTCTCCTTGGTCACCTTTTCCTTGTGGGCGATCGGGATCGTCGTCCTGGACACCTTCCAGGTCATCTTGAAACTCAACGCCAAAAACAGCGTCCTAAGCGACTTGGCGATGAAGGATGCACTGACCGGCATCCCCAACCGCTTGTTGATGGATATCGAGCTCAATAACTTCATGGCGTTGGCGAAACGCTTCAATACGTCCATTTCCTTTATCATCGCCGACATCGATTTCTTTAAGAAAGTCAACGATGATTACGGCCACGACGTCGGGGATGATGTATTGATCCAAACGGCGACGATCATCAAGGATGTCATTCGATTGACCGACCGTGTCTACCGCTGGGGCGGGGAAGAGTTCTTGATCGTGACCCCGCATACCGATCTGGAAGGGGCGAGGATCCTCGCCGAGAAGATCCGTTTGAAATATCAAGAAGCGACGTTCAAAAGCGTCGGTAAATTGACCATCAGTTTCGGGGTGGCGGAGTACTATCCCGACGAGTCGCGGGAACTATGGTTCAAACGCGCCGATATCGCGCTTTACCATGCGAAGTCCGGCGGGAGAAACCGGGTCGAGACGTGGAAACCGACCGGGGCGCTGGATGAAGAATTCACCAAGATCCAGTGGCAGGAGCGATGGAACAGCGGGAATGCGACCATCGACCACCGTCATCAAGAACTCATCGACATGACCAACGCGTTCTTCGAAATGGTGTCCCAGACCACCCATCCGCACGAAATCCGTGCGTACTTCACGAAAATCATCACGCACCTGCAACTCCATTTCCTTGAAGAGGAGAAGGAGTTGGAAGCGATGGATTATGATTGTTTCACGCAACACCAGGCGATCCATCGCCGTTTGTTAAGCGAACTCAGCACGATGCAGGAAAACATCGATAACGAGAAACTGGATTATCGCACATACTTCGTATTCTTGGTTGGGAAGGTCGTCATCGGTCACTTGTTGAGCGAGGATACGAAATTCTTCCCGCTTTTTCAGGAAGGATGAAGAAGATGAAACCTTATACAATCGTGAGTTTCAATATCCGCTGCGAATACGGGGCGGACGGACTAAACGGCTGGTCGTATCGTAAAGGACAAGTGTTCGACATGTTGCGGACGATCGATGCGGATGTGATCGGACTTCAGGAAGTGACGCCGATCCAGTCGACCGACCTCGACGAAGCGTTGTCCGGCTATTTAAGCATAACGGTCGGACGGGACGACGGGGTATCGGGTGAAGCCACGGCGATCTTCGTCAAGGAAGAGCGATTCGACATCCTGGACAAAGGGCATTTCTGGTGTAGTGAAACTCCAGAAGTAGCCGGATCGATCGGATGGGATGCGGTATTTCCCCGCATCGTCGTCTATGTCGTGCTCAAAGACAAGCAGAGTCATGAAGAATTCTGTTTCTTCAACACCCATTTCGACCATAGCGGAAAGACCGCACGTGAAATGAGCAGCCGCTTGTTGATCCAAAAGGCAAAGGAAATTTCCCAAGGGAAAGCGACCCTTGTGGTCGGGGACTTCAATGCGAAACCGAGGACGAAACCGATCCGATTGTTTTTGGAAGATGGATACAGCGAATCCAAAAGAGCGGTCAAGCTAAGAAGAGGACAGCCGAAAGTTAGCTTCCATGCGTTCGAGTATGATCCGCAACGATCCGATCCAAGCATGGAATGGATCGACTACATCTTCACCAAGGGGTTCCATACCCTCGACTTCAACGTCATCGCTTCATCGGTGAATGGAAAGTATCCTTCCGACCATTTCCCGATATCCGCCATCGTCCAGATCGATTAAGCGATCATCGAAGTGTATTCCCGAAGGGGAAAAGGGGAAGACCATGATTCTAGCCATCTTTCAAAACTTCTGTATCCTGATCACAGGCGTCGTCTTCGTGATGCATTATCTTCGTGAGAAGAACCTGCATGAAATCCGCAGCCCGTGGTTTCGTTTCTTCATGGGCGTGATCGCCGGAGGCATCGCGATGGTATTGCTGGGGAGTTCGTTTCTGGTCGATCAGTTCCGTCAGATCGTCTTGGACTTCCGTTATGTGCCGGTCTTCGTGATTTCGATCTACGGCGGGTGGATTTCAACCCTCGTGGCGACCCTCATCATCGCGACCTACCGCTGGGTCATCAACGACATCTCCGCGGTATCCACCGCGATGGCGCTTGCGACCGTTTGGATCGGGCTCTCCTATAGCGTCATCTTCTCCGTTCGGAAACCTTTGCTTCTGCGGGTATCGTTGGCGATGCTGGTCCATACGATCATCATGTATTTCGCATCGTATGCGATCTTCGATACCTCGACCTTGCGTCTTCAAACCTTGATGATCCATCTTTTCATCACCTTCGCCGCTTCGTATGTCGTCTGGAAGTACGTCGAATTTGCCTTGGGGGAAATCCGGGTCTATCAACGTTTCCGCAGCGAAGCGACCACCGACTACCTGACCAGTTTAAGCAACCGACGCAAATTCAGCCACGAACTCAACGCTGCCATCCATCGATGCCATCGCAAAAACGAAACGATTTCCCTCCTCTATCTGGATATCGATCGGTTTAAAGCGATCAACGATGAATTCGGCCATGCGATCGGCGACGACGTGTTGCGCAAGTTCGCCGGCGTCCTTCTGAAGACCTGTCGGATCTACGACGGACTTTATCGCATCGGCGGGGAGGAGTTCGCGGTAATCCTGCAGGATTGCCCCATCGAGAACGCCCGGGTCGTCGCCGAACGGATCCGCCGGAACATCCTTGATTTCGAATATTCGCTCACCGGGAAAGCCAACGTCACCACCTCCATCGGCGTCGCCGGTTATGTCATGGGGATCAGCGCGGAAGAAATGATGGGAAAGGCGGACGATGCCTTGTATCAAGCGAAAGACGCGGGACGCAACTGTGTCTTTGTCGCATCGATGGAAGAGAAACCGACCAATGTGCACACGAAAGACGATGATTTCGCGATCCATACCTTGTGAGTGATGGAGAGCGAATCAGTGTTCATAAAATAGGAAAGAAGGACAGAGATGGAAAACTGGGTAAAACAAGTACGTCGTGATCTACATCGTATCCCGGAAATCGGGTTTGACTTGGATCTTACGTCGAAGTATGTGGAAGACCGGTTGGTCGAGATGGGATACACGCCGATATCGACGGCCAAGAGCGGTTGGATCGTCGTGATCGAAGGGGAAGAACCCGAGGCGATCGCCTTTCGTGCCGACATGGACGCTTTGAGTGTGGAAGAGAAGACCGGGACGGCGTTCCAATCGACCCATGCCGGTCGCATGCATGCCTGCGGACACGACGGTCACATGACCATGCTTTTAGGCTTGGCGAAGTCGTTGGTCGGACGGAAGTTGAAGAAAAGCGTCGTGTTGATTTTCCAACCGGCGGAAGAAGGACCGGGAGGTGCGAAACTCATCGTGGAAGAAGGGGTTTTCGCGCGTTACCACATCACCAAGATCTTCGGGATTCATTTGTATCCCGGCATGGAAGAAGGGAAGTTCGGTCTGTTGGACGGAGCGATGATGGCCAGTAACGGTGAATTCGACCTTGAAATCCAAGGGAAGAGCGCGCATGGCGCCCAGCCCCATCTGGGTAAAGATGCCATCCTGGCGGCTTCCGCACTGATTCAAGGCTACAATACGATCGTCTCCCGCGACATCGACCCCCTCATCCCGGGAGTCGTCACCATCGGGACGATCACAGGCGGGGAAGCCCGCAACATCATCCCCCAAACCGTCAAACTGAGCGGGACGATCCGCAGTTTCGATGAAGATTCTTACCAACTCACCAAAGAGCGCATGCGTCAGATCGACCGCGGTGTATCACTCATGTACGACGTGACGATCGTCAACGATCTCCGTGATTATTATCCGCCGGTCATCAACGATACGGAACTTTACCGATTGGCGAAAAACGTGTTGAAGGAAGAGGAAACCCGTCCGTTGAAACCGATGATGTTCGCGGAGGATTTCGCGTTCTACCAACGCGTCTGTCAAGGATTGTTTGTGATGTTGGGGACGCGCAATGAGGCGGTCGGCTATATCCATCCCCTGCATTCCTGTTATTTCAATTTCAACGAAGAAGTTCTCTTGAAGGGCATCGACTATTATCTGCGTATCGCGCAAGCCCTGGATGTCTTCGCTTAAGGAGGGTTTCCCATGGCCATCGACGCCGTCAAAGCTTATTTCACCAAATACGATCTTCTAGATCGTATCCAAGAGTTCGACGTCTCGTCCGCGACGGTCGAACTGGCGGCACAGGCATTGGGGGTCGCGCCCCAACGGATCGCCAAGACGCTTTCTTTCCGCAACGACCAGTCGTGTCTTTTGGTGGTCGCCGCCGGCGATGCGAAGATCGACAATCAGAAATTCAAGGCGCGCTTCAACATGAAAGCGCGCATGCTGACACCGGAGGAAGCCCTTTTGTTTACCGGGCATGCGGTCGGGGGGATCTGTCCCTTCGCCCTACCTGAAAACGTGGAGGTTTATCTCGATGCATCGCTCAAGCGGTTCGCGACGGTTTTTCCCGCCTGCGGTTCCGCGAATTCCGCGATCGAACTGAATCTTGATGAGTTGGAAAAGTTTGCCCAAAGCAAGGCATGGGTCGACGTGTGTAAAGTCGCGTAAGGAGCAACATGCGTACAGCGGATGAGATGTTGAAACTGATCCTGGACGAAGCGGAAAGCGATCCGCATGTTTTCGCCGTCGGTCTGCAGGGCAGCCAGAGTCATGGCCTCGACGTCGATTTGTTCAGCGATTTCGATGTCGTCTATATCGTGGATCGCTTGTTGCCTTATCTTGATGATCCGCACTGGATCGACCGCTTCGGAAAACGTCGGATTCTGCAAACCCCGGATGATTTCTACGATTCGAACTTTAGCCGGGACACCGCGACGAGGTTCACCTGGCTGATGCAGTTCGACGATCGAAACCGCATCGACTTGACGCTCATCGAAAAAGAAGACAAAGCGATACAATCGCTTCATATGAAGATCATTCTTGATAAGACCGGTGAAATCGCTTCGCGGGTTTCCACCTTGGAAACCCACCCGAGTCCCGTATTCAACGATACCGAATTCCATGATACCGTGAATGAATTCTGGTGGTTGACCTACTATGTCGCCAAAGGGATCGTACGTAAGGAAGAACTTTACGCGAAAGCGTGTTTCGACATCCTGCTTGCCATGACGGCCAAGGTTCTACGCTGGACGGTGGTTGAAACAAACGAAGACGCGCGGATTGGGAAATTCGACCGTCATCTTCAGCGTTATCTCGACCCGTCGCTTTATCAAGGCTATCTGGAATGTTTCCCGACCTACCGACTTGACGATCTGGCACATAAACTAATCTACTGTATGGCCTACTTCGAGGAAGTCGCGCATCGCCTTGCGGATACGCGATCCTTGAAGATTCTTGAGGATACCCAATCGATTCAAAACGAGATTGGTTCGATCTTGAAAGAAACGGAAGGATTGGGATTGTAACGATTTACACCTGCGTGGAAAATCGATACAATAAGGTTAGAAAAGAAAGCGAGGAACTCGTTTTAATGGATATCGTAACATGGTTTAGCGAATTGGATCCGGTGGTGCAGGCGCTCTTTGCGACACTGTTCACCTGGTTTGTGACGGCGCTTGGCGCCGGGATGGTTTTCTTCTTCAAAGAAATCAAACGTACGGTCTTGGACGGGATGTTGGGGTTTGCGGCAGGGGTCATGATCGCCGCGAGTTTCTGGAGTTTGCTAGCCCCCGCCATCGATATGACGGAAGCGTCGGGCGGGATCCCTTGGTTGCCCGCGGTCGTCGGTTTTCTGGTCGGAGGCGGTTTCTTATGGATCGTCGACCAGATCATGCCGCACTTGCATATGGGCAACGAAGACAATCAGAAAGAAGGGGTCAAGACGTCCTTACGTCGCTCGACCCTCTTGATCCTTGCGATCACCTTGCATAACATTCCGGAAGGCTTGGCGGTCGGCGTGGCGTTCGGCGCCATCGCTTCCGGCATCCCCGAAGCTTCCCTGGCCGGTGCGATCGCACTCGCCATCGGGATCGGCTTACAGAATTTCCCCGAAGGCGCGGCGGTATCGATTCCTCTACGTCGTGAAGGGTTGAGCCGTTTCAAGAGTTTCCTTTACGGCCAGGCGTCCGGCTTGGTCGAACCGATCGCCGGCGTCCTTGGCGCCTACGCGGTCATCGCGATGAAACCGATCCTCCCCTATGCCCTGTCGTTCGCGGCCGGTGCGATGATCTATGTCGTCGTGGAAGAACTGATCCCCGAAGCACAGTTGGACAAGAAGACCGACATCGCCACGATCGGCGCCATGTTGGGATTCGCATTGATGATGTTTTTGGACGTATCCCTCGGCTGACCAAGACAAGGCGACTTGTCTTTTTTTATGAACTTGCGGATCAATCGATGTTTCCTTCTTTGAAAACGGTCGATGCATTGTCATCGAATCGTTCCGTGCGATTTGTGCTAAAATAAACGTAGAGGAACGACTATGAAACACGAATGGCGTAAAGATGAGAAATCATTGTATCTGCCCAAAGACTCGCCTCAATCCCTGACGGTGCCGATGTATCCCTACATCGCGATCCGTGGGGAAGGAGATCCCAACCAAGCGGATTTCCAGCGTCGGGTCGAGTTGCTTTTCAGTGTCGCCTATGGCGTGAAGATGGCGCCGCGCAAAGGCATCCAGATCGATGGATACTTCGAATACACCGTCTATCCCTTGGAAGGCATCTGGGATTACAGCGACCGTGCGAAGAAAAAAGGATTGACGGGCAAGGAGCATCTCGTATACACCTTGATGATCCGCCAACCCGATTTCGTCACGCAGAAACTGTTCGAACGCGTCGTCACATTGAAGAAATATGACGACACCGATCCGCTATGGAACCAACTGGAGTTCTTCACCCATGAAGACGGGGAATGCGTCCAGATCCTCCATGTCGGACCCTTCGACGATGAACCGGAGAGTTTCGCGAAAATCGAAACCTATCTAGATGAACACGGACTTCAACGGATCGATCTTCGTCATCGCGAAATCTACTTGTCCGATTTTAGAAACGTAGCGCCGGAACAACTTCAAACCGTGTTAAGGGTCTTCGTCAAGAAACCCTAAGAACGTGGAGGTCTCTCATGAAAAAGCGCATGCGGACTTGGTTGACGCCGATGCCTCGCAATCTTCGTGAAGCATTCCAACAGGAAATCACGCAACTCAACCTTCGACGTTTGATCGGGATTTCCATCGCGTTTTTCTTCATCGCGTTGATCTTGCTTGCCTTTGAAGACTCTCTCTTCAACATCGGACCGGTCCTCTTCGCGTTTCTGATCGCCAGTCTCCTTCAGATCCCCCTGTTCTTCGTCACGTTTCGCTATCGTTTAAAAATCAAACGTTCGCTGATTCAAGCGCAGACGTTAGTCTATCTCGTGAGCGTCATCTACTTAGGGGTCCAGCTCTCGCTTCGCCTCCATGCGCTAACCGACGTGGTCCCCGTATTTCTGATGGTGAACCTCGCGATCGCGGCGCTCCTTTACCTCGACGTTCAGACAAGTACGCTGGTATTCCTGTTCGCCGCCGTGCTTTTCACCCTTTTGCTTCCTTCGTTTCAAAACGATGCGACATTTGTATTCATCACCCGCGTCACTGTCCTGGTCTTCATTTCCATGCTCTGGTTCTTGAACCGGATGATCTATCGGATGAAGGTCGACGGGTTTCTACTGGAAAACGAGTTGCAGGAAAAAGAAAGGGTGTTGGCAGAGATGAACCAACGCGACCCCTTGACCGGATTGGATAACCATACGTCCTCCTTTCGCAAACTCTACGAGGAAGCCGCCAAAGCGAAACGGATCGGCTATCCGATCAGCCTGATCCTTTGCGACATCGACGATTTCAAAACCATCAACGCGACTTTCGGACATCAGGCGGGCGACCACGTCCTGCTACGTCTAGCCCAGACGATCACTGCGACGCTGCGGACCACGGACATCGTCGGAAGATACGGCGGTGAAGAGTTCATCCTGATCCTCCCCGATACCGACGAAGACGCGGCACGCGTCCTCAGTGAGCGGTTGAGTCAGGCGTTACTGAAGACATCCTACGATGTCGATGTGAAGGTCACGTTGAGCGGCGGAATCAGCCAATACGATGCCGACCAGTCGATCGACGTATGGGTTCGCACGACCGACCGACATCTCTATGAAGCCAAACACAGCGGGAAAAACCGCTTCGAGAGCGGACAAACCCCGCATCAACTGACATAAACGGGAAAGAGGAAACGCCATGCCGTTGAATTTGATTCGATTACCGCTTGAAAACGTAAAGAACTGCCGGGATCTGGGAGGATATCCGACCCCGCAAGGCATCACGAAATGGCGAAGTTTCCTGCGTAGCGGGGATCTTGGACGGATGAACGACCAAGAAGGAAGACTGCTCCATGAATTCGGGGTACGCAGCGTGATCGACCTTCGATCGCCGGAAGAATGCGAACTCTCGCCCAATCCTTTGGCCGATGATCCGCGCTTTCGCTATCAACTCGTCGATCTGATCCCCCGGCCCAACGACGGGGAAACCTTCATGACCCGCGACTTAAGCAAGATCACCCTGGGCGACCTCTATGTCGCCATACTTGAACATAAACCACAGATTCGACACGTATTCACGCAGATCGCGGACGCCCCCACGGGAGCCGTTTTGTTTCATTGTACGGCCGGCAAGGACCGTACGGGGGTCGTCGCCATGCTTCTGTTGGGTTTGGCGGGGGTCGATGAAAAGGACATCCTATCCAATTATCAAGTGTCCTCGACCTATCTCGACATCACCCACGACGTATTGCGCCGCGTCCCCATCAATATGCTGGAATCCAGACCCGAATATCTCAAACAAGCCATGGATCATATCCAAGAACGCTACGGCAACATCGAGAAGTACTTCGAAGCCTGCGGCTTGGACGCTTCGATCCAATCGAGGATCTTATCGCGTATGATTGAATGAGGATCGATGATCACTCGGATTGAAAGGAGAAACACGATGAAAAGAAGACGTTCTGTTTCGATGGTGTCCCGTTAATCCCATGGAGAAATCTCAACGAATCAAAGGATGCGTTTTTGGCGGTGCGATCGGGGATGCCTTGGGTTGGCCGGTCGAGTTTTTGACTCTGTCGGCGATCAAACGGAAATACGGGGAAGACGGGATCCGGACCCTGGATAAAGACAAAAAAGACGTCGCCCAGTTCACCGACGACACGCAGATGACCCTGTTTACGATCGACGGGATTCTCCGTTATCAGACCGAGATTTTGTATGCGCCCCATCCCCGCGAATACCAAGTCGTCCAACACGAAGCCTATCTTCGCTGGCTCTACACCCAACAAGCCCCGCCCGCATCCCTCTCAGAAGAGATTCTGAACGGATGGCTTTATCATGAACCCATCCTTCACCAACGGCGTGCCCCCGGCAGCAGTTGCCTCAGTGCGCTTCAGGAAGTCTGGGCACCGGGTGAAGGCGAACCGGTCAACGACTCCAAAGGATGCGGCGCCCTCATGCGGGTCGCCCCTGTCGGGTTGGTCTATGAAGCGGAAGAAGCCTTTCAAAAAGGCAAGATCTCCGCAACCATGACCCATGGACATCCCAGCGGATACCTGAGTGCCGCGGCCATGGCGAGGATCATCGCGGAACTGGTCAAGGGCGAAAGCCTGACCCATGCCTTGGGAACGACGATGGAGCGGTTGAAAAAAGAAGAGCGGCATGAGGAAGTGTTGCTTTATCTGAAAAAAGCGTATGAATTATCCACGGAAGAAATCGAACCCCGACGCGCGATCGAAGCGCTGGGTGAAGGTTGGGTCGGCGAGGAAGCCTTGGCGATCGCGGTCTACTGTGCGTTGAAATATGAAAACGATCCTAAGGAAGCGCTCTTGGCCGCGGTCAACCATGACGGGGACAGCGACAGCACGGGGGCGGTCTGCGGGAATCTCATCGGAGCTTGGAAAGGTTTCGACGCTCTTCCGTCAGGTTGGGCGGACGACGTGGAAGGAAGGGACATCCTGAACGATGTCGTGCTCGATTTGGTTCAAGGACCAAGTCAGAGCGAAGAATGGATGAGACGATACCCGATCCAGGGGGGAAGCGTCCGAACAGGACAAAGGTAAAACGATGACATCGGTCATGGGAAAAATCTGTTTCGTCGACTTAAGTACGTCGACCATCGAACTCCGCGACATCGACCCGGCAATCATCAAGAAGGTCGGATCCGGCATCGGTCTGGCCGCCTATCTGCTGAACCATGAAATCCCGGTGGACGCGGATCCGCTTGGACCCGACAACGTCCTGGGCTTCATGAGCGGTCTCTTGACGGGGACCGGGGCACCGGTCAGCGGACGATGGATGGTCGTGTGTAAATCCCCGATCACCCACGGATGGGGCGATGCGAACTGCGGGGGGACCTTGTCCCCGGCGATCAAGCAATGCGGCGTCGACGGGATCTTCTTTAAAGGCATCGCATCACATCCGATGCTTTTCGTCTTCGATGAAAACGGACCGAGACTGGAAGACGCCCGTGATCTTTGGGGGAAAGACGCCGTGGAAAGCGAAGCGATCCTTTGGGAAAGATATCAAACCAAGCGAAAACCGGCGGTCGCGACCATCGGGATGGCCGGTGAGAAACGATCCAAGATCGCCGGCATCGTCAACGACCGCGGACGGTTGGCGGCACGCAGCGGTGTCGGGGCGGTCATGGGAAGCAAAAACCTGAAAGCGATCGTCTTGAACGGGAAACAAATCGTCCCGGTGTTCGACCGCATGAAGATGGCCGGACTCTCCAAGGAATTCACCAAGAAAGTGACGGATGCGAGTCTGCCTCCGATCTTAAACGGGAAGATCGTCCCGATCTTGGGGAAAGTGATGTCGATGGGGAAAACCTACGGGGCGTCCGACGGGATGCTTGCGATCTCCGTCATGAAAAAGTGGGGGACGATCGTCAATAATACGATGGGACTGCACAACGGCGACGATCCGATCCAAAACTGGAAAGGATCCGACCGCGACCTTCCGAGAAATTATGCGAAAAACATGAACCCTGACGGCATCGTAGCCCACCAGACCAAGAAATACCATTGTTCGTCCTGCGTCATCGGATGCGGAGGGATTTGCGACGTCGACGCATTGACGAACGGTGAATACAAGGAAACCCATAAACCCGAATATGAAACGGTCAATGCCTTCGGGGCGTTGTTGCTGAACGAAGACATGGATGTCATCTATCGCATCAACGAGCGGCTCAATCGGGCCGGGATGGATTCGATTTCCGCCGGATCGACCGTCGCGTTCGCGATGGAATGTTTCGAAAAAGGCTTACTGACGAAAAACGAAACCGACGGGTTGGACCTGCGTTGGGGGCATCCCGAGGTCTTGGTTCAGTTGATCGACAAAATGATCAAGCGTGAAGGCATCGGCGATCTATTGGCGGACGGGGTCAAGGAAGCGTCACGTAAAATCTTGCATAGCGCCTCGATGGCGATCACGGCCGGGGGACAAGAACCCGGCATGCATGATCCACGCATGGATCCGATGCTCGGCATCCATTTCAGCGCGGACCCCACCCCCGGAAGACACACGGTCGGCGGGGGATCCTACTATAATTCCTTGCATCTTTGGGAAGTCGTCCCCTGGGCGCCCAAAGTCAGACCGAAATCCAAGAAGTCCGACGACTATCTGGCCAGTGAAGAAAACGGGATGAAAGCCGTCGCCGGCGCCGCATACAAGCAATTGACCGACATCTCCGGAGGATGTTTGTTTGCGATGGCGACCGGATACAAGCATTGGCGTTTATTCGATTATCTCAACGCCGCCACAGGATGGGAGAGAAGCCCGGTCGAATACATGGAAATGGGACTTCGAAGCCAAACCTTGAGGCAACTCTTCAACGTGCGCCACGGCATCGATCCGATCGACTTCAAGATCCATGACCGGATCGCGGGGATCCCGCCCATGACAAAAGGCCCCAACAAAGGGAAAACACTTCAGATCGACGGGATGCTGAGGGAACACTGGTTGGGCTTCGGTTGGGATGAAAAAGGAAATCCGACGAAGGAAACATTAATTAAATTGAATCTTGAAGAATTCATTGCGGAGGGTAAATGATAATCAGAGTCTATCCCGGGGCGATGGTGAAGGGGGATGGGTTGAACGAGGATGGCGAGATCGAATTGAAACAAGACGCCACAGTCGCCAAACTAATTGCCATCGTGAACGTCCCGTTCTTTCTGCGACCGTTACTTGTGGTTTCGGTCAACGGGAAAACCGTGAAAAAGAATCATGTCCTGCACGACGGGGATACGGTGAGTTTCCTCACCCCGTTGGCGGGAGGATAGACGCTAAGCGTCTATCTTTTTTTCGGGAAACCTAGTGAGAAAAGTTGGAAAAACAAACCGAAATGCAAGTAGACATTGATTTGATCCCTCCATCACGCTACACTTACATCGATGCGAGGTACATCCCATGATCAAAGCCATTATCAGCGATATCGATGAAACCCTGTTGGACGACAAGCACAAGCTTCCCCAAGCCAACATCGACGCCATACGCAAAGCCAGTGCGGCCGGAGTGAAATTCGTCCCGGCGACCGGTCGCGGGTATTGGGCGATCGCGGGGATCTTGAAAGAACTGGATCTCTTCGATCAAGAGAACGAATATGTCATCTCCTATAACGGATGTTGCCTCAGTGAAAACAAAGGCGACAAGATCCTTGAATTCAGAGGCTTGCCCTATGAAAAAGTGAAGCGTCTTTTCGACTTCGGTAAAGACAAGGATGTCTGCATCCAAATCTACACCCAAGACGGACTTTACATGTATAACATGGGCGAAGAAGAGCGGGAACATTACCGCCACTTCGCCAACAGCTTCACCGAATTGACCGAAGATATTTCGTTTCTAAAAGATATCCCGGTCGCGAAGATGCTCTATCAGAAAGTGGACATGCCGTATCTACGGCGACTCGCCCATGAAATGAGCGATCTTTTGGAAGGTGTGACGCATACCTTCTCCTCCAACCGTTACTTCGAAATGAACAACCAAGGGGTCGACAAAGGGGCGATGGTGAAGGTATTGGCCGAGAAACTCGGATTCACGCTGGATGAAGTCATCGCCGTGGGGGACAACTACAACGATGTCAGCATGCTGAAGGTGGCGGGGATCAGTGTCGCCGCCAACAACGCGGTTCCCGACGTAAAGAAACTGTGCACCTATACGACGACCAGAGACAACAACGAAGGGGTCTTGGCGGAAGTCATCGAGAAGTTCGTATTCAATTCAATCTGACAGGCGCAAGCCTGTTTTTTGTTAATCCGATTTAACAAACCTTTTACGTGAATGAAATCAATCTAAGGATGGACTTTGGTACACTTACATTGCATTAAGAAAGAAACATGCGAGGAAATGAAATGAAATGCAACATGAAAAAGACGACGTTAGTCCTTGCCTTAGCCGCACTGCTCGGCTTGGGTGCCTGTAGCACGACGAAGAAACTGGAAGGCAATATCGCCATCGACGGTTCTTCCACCGTATATCCCGTAACCGAAGCGGTCGCGGAAGAATTCAACGCCAAGTATCCCGATGTGAAAGTCTCGGTCGGATTCTCCGGAACCGGCGGCGGGATGTCCAAGTTCATCGCCAAAGAAATCGATATCGCCGATGCTTCCCGTAAAATCAAATCGTCTGAAGCCGAAGCCGCGACGGCTGCCGGCATCGAATACCTTGAAATCAAAGTCGGATTCGACGGTCTCTCGATCCTCGTCAATCCGGAAAACACCTGGGTCACCTCGCTGACCGTCGAACAACTCAAAGAAATGTGGAAGCCGGGCAGCACGATCATGAACTGGTCCGACATCGATCCCACATGGCCGAATGAAAAAATCGTATTCTACGCTCCGGGCGTCGACTCGGGAACCTTCGATTACTTCACTGAAGAAATCGTCGGCGAACTCGATGCGATGCGCTCCGACTATACCGGATCGGAAGATGACAACGTCTTGGTCCAAGGCATCGCCGGCGACAAGTATGCGATCGGATTCTTCGGATTCGCCTATTATGAAGAAAATAAAGACAAGCTCAAAGTCATCGGAGTCGATGAAGGCGAAGGCGCAGTCGTTCCTTCCTTCGAAACCATCGCCGACGGATCCTACGCCCCGCTCTCCAGACCCTTGTACATCTATGTCAACAAGGCTTCCCTGGAACGTGAAGAAGTCCTCGAATTCGTTACCTTCTACCTTGAAAACGCCAAGGAACTGGTTGCGGACGTCGGGTATGTCCCTCTTCCGGATGCGGATTACGAAGCTTCGCTTGAACTACTGAAGTAAAAAAACTGACGAATCCCGAAGGCGTCCATGCGACGTCTTTGGGCGTCTTAGGAGAAGAACATGATCACATTGAAACAACGCAGAAAACGCAACGAAACTTGGATTAAATACCTATTAAGTGCCTTGGCGACGATTTCGATCCTCACCACCCTGGGCATCATCTATTCCCTGTTCTCGGAAACCTTTGTCTTCTTCCAACACGTATCGATCGTCGAGTTTTTCACCTCGCTCCAATGGTCGCCTTCGCTCAAACCGCAGCACTTCGGTGTCTGGCCCTTGGTCGTCGGTACCGCCATGATCGCAATCGGTTCGGCCGCGGTCGCGATTCCTTTAGGTCTCGGCAGTGCGATCTATCTGAGCGAATATGCGAAAAAGAAGACACGCAAAATCATCAAGCCGATCCTGGAAGTCCTGGCCGGGATCCCTTCGGTCGTCTACGGTTTCTTCGCGCTGACGTTCATTACACCGATCTTGCGTGACTTGATTCCAAGCACGAAAATCTTCAACGCCGCCAGCGCCAGCATCGCGGTGGGCATCATGATCATCCCTCTGGTCGCTTCCTTAAGCGAAGACGCGATGAACGCCGTCCCGGATTCGATGCGTCAAGGCGCATACGCACTCGGTTCGACGCGATTCGAAGTCGCCACCAAAGTCGTCGTTCCGGCAGCCTTGTCCGGCATCGGTTCGGCGTTCGTATTGGCCATCAGCCGTGCGATCGGAGAAACGATGATCGTCGCGATCGCCGCTGGTCAAAGCCCGATCCTGACGTTCAATCCCCTAAACAGCATCCAGACGATGACCGGTTTCATGGTCAACGTCGCCTTGGGGGACATCGAATACGGATCGATCGAATACCAAACCGTCTTCGCGGTCGGAGCCCTTTTGTTTCTCTTGACCTTCATCCTCAACCTTATCGCCCGCTACATCGTCAAAAAGAACAGGGAGACCTACGCATGAACCTGGATTCGATCGAAGCGCGTCGCTATATCGCACGCAAACTCAAACAACGCAAAGCCCTGGACAAGATCTTCCACGGGATCGTCTTTCTGGCCACGATGGTGGGCGTCGTCTTTCTTATCGTCTTATTGGCGAAGATTTTCAGGGATGGGCTTGGCAGTCTGAATTGGAATTTTCTGACTTCCTTCCCATCCCGCTTCCCCTCGAAAGCGGGCATCCTGACCGCGCTTGTCGGAAGCATTTGGATCATTTCGCTGACGATCCTCATCGCCTTGCCGATCGGGGTCGGCACCGCGATCTATTTGGAAGAATACGCCAACAAGCGTTCGAAGTTCTATAACCTTCTCGTCGTCAACATCGCCAACCTGGCGGGTGTCCCGGCGATCGTCTACGGGATGTTGGGGCTGATGGTCTTCGTCCGTCTCCTTCAATTCGGCAACAGTATCCTCTCCGGTTCGTTCACCTTGTCGCTTCTGATCCTGCCAGTCATCATCGTCGCATCGCAGGAAGCCATCAAAGCCGTTCCCAACTCGTTGCGTGAAGCTTCCTTCGCCCTCGGGGCGTCGAAGTGGCAGACGGTCAGCCGTGTCGTGCTCCCGTATGCCATCCCCGGTATCTTGACCGGTGCGATCTTGGCGATTTCCAGAGCCATGGGCGAAGCCGCCCCCCTCATCATGGTCGGCGGCGCCGGGTATGTCGGTTTCCTTCCCGATTCCCCGATGGACGTCTTCAGCGCCCTACCGCTTCAAATCTACAACTGGACCTCGCGCCCTCAAACCGAATTCCAAAACGTCGCCGCCGCCGGCATCATCGTCCTGTTGGTGCTATTATTGACCCTCAATGCGATCGCGGTCTTCATACGAAACAAATACTCCTATCGGATGGACTAAAAAGAGCGAAATGAATCGCTCTTTTTTTAGATTTGATCGACCATGGAAATCCATTCGTCCACGGTGATTTTTCGAAACAACTCCGCCAAGAGGTCATAGGGTATGTCTTGTTTGGGCCGAAACCTCAAACATGATTTCCCAAGATCCGGTTTCTTCTTGACCCGTTTGACATATTCCTCCTCGAACCATTCATGCAAACCCGCCTTCGCATACATCCCCATATGATAGACGGCGATGTGGTTCTTCTGGCTTGCGATCCCTGCGAAAGGCAATTGAACGCTCGGGTCGCATCGGTACCCTTGCGGATAGCGTGAAAAGGGGACCACGTACCCCGGCATGCCATACCCCATCGCTTCCTCGAATCCTTCGGGAAGATTCTCCTTGATCAAAGTACGCAAACGGTTCATGACTTCTTTACGGTCTTCAGGTAACTCTTCGAAATATTGATCGACGGTCTTCGCTTCGCTTTGCATGGAAACACCTCGCTTATGGACTCAGTTTATCACAGGCTACTCCTTGAGGAAATCATTGTGCCATGAAAAAACCGTGGTTTCACTCACGGTTTCGCTTTCCATTTATCCGCCCAGGCTTGGATCGGATCCAAGGCTTTCTCAAGTTCATGCCCCTTGACGGTCAACACATATTCGATGCGGACCGGGACTTCGGGGTAGACATTGCGTAGAATTAATCCTTCTTCCTCAAGTTCTTTCAAACGCGCCGCAAGCATGCGCGCGCTTAAATCCGGAATCGCATGTTCCAGTTCTCCGAAACGCAAGGGTTGATCGGCCAAGATCCGGATGATTAAGCCGTTCCAACGTTTCCCAAGGATTTCAAACGCACTCTCGAATTTAGGACAAAGGTGAAGGTTTTCCCGCATGAGTAGACTCCTTTAGTGACTTTATTATACCATGTTTCCAAAAATTCATAGGAATTTGACTTCGGTGAGAATGTCACGAAAAATATGAAGAAATACGGTAAGATAGGGGAGGGTTTGATACAATGGGATGGAGGTACGGTTATGGATGAAACACGTTGTTTGAACTGCGGGAGTACGCATGTGTTGAGGGTGGAATACGGGATGCCCGACGACGCCATGGTCGCGCGCATCGAGGCCGGGGAAGTCCTGCACGGGGGATGCAAAGTGGGCGGATTGACCCAATCGCTTTTCTGTATGGATTGTGAAACACGCTTCGATCCGACCAGTACGCCCGAATTCATGTCGGCGCTTCGGAGGATCACATTCACGCGAAACGGCGAGTCGTTCGACATCGTCCTTGAACATGAAGACTCCGTGGTCGATCGGATAATTTTGACCCAGGAGTGCAAGACGACGATGGTCACGAATCGTAAGAGTATCGATCAGTTAAGTCGATGCGGACTCGAGTTCTGGGATCAGAGCGGATTTATGGAAGACAAGGAAGCAGGGGAATGGCGACTCGAATGGATCGCGGAGGGTTATTTTCGAAATCACGAATCTTTATCCGGAAACCGATATGCCCCCTATGCCTTTGATCGATGGCTGGATTTCCTTGAAGGACTTCCGGTTTTCGAGCGATGACTACGAAAGAATCATGATTTTAGAAGGGTCGAACGACTCTTTTTCTTTTTCCAAAAAAATGTGGCATAATAGAAATACAAACGTGGGGAAGAAAGGAGCATCGATGGACAAAACCGTGATTTTCATACGTCATACCGAAGCTCAGACCATTGCGGAGGAGAGCGACGACAAGCTCCGCAAACTAACGGAGAAGGGGAAGATCGACGCCAAGAAGATCGCCCGCAGTATCCGTCCGATTATCAAGAAGGATTCGATCACGATCCTAAGCAGTGCCTTGATCCGTGCCATGGAAACCGCGAATCTCATCGCGAAGAAATTGGACAGCGTCGCGATCGAAACCGATTGGGTCGCCGGCGGAAGCATGGGCAAACTACAGGACGCGATCCTCGCCTGTACGACCGATGTCCTGATCATCGTCGGGCATGAACCGACCTTAAGCCAATGGATCGAAAGTTTCACCCATGCGAAACTCCCGATGAAAAAAGGGACGGCATGCGCCTTGAAGTTCGGGGAAGATGTCGCCGAAGGGGCGGATCTGCTTTGGTACATCGACAAGAACGCCCTACCCTGGAATGAGTGACCATCCAAGTTCGATCACAATCCTGTTTCATGATTCCGAAAACTATCGCAGATTGATTTCGATCGCCACCCGGAATCAGAAGAACCACGGCGAAGAGTACGAACTTACCTTCGGTACGTCGTCGGTTTTTCTGCGTCGTACGTCGAATCCGAAAGAAATCATGCTTTATACCCAAACTTCCTGGACGAGTCTGCTTTTCGGTACGATGCTTCTGATCGATCCCAAGCATGTTCTCTTGAGTGATTTCCACATCGATTCGCTCATGGACCCCTTCACGCTGGAATTTTTGCGATGCATCCAGGAATGCGCCATCGCTTGCGCCGATTGTTTTACGAAAACGGACGATCCGGAGAAATTCCACCGGTTCCGCTTATCTTTGCGGGCATATCGTTCGTTTCTGGGTATCGCACGCAAGTTCGGGGTGAAAGAGGTCGAACCTCTGCGTTCCCGCAGCCGTTTACTCTCCAAATCCGGGAATGCGCTTCGCGACAACGATGTGCGTCTGTCATATTATGAAAAATTCGAACAGAAGATCATCCCTTCGTTATCGGATGAAAACGCGATGTTGCGCGATGGCGCCCTCGACGAACTGGTCGAGTCGGCAAGCGCGTTGTGGTTTGAGTCCTTACGCATCGCAACCCAAGCCCAACCCCCTCGAAGGTTTATCAAGAGGCTTAAACAAGCTTGCCGCAAGGAAAATAAACGGATCGCAAGAGACTGGACCGATTTGGATCTACGCAACGATGTCGATGTCCATGCGTTTCGAATCCGGCTAAAGAAGCACTCGTATGCGTTGAATGTATTGAGAACCCATGGATCTGAAACGGAATCGCTGATCAAATCCGTGAAGGCCATCCAATCCAGACTCGGCGACATCCGCGATCTGCGGCGCTTCTATATCCTGCCCGGACTGGAGTGCGAGACGCGCTATCGAGCCGTCTCTCGCCTGTCTTCGCTTGAAAGGGAAGTGCGGACGCTCAGCATCGAAGCATGGAAGAAATCGAAACCCTAAACACCGAGGATAACCGCGGTGTTTTTAGTTCGCAATGGAGAATCGGATAGAAGAATCAATTGTCCTAAATCAATAAATTATGCATAAATTATGAAAAAGATATGATAAAATATCCATGTGAAAAAACGAGGTGGCACGATGGAACTGAAGATGATTGTCATGGATATGGACGGTACGCTGCTGAAACACGATCAGACCATCTCGGAACTGACGCTTCAAGAGCTGAAGAAGCAACAAGATAAAGGCGTCGTCCTTGTATTGGCATCCGGTCGGCATCACAAAGTGTTGCACCGCCACGGTTGCCAATTGGGGATGGATGTCCATAAGGGCTATTATATCGGCGTCAACGGGGTCGAAATCGTCCGTTCGGATACACTTGATATTTTGCGGAAGATTACGTTAAGCATGGAGGAAGTCCGTGAAATCATCGGTTTTGTGATGCCCTACGGGATGGAAGTCATGGCGGTCAAAGACCAGAGCATCTACGACTTTATCCCCGACTCCCTCCTCAAACGCAAAGAAGCCTATCGCGATGAAAAAGGGATGGCGAAGGATGTCCCCTTATGTGCAGGTACCTTCGGGTTGGTCGTCGACCAACGGCGTAACTACACTTCCATCCGATTTGGGAAAGATCCAGAAGAAATCGATACGTTCTACTATAAAATCTGCGTCGCCGAAGAACCGGAAACGCTGAAGTCCTTTTATCCGATCTTGATGGAACGATTCGGTGAACGCTATTCGATCGCCCGCACCAGCGAGCGATGGATCGAACTGACCCCCAAGGAAGCGGATAAAGGATTGGCCTTACGATTCGTCATGGCAATGGAAAACATTCCAAAGGAAAATGTCCTGGTTTTCGGGGATGGCGAGAACGATTTGCCCCTTTATCGCGAATGCATTCATACCGTCGCGATGGGAAACGGGATGGAAAGCGTGAAAAATGTCGCAGAATATGTCACGGAAAGCAATGAAAACGACGGAATCGGGGTTTTCCTAAAAAAAATAGGCGATTAGCCTATTTGCGTGTCAGTCCGAAGACCTTGTTGTGGATTTCCTTCTCTTTAACATACTTATGGAAAAGTTTCGCGATTTTCGAACTCTTGAAACTCTCGATCGCAAAGTGTTCGCCATTCAGCATGTTCACTTCGATGGCTTCCCCCATCGCGATGCCCGGGTTGAATTTCCAGTCGTTCATCTCGCTCCACGGAAGATGGTGGACGATGCTTTGGTCCTGGGGAGCGAAGACGCTCACCCCGTCTTCATAGATTTCGGTGACCAGGCGGTCCTTGATGCGATAGAGCGAAAACGCGATCGTCGCCAGGATGATCAGTCCGAAGACGACCATGACCGGTTTGGTCGTGACCACCAGAATCAAACCCAGCACACCCATGAAAATCAGATTCGGATAAGGTCTCAGATTGACCCTCAACAACGGTTTGACGCCGCGCTTATGGTCGGCGTTGACAAGATATTTCGACGTTTCCATCATCATCCCTCGATTTCTTACTGACATCAGTATAGTGTAAGAAGGCGAAGTTGGCAACGAGGACTTACGGAAAAAAAGACGTGAAGAAGTGCGCTATGTTACAATAGTGAGGAAAGACAAGGAAGGTAGCACCTTATGTGGATCATTCTCTTCTCGATCGCGTTGGCGATCAGCTTTGTTTACTTGAATGCCGTTCCGTATCTGCGTTTGAAGGATTTCATGAAGGCGCAGGCGGAAAGCGGACGGACGTTCACACGTCTTAACGACGCGAAGATCTGGGTGGCGATCCAAGTGGCGATGATCCTTTTCTCGATCATCCTGGGCATCGTCGACCGTCAGAACGAATCCACCGTCGCCATCGCGATCGCCCTGACCGGCTCGTTTGGCGGCAACATTTTCGCGGCGCAGGTCAACCGCTGCCTCTATTACAACGAATCGGGATTCATCATGGGAAGCAAATACATCCCCTACAAGAGCGTCAAGGATTTCGAACGTAAACGCGGAGTCCTACGTATCGTCGATGTCACCACCTATAGCGGTGAAAGAGGCAAGATGACCCCGGGATGCGCGAACATGGTCCGCACCCAGAAAGAAGCGCGCGAGAAAAGGAAGGAAAAATAATGCTGAAAGAACGGTTCTTTTTTGAAGCCGAGAAACTCTTCGAGACGATCCGAAATACGCAGACGACGGCGATCGAAGAAGCCGGTGAACACATCGCCGACAAAATCGTCAACGGAGGCAACGTCTATCTTTTCGATACCGGACACATCGTCGATTCGGAAATCTACAACCGGGTCGGCGGCTTGGTCCTGATGCGTCGTTTCACCTACGACATCCAAGTCAACGACCACTCCCGTGAAAAGAATTGCCGTGATTTCCGCCATGAAGAAAACATGGCCGGCGTCACGCGGTACATCCTGCAACTTTCCAACCTAAAGAGCGGCGACGTGTTGATCATCGGATCGGTCTCGGGTAAGACGATCAACGTGGTCGACCTGGCGATCGAAGCGCGCAAAATGGGGATCTTCGTCGTGAGTCTCACTTCCGTCGTCTTTTCCTCCCAACTGACCTCGCTCCATGCAAGCAAGCAGCTTCTTTACGAAGTCAGCGATTTCGTCCTCGACAATTGCGCCCCCTACGGCGACGCGATGATGGATGTGGAAGGGTTATCCAGTAAAATCATCCCCGCTTCAGGATTGGCCGCCGCCTACATCATGTGGGCGCTCAACGCGCAAATCATCGAATGCCTGATGAAACGGGGCATCGAACCGGGTGTGCTTCGCAGCGTCAACATCGAGGGGAATCGTGAATACAATCAAACCCTCGAACAAAGATATATCGAAAAAGGGTATTAACCCTAGGAGGTTATCGTGGTTATTCAAAGCGAAAACGTGTGGATCAACGAGCGGTTTTCACCGGCCGCCTTATGGATCGAAGACGGGAAAATCAAGGAAATCATGCCTTACGGCAGTACGAAGGCGGATGTGGATTACGGGAAGTCGCGGATTTTCCCCGGGTTCATCGACATCCATTCCCACGGCTATCAAGGCGCCAATGCCAACCGCATGAGTGTCGAAGGGTTGCTGCGCTGGGTCCATGACTTACCCGACGAAGGGGTCACTTCGTTCTTGTTTACGACCTCGACCGCACCGGTCCGGGAACTTTTCGACTCGATGGATGTCTATCGTCAGGTCAAAGCAACCAATCCGCAAGGGGCGCATATGTTGGGCATCCACATGGAAGGCCCGTTCCTGTCGAAAGAATTCAAAGGGGCGCACAATCCCGAGTGGTTGATTGAACCTAAACTCGAGAATTTCATGCCGTTCTATGACCGGTTCAAAGAAGATCTCAAGATGATCGCAATCGCCATCGAGCGCGACGAAGACTTGGCCATGAGCAAATTCTGCATTGAAAAAGGCATCAAAGTGGCGATCGGACATAGCGCCGCAACCTTCGACGATTGCAAGAAAGCCCGTGAAATCGGCGTGGACGATTTCACCCATACCTTCAATGCGATGAAAGGACTTCACCATCGTGAGCCCGGGGCAGCCGGGGCCGCGATGCGCTTCGACGATATGTACGCCGAGTTGATCGCGGATGGCGTGCATGTGCATTTCGATGTCGCCAATTTACTGGGGATGAGAAAAGGGAAAGACAAACTGATCACCGTGACCGATGCGGTCGCCATCAAAGGCTTACCGCAAGGTGTCTATCATTTCCCCGACCGTACGGTCACCATCGACGACAAAGGGTGCGGGCATCTTGAAGACGGACGATTGGCGGGAAGTTCCAACAAAATGAACGATCTGATGCGCAATCTGGTCGGACCGATCGAACTGCCTTGGGATATCGCCGTCAACAGCTTGACGATCAATCCGGCGACCTATCTCGGACTTGAAAACCACAAAGGGAAACTGGCGGTCGGATATGACGCCGACATCACGGTCCTCGATGAACACTTCAACGTCGTCAATACCTATGTAAGCGGCGTAAGCGCCGCGGGAGTGTAAGATGAGTCAGCATGACTTTCGCGACCAGGTCGCAAAATACGGGGTGTTTTTAGGGCGTAGGGACACCTACAAACGCAAGGCGTTGCTTGTGGCGACGTTGAAACAAGAGATCGAACCCTACGGCTATCCAGTCAAAGGCATCGCGGATAAAGTCCGCTTTTCCAAAGCCATCAACATCCATATCGGCAACGTCGACCATGCGCAAACCTTGGTCGTCGCCCATTACGACCAACCCAACCGGATGTTTTTCGCGCACGGGGAATTCGACCCTTTCTATGAAACGCGGCACCTACTTCCTCAACTCTTCAGTGAAAACGTCGTCCAGATCGCCGTATTGATGGTCGCCATGGTTTCCTTGACACTGATCAACCAAGTCAGCGAATTGTGGGTGACCTTGGTTTCACTGGTGTTATTCACGATCGTATTGCTTTATACCTTCGTCAAGTATCCCAAAGGGCTCAAGAACCGCTACAACTTCAATAAAAACAACTCTTCGTTGTTTACGATCCTCGAATATGTCAGAAACAACCCCAAGAAAACCAACATCGCCTTCATCCTGACGGACAACCAATGCCTCAACCACCACGGGGATGTCATGGTCAAGAAGATGCTGGAGGAGAACTTGAAGAAAGCCCGCGTGATCCATCTGGACAGCGTCGGGAAGGGAAGTACCCTGCAAGTCGCATGCAAGATCCAAAACGAAGACTTGGCCGACCGGGTGATCGGCGCCTACGAAGGGTCGCTGAAGACGTTTAAGCGGGTCGTGGAGAGCGAAGTGGCCAACCGGACCTCGCTTTACTTCTATGAGAAAGCCGTCAGCCTCAGCGTCGGTGAATTGCGTCAAGACGATTTCGTCGTCCTGGGTCCGCAGACGCCAAACGATACCGACATCGATGAGAACCTCGTCCATGAAATGGCGAAACTTCTGGAAAAAATACGCAATCAATAAAATATGCGAAAAATTAAAGTGACTATTGCATAATTAAACCACGCTCTATATAATAGAAACATAAGGGAAAAAATCCCTCAGAGGTCCGCATGATTAAGTCCAAGATCAAGTCGATGATGCAATATTTATCGAAATCGGAAATGATGATCGCGGATTTTATTATGGACTTGCATGCCGACCCGCGCACCTTGACGTCGTCGCTTCTGGCGGAACAACTCAACGTGGCGCAAAGCACGGTCATCCGTTTCACCCAGAAACTGGGTTATCCCAGTTTCCGTGAATTCCTGGTCGACCTCAACGCCGAGTACTCGCGCGAGATCCCCTTCGAAGAGGAAGTGGTCGCGGACGAGAACACGGAAGACACCAACCTCAGGATGTTGGCTCAATATTACGACGTCCTCAACATCACCAACCGCTACAATCCGGCGGAATACTATGACAAAGCCGTCGCGCTGATCCGCAAGGCACGAAAGATCGTCCTCTTCGGGGTCGGGAATTCGTCGATCTTCTGCGAATACCTCGGCAACCAGCTGACGAAACTCGGGTTCCTGGCTTCCAGTTACCGGGATACGCATACCTTCCTGGTCGGATGTTCGATGATGGAAAAAGACGACTTGTTGATCCTGGTGTCGGAATCCGGCGAAACCAAGGAAATCCTGGATGCGGTGGCGGTCGCGAAACACAACGGCGTTCCGATCCTGGCCATCACGGGGAAGGCGAAATCCCATCTCCAACAGGCGGCCGACGCTTGTCTGACGACGATCGTCTTCGAGACCGATACACGTCTGAATCTTCTGACCGTTCGGGTATCGCAGATGTTGGTCATCGACCTGCTTTACATCAATCTCTTCAAATCAGACTTCAAAGTGCATTTCGATAAAGTCCAGAGTTCCGACGAACTGTTGCGTAAACAGGGTCAATGTTAAGAGTAAATGCACAGATTTTCAAACTGAAGTAAAATGAATGAAGACAAACGAAATCATCGAAGAAATTCGGTGATTTTTTTGATCGAAGGAAGGGAAAAGGACTATAATGGAAACAGATCCAGT
>JBGSTC010000012.1:0-100030 GCA_041736705.1 Erysipelotrichaceae bacterium
TCTGCCTATTCCGCCACATCCCCATTGGAGGTTCCTGTCGGATTTGAACCGACGGTCACAGAGTTGCAGTCTATTGCCTTACCACTTGGCTAAGGAACCATGTGCCAACCGCGCTTAAACATTATACAAAAAGGGACGCTAAAAAGCAAGGTGAATGGAAGAAAAAGGCAAGCCCGCGGGCTTGCCTGAAAATTATTGCGCTTTGACGCGGATCCAGAGGTCGGCGAGTTTCGCTTTCAACTGGGCGTCGTAGTTGTAGGATTCATCCAAGGGGTTGTCCAAACGCGGGACATAGGCTTCGATGCCTTCGTACATCCCACCCGGGGCGACGACGGCTTGGTAGGCAGAAACCACCGGCGAAGTATAGCCGACATATTCCGTATTGCGCAGGGCGACTTCTTCATCCAGCATGAAATCCATCCATTTATGGGCAAGGTCGACGTTTTGCGCATCGGCCGGGATGACCATGCTGTCCATCCAGATGTTGGTGCCTTCTTCGGGGACGAAGAACGCCATGTTTTCATTCTGGGACAGGATGTAGGCGGCATCGCCGGAGAAACTGACGGCGATGTCTTTCTGTTCGTTGACCATCGCATCGATCAAGTCTTCGACCGCATAGACCGGTTTGGTCGTCGCGTTGATTTCCTTCAGCAATTCATAGGCGGCGTTGATTTCGGCTTCATCGGTCGTATTGACGGAATAACCCAACGCTTTCTCCGCGATCATGAAGACATCGCGTTCGCTGTCGTAGATGTAGATCTGGTCTTTGTATTTCGGATTGTTGAGGAGGAGCCATCCGTCTTCCAGGTCGGCGGCATCCACGTTGTTCTTGTTGTAGATGATCCCGATGTTGCCCCAGAAGTACGGGACGGAGTATTGGTTCTGCGGATCAAACGAGCGATCCAGCAACCCTTCATCGACGTTGGCGACGTTGGGGATTTTCGACAAATCGATCTTCTGCAGCTTGGTCTCGGAGATCAAGCGTTCGACCATCCAGTCGGTCGGGATGAGGATGTCGTACTTTTCCCCGCTTTGCAGCTTGGTGTACATCGATTCGTTGGAATCGTAGTTGTCATAGATGACATTGACGTTATATTTGTCTTCGAAGTCGGAAATGACGGTTTCGTCGATGTATACACCCCAGTTGAAGACTTTTAGGGTCTCTTTTTCTTTCGATGCACACCCCGACAAGGTCAAGAGGACAAGGGCTACGCCCAAGATAAGTTTTTTCATTCTCTTCGTTCCTTTCAGGAGGTATTACTGCGCTTTGACTTTCGTCCAAAGATCGCTGAGGATCCGTTTCAAATCCTCATCGTAGCGGAACGTCTCGTCATGTTCATCCCCGGTACGCGGGATGTAGGCTTCGATGCCTTCATAGTCCCCGCCTTCGCCCGTGACTTCGTCGAAGACTTCCTGGACCGGCGTCGTATACCCGACATAGACGGTATTCATCAGGGCAACTTCTTTTTCAAGCATGAAGTTGATCCATTTGTGGGCGAGGTCGGGATTCTTCGCATCGCTTGGAATCACCATCGAATCGACCCAAAGGTTGGTCCCTTCGCGCGGGACGAAGTAGGCCATCGATTCGTTCTCCGTGACGATGTAGGCCGCGTCGCCGGAATACATGACGGCGATGTCCTTGACGCCCTCGATCATGTTATCGATGACATCGTCGGTGACATAGGCGGGATCCATCGTATTGTTGAGTTGTCTGAGCCATTGGTACGCCGCTTCGGTCTGTGTCGGAACGTTGCTGTTGGCGGAATACCCCAAGGCCTTGTAGGCGATCATGAACGCATCGCGTTCACTGTCATAGATGAAGACTTTGCCGGCGTACTTGGTGTTGAGCAGGATGTTCCATCCTTGCTCTTCCAAATCGCCTAAATCGACGGTTTCGGTGTTATAGAGGAGACCGACGTTGCCCCAGAAATACGGGACGGAGTATTCGTTGGTCGGATCGGAAGGCAAGCCTTTCAGTGATTCGATGATGCCGTCATAATTCGGGATTTTCGAGAAATCCAGTTTTTGCAGTTTATCTTCGTCAATTAAACGTTCGATCATGTAGTCGGAAGGTACAAGCACGTCGTACTTTTCCCCGCCTTGCAACTTGGTGTACATCGCTTCGTTGGATTCGAAATTGTCATAGACCACTTTCGCATCGTATTTATCCTCGAATTCGGCGATGACGGCGTCGTCGATGTAGACGCCCCAGTTAAACACCTTCAATGTGGAGGTGGAAGGTTTGGCGCTGCATGCGCTCAGAACCAACAAAGCAGTCAACAAGACCGGTAACATTTTTCTCATTCTACGGCGATCCTCTCTTTCTTTTTCATGTTGGGGACGACGTTGATCAGGATTAGCGCGAACGTGATGATCACAACCAAGATCGTGGACAGGGCGTTGATGGTGGGGTTGATGCGTTTGGACATCGTGTACACCAGGATGGAAATATTCTTCACACCGTTGCCGGTGACGAAGTAGGAGATGACGAAGTCGTCGAAGGACATCGTGAAGGCGATCAGTGCGCCGGAGACGACCCCGGGCATGATCTGGGGGATGATGACCTTAAAGAGGGCTTGCCAGGGCGTGGCGCCCAGGTCAAGCGCGGCTTCCGCGGTATCCGCATCCAACTGCCGTAGCTTGGGCAGGACGCTAAGGATGACATAGGGGGTACTGAAGATGATATGCGCGATCAACATCGTGTAGAAGCCCTTGGTGATGCTGAGGGAGCTAAACAGAAGCATCAATCCGATCGCGGTGACGATTTCCGGATTCAAGATCGGGAAATTGTTGACGGTGAGGATGAGTTCCTTGATGAGCTTGCGGGACTTACTGATCCCGATCGCCGTGATCGTCCCCATGAAGGTGGCGACGACGGTGGAAGCCAGGGCGATGGTGATGGTCGTATAGACAGCCTTCATCATTTCCCGGTCTTTAAACAACGCTTCGTACCATTGGGTCGAGAATCCGCTCCAACCGGTCAATGACCGTGAATCGTTGAACGAGAAGATCATCATGATGAGGATCGGAAGATAGAAGAACAACAGGACGGATCCGATCGCCAACGGCGCGAACCAACGGTTTTTCTTTACCCCTACCATACGACACCTCCTCCCTTCGACGTTTCTTCGATGTCGCGGTCGAAACGGCGGGTCATATACATCGAGAACATGATGATCGCGGCCATGATCATGGAAATGGCGCTGCCGAAATTCCATTCGCCGACCGTGATGAACTGGTTCTCGATCAGGTTACCGATCAGCATGTATTGTCCGCCGCCCAAAAATTTCGGGATGACGAAGGTGCTGACGGCCGGAAGGAAGACCAGGGTGATCCCCGAAATGACGCCCGAGAGCGACAAGGGGAAGACGACGCGCAGGAAAGTCTGGGTCCGGTTGGCACCCAAATCGTAACTGGCGTGGATGATGGCTTTGTCCATCTTGGCCAACGCGGTATAGATCGATAGGATCATGAACGGCAGGAAGTTGTAGACCATGCCGAGGGTGACGGCGAAATCGGTGTACATCATCTTGATCGGACTCAGGTTGAGATATGCAAGGAAACTATTGATCAAACCTTTATCGGATAGGATCGAAATCCAGGAATAGGTACGCACAAGCATGTTGATCCACATCGGCATCGTGATCAACAGCAGCAACAAGGTTTGGATCTTCTCGTTGACGTTGGCGATGATGTAGGCGATGGGATAGCCAAGCAAGATGCAAAGAAGGGTCGTGACCACGGCGACCTCGAAGGATTTCATCAGCACTTTGACGAAGACGGGGTCGAAGAACTTGATGAAGTTGTCCAAGGTGAACTGAAACGCCATGACCGAATTCCCGTGTTTGGTGAACGCGTAGAGCACGATCAGCAACATCGGGATGACGATGCCCCCGAAAATCCAGACCATGTAGGGACGAACCAGGTTGGCGAAGCCCTTCATGCTAGTAGGTCCTCAACTTGCTCATGATATGCAGATCTTCGGGGAAGAAATGCAATCCGACCCGTTTGTCGACTTCGGCGTTGTCCGTGGTATGGATGATCCATTCGCGGAATTCCGTCTCGACGACGATTTCATAGTGGACGCCTTTAAACAAGGAGGAGCGTACGACGCCGGCCATCTTGCCCATTTCTAGGGGGACGATGTCCAAGTCTTCCGGACGAACGACGATGTCGACTTCTTCCCCTTCGGTGAAGCCGTTGTCGACGCATTCGAAGGTTGCGCCGTCGAAAGATACCGAGAAATCATCGAGCATGGTGCCTTCGATGATGTTGGATTCCCCGATGAAGTCCGCGACGAAGCGGTTCTGCGGTTCGTTGTAGATGTCGGTCGGTCCGCCGATCTGCTGGATTTCCCCGTTGTTCATGACGACGATGTTATCCGACATGGTCAGTGCTTCTTCCTGGTCGTGGGTGACGTAGATGAAGGTGATGCCGACTTCTTTTTGGATTTTCTTGAGTTCATGCTGCATTTCTTTGCGCAGTTTCAAATCCAACGCGCCCAAGGGTTCGTCGAGCAACAGAACCATCGGTTCGTTGACCAAGGCGCGGGCGATCGCGACGCGCTGTTGTTGGCCACCGGACATCAACGTGACGGCTCGATCGCCGAATCCTTCCAATCCGACCAGTTTCAGCATCTTCTCGACCTTTTGCTTGATGATGTTTTCGCTTTGTTTCTTGATACGCAGCCCGAACGCCACATTGTCGTAGACGTTCATGTGCGGGAAAAGCGCATAGCGTTGGAAGACCGTGTTGATTTCTCTCTTATACGGCGGGACGTTGGAGATTTCGATGTTTTCGAAATACACTTCGCCGGAAGTCTGGGGGATGAATCCGCCCAAGATCCGCAATAAGGTTGTTTTACCGCAACCCGAGGGTCCCAGCAAGGTGACAAATTCGTTTTCGTGGATGGTCAGGTTGATTCCCTTCAACACGAGATTCCCGTTGAAGTCTTTGACGATGTTTTTAAATTCGATCAGTTTGCGCATGGGTTCCTCCTAGAAAATGGGCGGCGTACAGATCCACAACACACGTGCGGTCTGGGTGGAGTCGTTCTTTAAGTAATGAGAATCGGTACCGTTGATGTAGAAGGTCTGGCCTTTCTTGATGACGTGTTCCTTGGAACCGTTCACCAGAACCACCCTGCCGGTCAGGACATAACCGAATTCTTCCCCCGCATGCGGGTAGATTTCCTGGGAGGTGCGTCCCGGATCCAAATCGATCAGGATGGGTTCCATTTCGTTTTTCTGCGCATTGGGGACGATCCAATGGACCGTGTATCCGTCGCGCTCGTCCACGAAGAAGTCGTCAGCGGTGAACACCGCCTTCTCGTCGTTTTCTTCCTGGAAGAAACTGGACAAGGAGATGCCCAAGGCTTCGCAGATGTCGTTGAGGGTCGAGATCGAAGGAGAGGTCAAGTCGCGTTCCAACTGGGAAAGAAAGCCTTTCGTCAGTTCGCAACGGCTTGCCAGCTCTTCAAGGGTCAGGTTGTTCTTGATTCGAAGTCGTTTGATTTTATGGCCGATATTCATATCGCGCCCCCTTTTTCCGGTTTAGTGGAAGTAAACTTCGTGGTTGTCTTCCGTAAACATTATTATTATACATAATCTGCGTCGGGAATCAACAATTTTAAACAAAATGTTTACCCAAACAAAACAAAAAGAGGTCGTGGACCTCTTTCGTTGATGGATTGGGTTAAAGCGCCTGCCCGATGAATTTCTCAAGCATGGCTTTGGACTGATAGCCCATCGTCTGTGCGACCGTCTTCCCGTCTTTGAACAGAATCAAGGTCGGGATCGACATGACTTTATAACGCATGGCCAGGTCTTCCGTCTCATCGACGTTCACTTTGATGATTTCGGCTTTCCCTTCGAATTGTACGGCGAGTTGTTCCAAGGTGGGGGCGATCATTTTGCAGGGTCCGCACCAGTCGGCATAGAAATCGACCAAGGTCACGCCTTTGGCGACGATTTCGTCGAATTCTTTTTCTTTCACGATTTTCATGGTTTTATCTCCTTTAGCATAGGGTAAGTATATCACATTTTACCTTGGATACACCCGGCATGCCCTCTTTTTACAAATGTTTGAGGATGACCGAAGCCACGCCGTCGTTGTCGTTGGTATCGGTGATTTCGTCCGCGATTTCCCTTACCGAAGCCATCCCGTTCTTCATGGCGACGCCGATCCCCGCGAAGGTGATCATTTCAAGATCGTTCTCGGAGTCCCCGATCGCCATGACGGCATGGACGGGGATGTCGTGGGTATCCATGATCTGCTTCACGCCCAAAGCTTTGGAGACGCCGTGGGATACCAGGTCGATCCACATGTCGGAGACGCGCGACATCGACACTTCCGATCCGAATTCGTTGGCGAGTTTCGCCACGATGGCGTCGAGTCGGCGTTTGCGATGGGCAAGCCCGACTTTATAGTAGGAGGGGGCGAGTTGTTGTTCCGTGGAGACCAGATGCAGACGGCGTTCCTGGAAAATGCCGAAAAAACTCATCCAGGAGTTTTTTCCATCATCGTTTCTGAAATGTGGCAGGATCTGCATGAATCTCTGATAAAGAAAGCGGACGACGATCAGGTTGTTGGGGGTATAGACGGACAGTCCGTCGTCCCCTTCCAGGATCATTTCGATCCCATGGTGTTTTGCGAAACGGAAGATCCTCTTTACCAGTTCCCCGTCGAGTTTGGCGTTTTCGACAACCGATCCGTCGCGCAATGAAACCAGACGCTGGCCGTTGTTGCAGATGAGGTATCCGCCATAGCGGTACATATCCAGCTGCGCGGCATATTCGCGCAGGGATAATTCGCCGCGCCCCGAAGCCAGGGCAAGGATGACGCCCTTTTCCTGGGCGATACGGATGGCTTCCAGATTCTTTTGGGAGATGTTTTTGTCGCGTGACAAAAGCGTTCCATCCATGTCGGTGGCGATGAGACGTAACATTTAGAGTTCCTTTGCCGCTTCCTTGTCGAGGACGACGACGACATGCGGGTGTTTCTGCAGGATGCTGCACGGCACCGCTTCGCTGATGGGTCCTTTGATCATGCCGGCGATCGCCTTGGCTTTCTTCTCACCGGTCGCAACCAACAGGATCTTCTTGGCTCGCAGGATATCCTGGATCCCCATGGTCATCGCCTGGGTCGGAACGTCGTCAAGACTTTCGAAGAACCGGGCGTTGTCGATGCGGGTCTGCTCTTTCAGATCGACGATGTGGGTTCCCATATCGAAGGACGTCCCCGGTTCGTTGAAACCGATGTGTCCGTTGGATCCGATCCCCAACAGTTGGATGTCCTGGGGGTGTTTCTGCAGTTCAAGTTCGTACGCATCCGCATACGCCTTCAAATCGTTGGAAATCCCGACGGGCATATGGATGTTTTCATGCGGGATGTCCACATGGGCGAAGAAGTTCTGGAACATGAAGGTGTAATAGCTTTGTTCGTGTTCCTGGGGAATCCCGACATATTCGTCGAGGTTGTAGGTCGTGACGTTCTTGTAACTGGTGTGGTTGACCTTGTGGTCGTCCACAAGCTTCTTATAGAGCCCGACCGGCGAGGATCCCGTGGCCAATCCCAACACGGCATGCGGATTGGACACGACCACTTCTTTCATCACTTCGAAGGCTTTTTCGCTGACTAAGTCGTAGGTATCGAAGACATGGATTTCAAACATGATGTTTCTCCTTTATGAGTTGATTTCAATGAAATAGGATGTTTTATAGCTTTGACGGGGCTGCAGGACGATCGTCCCTTCCCGTTGGTAGAAATCCGTGGTCGCTTCCCCATGGTCGGTGTGTCCGTGCCAAGGTTCGATGCAGAGGTATTTCGCCCCGGGTTTCTTCCAGAAGGCTAGCCATCGATATCCGACGCAACTGACGCGTACGATCTTGTCGCCGCGGATCAGTTCCACATAGGGCGATGCCGGATATTCCATAAGGAAGGTCGGCGTGGTCGCGAAGAACGCATCGTTCATCGCGACGAGGTTGTGGTTGGAAACCACGACCGGGTCTTTTTCCTGGCATGGAAAGGAAACGATGGCACTGTCCGCATCGTCCAGCGCGAAGGCGGGATGCAAACCGAACGAAAACGGCATCGCCTTTTCGTCCCGGTTGGTGATTTCATAGTCGATCATCACTTTGTTTTCGATCAAGGTATACTTGACGTCGAGTTCGAAATGGAACGGATACTGCGACATCGTCGCTTCCGAATCGTTCAACCGGAGCGAGATCGAATCCGATGTCGCCGTGGTGAACTCGAATTCGCTGTGACGTGCGAATCCATGGTTCCCCATTTCAAAGGTCCGATCGAAAAGATGGATCTTCTTGTCGAAGGTCGATCCGATGATCGGAAAGAGGATGGGGTTGCGGCCGGCCCAAAACGCGGGGTCGCCCTGCCATAGGATTTCTTTTGAATCGTGTTTATCGATCAGCGAGTGCATTTCGGCCGCATAGGCCGAAATCGTCAAGCTTAAGCGTTCGTTTTCAATTTTCATTGGGGGTAATTCCCGTCCAGGGTACTGGAGTTCGGAACGCGCAGGAACAAGCCGCCCTTCACCATTTCGAAATCGAAACGGTCGCCGCGCATCGGTTCGCCGTCGAAGGCGATATCCACATCCCCTTCGCTCTTGAGGACGAAACGGTCTGCCTTGAAGAAATGCGCCTGTTTTTCGTGTATGTGTTTCCCGCTCATGTATTTCGGAAGCAGCCGCAACACGGTCAACCAGTTGCATTCGTCGATGACGCAGATGTCGAAGTGTCCATCCTGGATGTCGGCCATCGGGGTCGGTTGGAAGCCGCCGCCGTACCAGCGTCCGTTGTTGATGACGATCAAGACCGCACGGAATTTATGGGTTCCCTCAGGCAGTTCCAAGGTCAGGTTATATGCCCGCAGTTCGGACAAGGTGATGAAAACGCTGACCAGATAGACCAGGGTGCTGGGGATCGGGAGTTTCTTGCCGATCCGCGTCGCGGTATTGTTGATTTGGGCGTCGAAACCCATGGATGACGTATTGATGACCCTCTTCCCGTTGATGAGTCCGTGGTCGACGTGGACGTCGCGTCCTTCGATCGTATCGGCGAGCACTTTCGCCATGTCTTTCCCCTGCGCCCCCGCCATACGGAAGAAATCATTGCCGGTCCCCCCCGGGATGACGGCCATGCGGACCCCTTCGTTGAGTCCGTTCAGCACTTCGAATGCGGTTCCATCCCCGCCGACCGAATAGACGATGACGTCGTCCGCAGCCGTATAACGGGAAGTGAATTCGATGGCGGAACCATGCGCCGGCGTTTCGAGGATTTCGTACTCGCCGGGATGGGATGCGAAGTAGGCGTGGATGAGGGGGACGATTTTTTTCGTCTTCCCTTTACCGGATACGGGGTTTACGATAAAGACATGTTTCATGGGTCGCTCCTTGGGGTCGGGCTAGTCGAGAAGACCAAGTTCCTTGACGCAGTGATATAGCCCGTCGTCTTCAATTCTACCACAAATCTTGTCCGCCGCGGCTCTGACTTCTTCACGGGCATTGCCCATCGCGACGCCGATTCCGGCGGCTTGAAGCATGGTGATGTCGTTGACCCCGTCACCGAAGGCCAAGGATGAAGATACCGGTATTTTCCATCGTTCACATTGTTCGATCAAGGCGGTTCCTTTATTGATCCCAAGCGGTGTGATTTCGACCGTACGGACCATTTTCGTAGGGTGCGATCGCTTCAGTAGTCCGCTCAACTCTTCTTTTTGCGTATCGTCGCAGAAGACGATCATGCCGACGGACGGATCGTTATCCCACTTCTTGATCGTCGGGATCGTGCGGTAGAGATAGTGGAAGATCTCGTTGTGTTGGTCGGAGGTCCGCTCGTCGAAATACCCTTCGGTTCCGGTCGAATAACGCACGACCAGATCATGTTTTCGGGCATAGTCGATGGCGATCTTCACATCCTCCGGGTCGATGGTATGGACGGTGCGGACGCCGTTCTCGATCAACACCGAACCGGCGGACCAAAGCAGCGCATCCATCATGTCGATGAAATCGGATGGGAGATGGATCGTTTCTTCGGGGGTGCGGCTACTAAGCAGACAAAGCTTGATCCCGTTATGTTTCAAGCGGTTTAAGGCAAGATAGGTCGTGGCGGGGACTTCGTAGCGATCATGGCGGAAGGTCGTTCCATCCACATCGACGAAAACCGCCCGGATCTCGGACGGTTCCATGTTACCCTTGAAACGCTTTCTTCAGTTGGGCTTGTCCGCGGACGAACGTTTCCAACACATCGTAGTTATCGGCCAAAACGACCAGGTCGGCGTCGTATCCGGCGACGATCTTCCCTTTTCGGTCATCCACGCGCAAAGCGCGGGCTGGGTTGATCGTACAGGCGTTGATCGCCGCATCCAGCGGAACGTAGGCTTTTTCGATGAGGTTCTGTAAACCGCGGTTGAAGCGCAGCGTACTGCCGGCCAGGGTGTTGGTCCCGTAGAGATAGGCCGACCCGTTGGTCTTGATTTCGATCTGATGTCCGCCTAGGAAATATTCCCCCGGACCATGGCCTTTCATGCAGAGGGAATCGGTGATCATGATGACATGGTCCTTCCCTTTCGCCGTCATGAAGTTATTGATGGCCGGCCAGACCACATGGTTGCCGTCGGGTATGATTTCGCCGTAGACTTCGCGTACGCGCAACGCCGCGCCGACCAGGCCGGGTTCGCGGTGGTTGAACGCCGACATCCCGTTGAAGACGTGGGTCATGCTGGTGGCGCCGTTGGCGATGCCCATCAAGGCTTCGTCATAGGTCGCACCGCTATGTCCGATCGAAATCGTGACCCCGTGTTGGGACGCGTAATGGGTCAGTTCGAAACCGGGATCGGTCTCGGTGGACATCGTCATGTATTTGATCAGTCCTTTGGCCGCCTTCTGGTACCGTTTGAACTGTTCGACATCCGGATTCACGATGAACTCGGGCGGTTGCGCCCCTTTGAATTTCATATTCAGATACGGTCCTTCGAAATGGACACCCAGGATTTCAGCCCCCGTGTACCCTTCTTCGACGACCTTTGCGACATTCTTCAACGCTTTGGTTAATACTTCCTCCCCTTGGGTGACCGTCGTGGGCAGAAAGGACGTGATCCCTTCTTCCGTGATCCCTTTGGCGAAAAGACGCAAGCCTTCTTCGGTGGCGTCGTTGGTGTCGAACCCGAACGCGCCATGCGTATGCACATCGATCATCCCGGGGATGATCCGCGCATCGCCGACATCCAGATCCGCCCCTCCTTCTAGATAAGGGGCTATGCTTTTGATTTTTGTACCTTCGATCTCGATCATCGCGGGAATGAACTGACCGGCGATCCAGATTCGTTTGCTTTGGATTTTCATTGTATCCCTCCTCGTCATTATTCTACCTTTTCTCGCATTGAATATCAAACAATATGGATAGTTTTTGGATATTTTATGCGAAACAGGATAAAAAAAGGAAATCATTTCGAATATGATTTCCTGGGGTTCTTCGTTTCTCCTGGTTTTTTATAGCCGGTATTCTTGCGGAGTTCCGCTTCTTTCAAGGGCTTGATCAGGCAATGCTTATCGAAGCCGACCAGATCCAGCCGACCCGCGACTTTCAAGGCTTCAAAGACCAGGCGTTGGTTCTGCGGATAGGTGAATTGCATCAACACGCGCTGATAGGTTTTGTCTTTGGTGGTCTTGGCGACATAGATCGGTTTCTTGGTGAAGGGGTCTTTTTCGGTGTAATACATGCAGGTGCTGATCGTAAAGGGCGTCGGATAGAAATCCTGCACTTGCTGGGGCGTATGCCCGATTTTTTTCAGATACAGCGCCAGTTCGATCGCCGCGTTCAGATCGCTACCCGGATGGGAACTCATCAGATAGGGGACCAGATATTGGTTCTTGCCGAACTGTTTGTTTTTCTCTTCATATTTCTTCACGAACGCTTCGTAGAGTTGTCTGCGCGGTTTCCCCATCGCATCCAACACCTTATCGTTGATGTGCTCCGGCGCGACTTTGAGTTGACCTGAAATATGATGCTGGACCAGTTCGTCGAAGAACGCGTCGTTCTTGTCGTACATGAGATAATCGTAGCGGATGCCCGAACGGATGAACACTTTCTTCACTTTCGGGAGGGCGCGCAGTTCGCGCAAGACCGATAGGTATTCGTCATGGGTCACGTTCAGGTTGGCGCAGGCTTTGGGATGCAGGCATTCCTTATGCAGACAAACGCCGTGTTCCAACTGCTTCTCGCAGGAAGGTTGGTGGAAATTGGCGGTCGGACCGCCCACGTCGTGGATGTATCCTTTGAATTCCTTCATCTCCGTGATTTTTTTGGCTTCTTCGACCAAGGATTCCTTACTGCGCGAGGTGATGACCCGTCCTTGATGGGCGGTCAAGGCACAGAAGGTGCACGAACCGAAACAACCTCGGTTACTCATCAGGGAGAATTGGATTTCTTCCACGGCTGGGATGTAGGTATAGCTCGGGTGGAATTTACGGGCGAAGGGCAGACTGTAGACCCAGTCCATCTCCGAACGTTTCAAGGGAAATGCCGGCGGGTTCTGGACGACTTTCCACGCCCCGTAGTCTTCAAGCAAGGGTTTGGCGAGGATCGCGTCCATGTTTTTATACTGGATCGCGAAACTATCCGAGTACTTGTCCTTGTCTTTCTTGACTTCAATGAAACTTGGTAAACGGATCATATCGTCGGAAAACGGTCCGTCCTTCGTCTTGTAGACGGTACCGCGGATGTAAGTGATGTCTTTGATCGCCAACCCGCTACGCATCGCTTCCGCGATTTCCACGATCGTGTTCTCGGCCATCCCGTAGACCAAGAGGTCGGCCCCGGCATCGATCAGGATGGAGGATCGCACTTTATCGTCCCAATAGTCATAGTGCGACAAGCGGCGAAGGCTCGCTTCGATGCCGCCAAGAATGATGGCGGAATCGGGATAAAGACGGCGTAGGTTTTGCGAGTAGACGATGGTGGCACGGTCGGGACGCTTCCCCATCTCGCCTTTATCGGTATAGTTGTCCTTATCGCGGCGTTTACGGCTGACGGTATAATGGTTCACCATCGAATCGATGTTGCCGGCCGTCACCAAAAACCCCAAGGTCGGCTTGGGGAAACGGGTGAAGTCGACATCGCTCTTCCAGTCAGGTTGCGCAAGGATGGCGATTTTGAAATTCATCGCTTCCAGGACACGGCCGATGATCGCCGTACCAAACGATGGATGGTCGACATAGGCGTCGCCGCTGACCAAGACGAAATCCGGGGCTTCCCAGCCTCGTTCATTCAAATCTTCAACACTGATCGGTAGAAATTCCATGGGGTACCTCCGAGAAAAAAGCCGTGGAAACGGCTTCGATGATTAAACTAAGACTTCTCCAAGCGCGCTGCCGCTGATTCCCGCGGCGTTGGCTTCATCGGTATCGATATGCATCGCCGGCGCGAACTGGTCGCTGACACGGATGACCACGTCCCCGAAGGTCGTCGAACGATCGTCGGTAACGACTTTGACGCTGACGATCTGCTTATCGCTGACATTGTAATAGGCGGCGTTTTCAGGGGTAAGGTGGATATGGCGTTTGGCGGCGATGACGCCTTCGCTCAATTCGACTTGACCTTTCGGACCGACCAGGACACAGCCCTTGGTTCCCGCGATCAAACCGGACTCGCGGATGATCGCCTGGACGCCCATCGAACGGGCATCGGTCAGGGAGACTTCGACTTGGGATGCCTTACGGACAGGTCCCAAGATCGTGACGTTCTTGATCGTCCCTTTCGGACCGACCAGATCGACTTTTTCTTCGGCGGCGTATTGCCCCGGTTGCGATAACATTTTTTTAGGCGTCAGGGCATGACCTTGACCAAACAACGTTTCAAGATCGGCTTGGGTGACATGGACGTGACGGGCGGAGACTTCCACCAATACTTTTTCTTTTTCCATAGGGTACCTCGTTTCAACGCCTCTATTATAGAGAAGCTTGGTCAAATACGCAAGTTGGATGCGGATTTTCACAACTCAAACGCGAAAAAGCGGGCATGAGTGGATGAATCGGTGGAAGAGGATGGGGAATCGGCGTAAAATGGAGGCAAAGAATGGGGTGCGGAAGATGAAATGGATGGATCGTTGGTTTCGAAAAATCGAGGAAGAGGAGAAACCCGTCTTGTATTGCGTGCATGGCTTCGGGGTTCGCAGGACGGTCGAGTTCGCCCGTTTGGTCGATTACTTCCGACCCTTGGGTTATACGGTCGTGACGCCGGAATTATTCGATCAGACCGATGAGACGGATATCGACGCTACACGTTGGATCAAACGCGCCGAGGATGGCTTGGTAAAACTGCTCGATCAAAAGAAAACGGTCTGGCTCTTGGGATACTCGATGGGCGGGGTCATCGCGTCGAAACTGGCGTCGCTTTATCCGGTCGAACGTTTGGTGTTGCTTGCCCCGGCGTTTGATTACCTGAGCGTCAAAGCCGTCATGGATAAGGTCGAAGGCGTGGCGAGGGCCATCATCCGTCAACCCGAGAAAAACAAATCGGAGTTCCCGCCGTTTCCCGAATCCTTCAGTAACGTGTTCCGCGACGTGGTGTCGCTATGTAAAGAATCGATCTCTCAGGTGTATTGCCCCGTCTTGATCCTGCATGGTTCCAGCGACCAGACCATCCCGGTCCGCAGCAGCGAATGGGCGTATTCGAAAATCAGCCATCAAGACCGACTGCTGCTGGTCATCGAAGGCGCCCCGCATCGGATGCTGGATGAGGAGGGCTTGAATCAGGATATCCTGAAAATCATCCACGACTTTTATAAAAAGGAAATCATAAAGGAAAGCACCCGGCGGTAACGGGTGCTTTCTGATTTAGCCTACCGACCCCAAGTTTTCGTTAGGAGGACGAAATTACTTCAGGAACAAGGAATAGTCGTTCTGCTGCCATCGCGAGAACTCCTCATCGGTAGCTAAGATGGAATGGGTGTTAGAGAGTTGGCGGATCGTGCCGATGTTGTAATCGACGCCGCCTTTGAGATAGACGAAGCGTTTGCGGTCTTTCTCCGCGTCCGGGTCGGGATGCGGGATCGCCGACAAGAGCGATTTCGTGTAGGGATGCAAGGGATGTTCGTAGATGTCCTCCACGGTTCCCATTTCGACGATGTGCCCCAGATGCATGACGGCGACACGGTCGGAGAGATAACGCACCATCGACAGGTCATGGGCGATGAACATGTAGGTCAAACCATGTTCTTTCTGCAGGCGCCGCATCAGGTTGATAACCTGCGCCTGAATTGAAACGTCGAGGGCGGAGATGATTTCGTCGCAGATGATGAAACGAGGTTCCATGATCAAGGCGCGGGCGACGCCGATGCGTTGTCTTTGCCCGCCGGAAAACTGATGCGGGTAACGGGTGAGGTGATCTTCGCTCAAACCGACCGACTTCAAAACTTTCAGCACCTTATTCAGTCTTTCGTTCTTGTCGCCCGAAAGATGGTTGATGTCCAGTCCGAACGCCACCGCGTCCAACACTTTCTTACGCGGGTTCAACGATGCCATGGGATCTTGGAAAATCATCTGCATATTCTTGCGTAGGAATTTACGTGAATCGGAGTTCAGTTTCCCTCCGATCTCCTTGCCCATGAACGTTACGCTTCCGCTGTGGGCGTCGTAGATGCGGATCAAGGTTCTTCCCAAGGTCGACTTCCCCGACCCCGATTCCCCGACCACGCTGAAGGTTTCCCCTTCGTTGATGTGGAAGGAGACGTCGTCGACAGCCCGTATCGTCGTATGGCGGTCGATGCGGAAGAACTGGGACAGGTTTTTCACTTCGAGTAATACGTTGGCACTCATTCTTGCGACCTCCGTTCATTGAAGGCGGCGATGCGTTTCGCCAAGACCAAGGGCATGTCCACTTTCGGTGCCGATGGATGAAGCAACCAACTCGCGGCGAAATGCGTGTCGCTGATTTGAAACATCGGGGGTTGTTCCTCGAAATCGATCTCCAACGCATATTCGCTCCGATAGGCGAAGGCGTCCCCTTTGGGAGGGTTGATCAAGTTCGGGGGCGTCCCCGGGATGGAGTAGATTTCTTCATCTTGTCCGTCAAGAGACGGGATACTGGAAAGCAAACCCCAGGTATAGGGATGACGGGGATCGTAATAGATTTCCGAAGCCAAACCTTCCTCCACGATTTTCCCGGCATACATGACGGCGACCCGGTCGGCCACGTTGGCGACGACACCCAGGTCATGCGTGATGAAGATGATGGAGACCCCGGTCTTTTTTTGGAGGTCCTTAATGAGTTCGAGGATCTGCGACTGGATGGTGACATCCAGGGCGGTGGTGGGTTCGTCGGCGATGAGGACGTCGGGTTCGCACGCCAAGGCGATGGCGATGACGACGCGTTGACGCATCCCGCCCGAGAGTTGGTGGGGATATTGTTTCACCCTCTTTTCGGGTTGTTCAATCCCGACCAAATCGAGAAGTTCAATCGTCTTCGCTATCGCTTCCTTCTTCGAAGCGACTTTTTTATGTTCAAGCATGCTTTCCATGATTTGTTTCCCGATCGTCATCGTCGGATCGAGGGAGGTCATCGGATCTTGGAAAATGATTGCGATCCTGGATCCCCGGACATTCTTCTGCATATATTTCTTGTCTTTTTTGGTCAGGTCGACGATCTCGTCATCCTTCCCTGGTCGGGAAGTACGAAACAAGATTTCGCCTTTCCCTAGAAAACCGTTGTCGTCGATCATCCCGAGGATGGCTTTGGTCGTGACGGATTTCCCCGATCCCGATTCACCGACGATCGCCAAGGTTTCCCCTTGGTTAAGATGGAAAGTGATGTCGCGGATGACATGGTTCACTTCCGTTCCAAGACGGAAGGAAAGGTCGAGATGGTTGACTTCCAAGATTCTGTTTTTTTCCATGACGTGCACCTAAAATCCTTTCATCTTCGGGTCGAACGCATCGCGCAACCCATCGGCGATCAGGTTGAAACTCAACATCAGCACCGACAAGACGACGGTCGGGAAAATGACCAGATGGGGGTGGGTGATCATCGCACGGTACCCATCCGCGATCAAGACGCCCAATGATGCCAAAGGAGGCTGCAAGCCCAACCCGATGAACGCCAGGAAGGATTCATAGAAGATGGCGTTGGGGATCGAAAACATCGTCATGACGATGATTTGTCCGATGATGTTGGGTAACAATTCCTTAAATAAGATGACAAACGAACTCGCACCGAGAGTCTTTGCGGCAAGGATGAACTCGTGTTCCTTCATTTTCAGAACTTGCGAACGGACGACGCGGCTCATCGAGATCCAGCCTGTGATCATCAAGGCCAGGATGATCGAAACCATGCCGGGTTTTAGAACCAACACGAACAAAGTGACGACGACAAGATTGGGGATTCCGGAGAGGATCTCGACGATGCGTTGCATCACCATGTCGACCTTTCCCCCGAAGAATCCGGAGACCATGCCGTAACCGATCCCGATGACCATGTCGATGCCGACGGCGACCATCGCGATATAAAAACTGATGCGCGTCCCCATCCAGACGCGGTCCCAAAGGTCGCGTCCCAAGACGTCGGTCCCAAACCAGAAATAGTCGTCGGTGAACCCTTTTTCGATATAGGGGTTGTAGTTCCCTTCCGATCCGTTGAAGATCCCGAGTTTCTCCAGAAACGGAACGCGGGGCGGTAGATTGATGTGGATCTTATCCAAGACGTTGTAGGCATGTTCGTTGATGTAGGGTCCGATCAGCGCGAACAGGAAAATCACGGCGATGGCGATCAGTCCGACCAACGCCCCTTTGTTTTTCGTGAACCGGCGCCAGGCATCCTTGAGAAAAGGCGTGGTCGATCCGACCAGCATTTCCTGTTGCTTGGAGTCGCGAAGCTGGACGCGGTTAAAACGTTCTTTTCGATCGTCCATCTTACCCTCCCTTCGCGACCCGGATGCGGGGGTCGATGACACCGTAGAGTATGTCCACGATCAAGTTGACGAATATGTATAGTGCGCTATAGACGAACGCGATCATGATGATGACGTTGTAGTCGTTGACCTGGATCCCTTCGACTAAAAGACTACCGATGCCCGGGATGCCATAGACGCGTTCGACGACCAACGAACCGGTCATCAGATTGACGGTCAGCGGACCCAGGATCGTGATGACCGAAATCATCGCGTTGCGTAATCCGTGACGGAGAATGACTTTGGGTCGCGCGACTCCCTTCGCGTCGACCAGCTTGACATAATCCGAACTTAGGACTTCGATGAGTTCCGTACGCAGAAAACGGGTCGTCTGCGCCATGACGAAGAAGGACAAGGCGATGGTCGGTAAGATCGAGGACCATAACGGTTGATCGACTTGATAGGTGATACTGAAGATGCGGAATTTGTAGCCGAGAACGAAACTCAGCACCAAGGCCAATACGTAGGACGGGATACTGACGCCGATGACCGCAGCGACGGTCGCCATCGAATCCATCCAGGTATTCCGCTTGGATCCCGAAATCACCCCGAACAAGACTCCCAGACCCACTCCCAGCAACAAGGCTTGTAAGCCGATCCGGATCGACGTCCCTAGACGGGCGATGACGATTCCGGAGACCAGCATATCTTTCTTAATGGCGTATGAAATACCGAAATCACCGCGAAGGACGACGTTTTGCAGATAAATCCAGAATCGGATGAAAAACGGTTTGTCCAATCCGTATTTCGCCATCAGAACCGCTTGTTGGGCAGCCGTCAATTTCTCATCGTTGAACGGACTACCGGGCATGAATTGAAGTAACAGGAACAAGATGAACAGGATTACAAAGAGAGTCGCCAGCGAGAGCAGGATGCGTTTCGCTATGAATTTTGTCATGGGATTACCTCTCTTAAAAGAAGAGGAAACCAACGCCTAGGCGGAGGTTTCCTCACGACGATTTACTTTTTAACGACGTTGCGGTACGACGGTTGTCCGACAACGTGGAATTCATATCCGCTGACATCCGGGTTGACCAGCATCGCTTCACCGGATTGCCATGTCGGCAGGATCCCGGCTTGTTCAAGAAGAACGGCTTCGGCTTCATGCAGGGCGACCCAACGGGCGGCGGCATCGGTGGAAAGCGCCCCACCCGGCGCGGTGCTTTGAACCAAAGCATCGTATTCGGCATCCGAGAAACGACCGTAGTTGTAGTTGACCCCGGTTTGGAACAAGTCGCCCAAGTAGGTGAACGGGTCGGCGTAGTCGGGACCCCAACGGGTCAGACCCAATTGGAAGGTTCCATCACGCATCAGTTGCAAGCGGTTTTTCTTCGGTTGGACTTGGATGGTTACGGTTAAACCCGGAAGGTTGGTCTGCCATTCCGTCTGCAGGAATTCGGAGACGGCTTTGGTATCCGCGGCATCGTCGACCAAGAGTTCAAGGGTCAAGGTTTCGACGCCCAATTCGGCTTTCGCCGCGTTCCAGTATTCCAAGGCTTTCGCGGCGTCGAAGGATAGGAAGGTATCAGCCCCGTCGCGGAAGTCTTTCCCGTCGGGTCCCGTCGCCAATCCGATCGGTACGATATAGTCGGCGACATTGGATCCGTCATGGAGGATGCTGTCGGTGATGAAGGATTTATCGAAGCTGGTCGCCAAGGCAAGACGCAGGTTTTCGTTCTGCAGTTCGGCCACCAATTGATTCGGTGCGACATACCAGGTGTAACCCAGTTTGTTGGTTTCGAAGAAGTCTTCGTCTTTGTAGCGGTCGACCAGGTCGGCGGAGATCTTCGCCATGTCGACTTCGCCGTTTTCGAATTGCAGCGCTGCCGTCTGGTAGTCTTTGATGATCAGGAATTCGATGGCATCGAGGCTGATTTCATCCGCGTTCCAGTAGGTATCGTTCTTTTCGACGCGGATCTTGGTTCCTTCGGTCCACTCCGTAACAACCCACGGACCATTGGAAAGCAATGCGTCGGCGCTCTTGGCATAGGCATCGCCCTTTGCCGTGACGAAGGCTTCGTTCAGAGGATGGAAGACCGGGAAGGTCATCAACTGGATGAAGTACGGTACGGCCGCGTCCAAGGTGACTTGGAAGGTCGTTTCATCCAAAGCGGCGACACCCAGCTCGGTCAAGGGCTTTTCGCCTTTGATGACGGCGGTCGCGTTCTTGATCATGATTCCTTCAGCCATGTAAGAGTATTCGGTCGCCAACGCAGGGTCGACCAAACGTCTCCAGCTGAAGACGAAGTCGGCTGCGGTCACGGAATCGCCGTTGGACCACTTCGCATCGTCGCGCAAGTTGAAGGTATACACGGTGCCGTCGGCGGACACTTCATAATCAAGGGCGACCCCTGGTACGATGTTTCCGTCGGCGTCATATTCCATCAAGCCCTCGGTGAAGGTTTTGATGACTTCAAAAGATAAACCGTCGGTCGCCACGTTGGTATCCAGCGAAGATACGTCGTTGTCTTTCGCGATTCGAAGTACCTGTTCGGTATCTTCCTTCGCCGTCGAACAACCGACCGCCAGAACCAACACGACAAGACTCAAGAGTAAACGTTTAACATGTTTCATGGTTCTCTCTCCTTTAACATAGTGAAATTATAACTGATTGAAAATTGATGTCAACGTTTTATTTCACATTACTTTCACTTAAATGCATTTATTTTCATCATATGTAAATATTTACATGTACTTTGTGAGCAATCCGTACTACACGCATAATGTATGCGGTTTCATCCCGTTTGCTAGATTTCGGTTGAAACAAAAAAAGGAACCGGAGTTCCTTGTTTTTTCTATGGGGCGATCGACGGGGCTCGAACCCGCGAATGTCGGAGCCACAATCCGATGCGTTAACCTGCTTCGCCACGACCGCCATGTTTGCTCAGTGAGCAGTTTTAATAATAAACGATTTGCGGACGTTTGTAAAGGATAAAAGGTCTAAAATGAACCGTGAGTTTTATGATAGATTTCATACAATCCTTCATTCAGCAGAAATTCGTCGAATGCAAATCCACTGAAGGACGGATGCAACGAAATGGAGTAACCACCGGTCAAAACGCGGATGCACTTCTTACCGAGTTCGCGTTCGATTTTATCCGCCAGCCCTTCCACCGAGGCGATCGTACCGTATAGCCATCCGGACTGCATGGATGTGACCGTATCCTTACCGATGACTGTGGCGGGGACTTCCATCTTGATTTCAGGGAGATGGGGGATGAAGCGGTTCAGGGCGTCGATCGAAATACCGACCCCCGGACTGATGATCCCGCCTTCAAACTCCCCTTTTTCGTTAAGTACGCTGATTTTCGTCGCCGATCCCAAATCCGCCAGGATGATGGGAAGTTCGTACTTCGCCATCGCCCCGAAGGCGGTCGCGATGAAATCCGCACCGAGTTCATTCGGATGGGTGAGATGGATGATGAATTCGGGTACGGTACTTGTGGAAACATTGATCCCCTGGATATGCAGTATCTCTTCGATCGATGAACGGACGTCATCCGTGATGATCGGTACGACGCAACTGATACAATAGCCGGTCAAAGGGAATTCCCTTATAAGCGGAAGGACATCCGTTTTCAACCAGTCCGAATAGAATGCATGCGCGTCTTCTTTGATCGTGGGAAACCGTTGTGAAAAACACTGGGTTTTCTTAGCATCGTAAATCACCGCGACGACATTCGTATTTCCGATATCGATGGTTAGTAACATGGTCGCATTATCCTTTCGCAGGGTTCGACGACAGTAAGCCCGAGAGTCCCGTTTCATAAGCCATTTTCTGATTTTCATCATCGGAAGGGAGATATCCCACCCCACGCCGCTCTAGGATCATTCCGCATACCTTCCGTAAAAACCAGGGGTTTTTTACGAGGATCGGTCCGGTCAGCGAACTGCAAACCGTGTTTTTATATCGGATCCCTTCGGATTTTCCCTTGAGGATATCCTTGTTGTTTCCGATACCGAGTACGACGTCGAACAGCGGATCGATGTCTTCATCAAGATCCACCGTGAACGAACGATTCATGAATCCGATCGCCAATTCGGCGGCTTCGCCTTGACGGAGATGGAAAACGACGTCTTTCGTATCGCGCGTCTTGTGTAGTTTCGAAGTAAAACCAATCAGACCTAATGCTTCGATGGATGTCCCGTCGATGTTTTCGATCGATTTTCCAAGCGTCAAGAAACTATTCCCTGTCATAAGCAACAGTTTGCCTTCTTCGATATAACCCTTAAGCTGATTCGAAATACGGTGCATATCCCGGACCGCCTTCAGTAGACTGTGTTCAGTTCCCGAACCCATGTAGACGAAGTCGTAGTCCTGTAGAATTACATCGTCTCCGATGGAATAGCGGTCGATGCGAACTTCGACTTCATTACGGTGTTTTAGTTCTCTCTCCAAGATACGTAAATTGCCGTTATCCCCGTAAAGATTCATTAAATCGGGATAGAGATAGGCGATCTTGATTGTTTTCATAGCCATCCTCCGCCGTCGTTACTTCGCGACATATTTATCATCCAGTCGGACGCATTCCAAAAATTTCGCCTTATCCGAGAAGCAAGTGATGACATAGATGTTTCCGACCCCCGACGCATCGATCTGTTTCACACCTTCTTCAACGCTGAGACTCATCGTCAGTATCCCATCCGGCAGATCCAACATCTCGAAACGGGTTGCCAGATCATAGACGTATTTCCCCATCAAGAAGATTTTCCCGATGTTCTTCGACTTAAGGAATTCGAAATCGATGTCCCATAACCAGGAGGTTTCACTGGTGTGGTATTTCCGGCTGATGGCATCGACGATGATCGCCACGGAGTTGATCCCCTCCTGCGCGATGGCATATCGGATCGATTGGTTGTAGGAAATCGAGTTTTCATGTTTGGAGATCAGTAGTACGCCTTTATGATTCATCGTATGGAAACGGATCACCCGTCCGCTGGTCAATAGATAATTGTTCAGCGACACTGCGATTTTTTCCGCCTTGATGCCGGTCTCAGACGCTGCCGCAAACGCCGCAAGCAGATTGTAGACGTTGTACGTGCTCTTGAAACTGAGTTGGATGTCATACTTCCCATTGATTCTGAAACTCCCCTTCTCCAAATCCATTTGATCGACAGAATACTTCGGATCTTCCGCATGGAAATCACAGTTTGTGCAATGGAATTTCCCGATATGGTTGAAGTGGTAATAGTCGTATTCCATTTTACCTTTGCAGACGGGGCAGAAAACACCGTCGTTGTAGATACCGACGGGATGGTCCGTCGAGAATCGATTTCGCAACATCGAGAAATAGACGACGTTGTCGCGGTGATATCCGAACTTCGAAACCAAGGGGTCGTCGGCGTTCAAAATAAGTTTCGTCTTGGGGGAAATCGCGTCGCTGACAATGTCATAGATCCACTCCGGATGTCCGTTACGGGTCAACTGGTCCCGATAGAGATTCGTGATGACAAAAAACGTCGGTTGGATTTTCTTGAACGTATGCCTGGCGAAGCGCTCGTCGCTTTCGATGACAAGGGCGTCGCACTTCACCTTACCCGTGAGATCCGCATTGCGAAGGATCATCGTCGTCACCCCTTCGATCTGATTCGAGCCTTCTTTGTTATAACCGACCGACAGTCCGTTGTCGGACAAAACATGGGCGATCATTTCAACCGTCGACGTTTTACCGTTACTCCCCGTGACGGCGATGATATGCTCGGGTAAATCGATCCTTGAAAGGACGTCCGGGCAGATCCTTAACGCGATCTTACCGGGAAGACTACTCCCTTTATTGAAAATCTTACCGATCGAATACGCCGTTTTACACGCGACGATCGAGAGAAATACATCGAACCGCATCCAATCACTCCTTTCAAAATCTTCATAATCCATGGTAATTATAGCAGAAAGAGCGGTTGGACATATAGCAAAAGTGCAGCATGGCTGCACTTAAGAGATGGGACGTGTCGTTGCGACGGTCTTCCCTGCCGCATCGATTCCAAAGACGGAGATTCGGATTGGAAACGACACGCTCACTTTGAGTCGCCGCGAATCCGTTTCTTCCGGTGTGATCTGCAATACGCAGTGATCACAATCGGGGGCGTCCGCCAAGATCAAGGCATGCACGTCGGTGTCGTATCGGTTTTGCCGCTCGATTTTCGATACGACATATTCCTGCATGTAGCGGGCTTGGTTATACGCCCACATGACTTGAACCATGCTGATCCCCATCCACAGAAACATCATCCCGAAGAAAATCACGATCGCGGTCTCGAACGCTCCCTTCATGTTACGGGTTGGTGGTCGAGGTCGTCATTTGCGACCACTGGTTCGTCAAGGTTTCCTGCATCGTCGTTTTAAACCCCTCCGAGAACAGGATCATTCCGGTCGCGATGACCGTGACAACCAATACCAATCCATACTCTTCGAAAAATGCTTTCATCCGCTCACCCCCTTTCCAAACATGGTCATCAGGATGTTCATCATCACCGTCAGAAACAAAAGCGTGACACCGAACAGCGGAACCATCCCCCACCACTGGTAGGCCAACAGGGAACTCTGTTTACGGGAGATCCGCTCATCCCGTAGCCATTTCGATGTCGACTGGATCATCCGGTTCAACTGGTGATATGAATCGGCCTGACCGACCGTGTTATAGCGATATAGCAACTTCATGGCTCTGGCGATTTCCGGTAACTCATAGAAAGAGAGGAAATCCAGGTAGGGATCCAAATCTTGCGGATTCTCACGTAACTGCGTCGCAAGATACGAGACTTCTTCTTGAAACAGGGACGGCGCATAGACAAGCGATCGTTCGATCGCCGTCACCACGGTATTGTTTTGAAGCAACACCTGGATCTGGCGAAGATAGATCGGGAATTGATAACGGATTTGCGACTTCAACTTTCGCGTCGATGCTTTTAATCTCAAGTATGGAGATTCATATTGATAGACCAGGAGCAGAATGAAGACGACTTCGGCTTTGATCGGTTCATGAAAGAAGGATGCAAGCAAAATCAGGGGCAAGGATTTACGAACGTTTCCCCACCGCTTTGACATGAGACTCTCGGGATGTTTCTCACCTGTGATCCGGCAACACGTTCGAAAGTCCTTCTCCATCAAATGTTTCAAGAGATGGTCACGGATTTGATTCCGATACGCCGTCGCAAGAACGATCAAAACGACATTCACGATCAAGATCGCCATAGTTTCTCCTCCGCCGAAATCCAGGGCACGGATACGAGTTTCTGCGCCATCAGGATCGTCAACTGGATCGACATCAGAAAGAGGAAGACCGTCGTTTCGCGAAACGGTTCATTGATTTCCAAACCGGTTCTCAGAAGCATGTTTTGGCTCATCATCGCGATCAACATCGCCATCCCGCATAGAAGCAAGATCCGGTTGCGTAAGCCGCGTTGATTCTTCTTCATGGTGACGGTATCGTCGATCCAGTCTTCGATATCGTCCTGGATCATCTCCAATCCTTCCAAGTGCTTGTTTCCGCCATATTCTTCCGCAAACATCATCAGGCGGACGAGGTTCCCTACGATGAAGTGGGGTTGGTTCTTTAAGAAGGATTCACAGCTTTCCTGTTGGGAAAGCCCCGCATCGAGGCGGGTGATCCATTCATCCAGGTCGACGGCCAGACTGCCATCGACTTGATTGCGGCATTCTTTGATCGCCCGGTAGACTTTGGGGTGGATCTTGAATACGGCGAGGAATTGTTGGAGGAAAGAGGTCAATTGAAAGAAACGGTACTCTTCATGCCGGTAGATCGCATGCCATGTCAGCGCCGCAGGGACCTGCAGGAAGGCTGCGATCCCCAGAATCAGAATGTAGGACGTCTGGAGTTCGAACATCCCGCCAAACGCGACCACGCCAAGCAGGGCGCCGATATGCCAGAGATAGTAGGTCGTAAGGTTGATATGCGTCCCATAGAGTGACAATTCACGCATCAAATGCTTACTGCCGTGGATCGAGAACGCACTGCGGGCGATCCACTTCTTAAACAACATCAACGAGAAGATCGCGACTAAGGGAATGATCGTCCAACCCGTCATCGCCTGCCTCCCTTTTTGGGAAGTTCATCCAAGGTGACGGGATCGATCGGTTGATCGATGTCATAGATCTTGATCATGCTGAGTTGATCCTCTTCCACATGATAAGCGACGATTTCGCGTATCCTTCGTTTGATCCCGTGGACACCCGCCTTGCATTCAAGATGGATGCCGATGTCGATGGATTCATAGACAAGATGGCGCATCGCCGTATCCGTCAAATGAAGTCCGGGTAGCATATGCAGGATGCGTTGCGGGATTTGCGCCGCTCCTTCCGCATGGATGGTGCTAAGCAGATTCGCACCGGTCGATACGCTTTGCATCAGAGAAACGATTTCCAAGCCACGGACTTCGGAAACGCAGATCCAATCCGGTCGTTGGCGAAGACTCGTCTTGATCGCCCGGGCATAGTCGAAATGTTCAGAGACTTTCATGGAAACATGGTCTTTATGCGGATAGAGGTCGCCATAGCGCAATTCAAGCGTATCTTCGATCGTGATGACCCGTTGCGAGGGCGGGATGAACTGCATCAAATACTTCACCAACTCGGTCTTACCCGCACCGGGAAGACCGCTGACGAGAATGTTTCGTTTACGAAGGACCGCTTCTTTTAAAAACGCGAGGACCCAGGCTTCGCAGTATCCGGACTTCACCATTTCCTTATCGTTCAACCGGCAAACCGCTGGGGTTTTTCTTAAGGATAGGCTCATCCCTTCGGGACAGACACTGGGATGAACCATGCTGATGCGAAGGTCGCCGAACTCAGCTTCCACGACGGGGGAAGAGGTATTGAAGGAAAGGTTGACGCGGTTGGCCAACTTGAACGCCAGCTGGTTCATGAATTCATGGGCGCTGAACGGTTCCACCGTGAATCGGCCTTGTTTTAGATGGTCGATCCAACATTGTTTCCCGTTGTAGTTGATGTCCGTGACTTTGTCGTCATCCACGAACGGCTGCAGGCTCCCGAAGTCAAGCGGGCTGTTCATGGCTTCACCTCCACGATGGTCTCATCGGACGAAACCGAAATCGGGAAGAGCAGGTTGGTCGCGACGACGTTCATGCGAATCCGTATGGCCAAGGGGTCGACGCTCATGTCCATCAGATCCACCGTGGTTCGATAGCCATCCAGAAGATCCGGACGGATGAAGTCGGCGAAGATCGCCAGTGTTTGGCTACGGCGGGATTCGATCGGAAGAGCTGACACCTGAAGGATGGTTTCCTGTAACCCGCGCTTAAGTAAAGATCGGGTTTGACTGTTCACATGGTCGAAGAGAATGAAATAGATCATGGCGAGACCGACACCGAACGTCAATACGCTGAAGGCTGCAGAGAGGATAATGGATTTCATGACTCACCTCGCTCTCTGTTACGATGAAGTACCCGACTTCCCTAACAAATCGCATAAAAAAAACGCAAGATTCGCATCTTGCGTCACTTCGATCTAGAAACGTACGTTGATGTTTTTCCGACGGATGTCGCTCAGCGTCGTGCACCCCGTCATCCGCATCGCATCTTCAAGTTCGCCGATCAATTGCCGCGTGTACAACGCAACCCCTTCGCTGCCGCCGCCGATTGCGACGTGTGAATACGGTCTGCCGATCAATACGCCGTCGGCACCAAGCGCCAATGCTTTATACACATCATAGCCGCTGCGATATCCCCCGTCGGTCAACACCAGACAGCGTCTCGCCACGAAATCCACGATCCCTTCCAACACTTCGATGGTGGAGATCCCTTCATCCATGACCCGTCCGCCGTGATTGGATACCACGATCGCATCCGCACCCGACGATAGGGCGATTTCCGCCTCTTCGATCGTCATGATTCCCTTGATGATGAACGGAACATGGATCTGTTCCCTGATGGTTTTCAAATCTTCCAACGTTTTGAATGCGATGGGAGTCGGCGTCTTCTTCAAACTCACCAAGCCTGCCGCATCCACATCCATCGCGACCGCCACCGGATTCAATGCGAGCGCGCGTTTGATCTTCTCGATCGCGATCTCGTTGACCCACGGTTTGATCGTCGGAATCCCAAAGCCGTCATGGCGACCCATCGTTTCAAGCGGCAGATCGAAGAATTCCTTCGCCGCCCCGTCCCCGAAGAACGGCAGAACGCCGGCTTCCTTGCATCCTTTGGCAAGCGCCTCCAAATACTCCGCTTCCGATACGCTCGACCCGAAGTTGACCGGGACGTTGGCGATCGGCGCCGCGAAGATCGGCGCTTTCATTTTTGAATTGAAGAGTGTGGCGCCGCAATCCACATCGGCATCCGAGTGCAGCGTACGCATATTCAATGTGATTTCACGGATTTTCGATACATTGCGGACGAAACTGCTCCCGCTTCCCTTACCGCCGGGACCCGGTGTCCACCCCCGGCATGTTTCGCCGTTGCAGGTACGGCACATCTTGCACACGGACATTTTCTCTTTCGCCGCGACTTTGACTTCGATTAAATTCATTAGAATCCTCCTTGTTCCTCTACGAGTATAACATGGATCCGGTCTTTGATGGCTTGCCTTTTGATTACGGTTTCAAAGGCGCAGAGCCGGTCCGGGCTTTCGCAATCCATACAATATCCCGTCTGGACGCAGGGTGTTTTCAAATTCAAACGTTGTGCGTTCTTCGGTGCTGCGACCCTGCGGATCCTCTCACGCGCTTCTTCAAGATCCTTCACGACTTTCGATGCGCTGACGATCAAATAGACTTTCTTGGGGCCGTACATCATCGCCGCAACCCGGTTTCCGGTACGGTCGATGTTGACGATTTCACCCTTGTGTGTCACCGCGTTGGCAGAGGCGATGTAGGCATCCGCATTGAACGAATGATGGAACATTTCCTGGATCTGCGCCGGCGTCAAGCCGGGGGCGTAGCGATCGAAGAAGTTCAGGTTACGCGTGCGAAGTTCATCGATGATCCCGAATTGAAACAGGGTCGTCGATCCGCCAACCGCGACGGTGCTCTCGTCGACGATCTGTTCACGTAAGTAATCAAGTACTTCTTCCTTGTTTTTCAACACGATTGAAGGCATATGGTTGTTTGTAAAGACGGTGGCGAGTGTTTGTAGATCCACGGTTTCCCTCCTTAAGTAAGAAAGAAAGGTTGTTTCCAACCTTTCCGTTCAAGCTCTAGACTGTTGCTTTTTTCGCTCCGACTTTCACCATGTACAGTGTCAGGCAGACTACCGCGAAGGCGATCCCGCCCGGGTAGGAAATCGACGTTGGAAGTTTGAATCCTTCGGCGGCTTGTAGGATGTAGGTGACGCTGACTGCGCTCATGAACGTTGCGGGAACGGTGGCGATCCAGTGGACGGCACCGACTTTCTTCAGATAAACCGCACCTGCCCAAAGAGCCATCATCGCCAAGGTTTGGTTGGACCAGGCAAAGTAACGCCAGATGACTGCGTAGTCGACAAACGTGATCATGTAGCCGATCGCCAATAAAGGAACGGCGACGATGAGACGGTTCTTAATCGGCTTCTGGTCGAATCCGAACCAGTCCGCCAAGGTCAAACGGGCGGAACGGAACGCGGTGTCGCCGGAAGTGATCGGACATGCGATAACGCCTAACATCGCGAGAACGCCGCCGACCGGGCCTAAGAGGGTAAACGTGATATTGTAGACGACGCCTGCGGCTCCGCCGAATTCTTTGATGGCGACTGCCAATCCACCGGTCGTTTCATAGAACGCGACACCGGCGGCTGCCCAGACAAGCGCGATGACGCCTTCGGCGATCATGGCACCGTAGAAAATCGTACGGCCTTGTTTTTCAGATGTGACACAACGTGCCATCATCGGGGATTGGGTGGCATGGAATCCGGAGATCGCACCGCACGCGACGGTGATGAACATCAGAGGCCAAATCGGAGCCCCTGCCGGATGCAGGTTGGCGAGGGTGATTTCAGGCATGTTGTAACCCTGAAGGATGATGCCGCCGGCGACGCCGACCGCCATGATGATCAAGGTGATCCCGAAAATCGGATAGATTTTACCGATCAGTTTGTCGATCGGAAGAATGGTCGCTGCGAAGTAGTAAATCAGAACGACGATCAACCAGAACTTCACGTCGAGGACTTCAGGGGTAAGCTTGGCCAATAAGCCAGCCGGACCGACCATGAAGACGACGCCGACGAGAACCAACAGGATGACGGAGAAGACACGCATGACTTGCTTCATTTCGTTGCCGAGGTACGTACCGACGATTTCGGAAATGGAGGCGCCGTTGTGACGCATCGAGATCATTCCGGAAAGGTAATCGTGGACGGCACCTGCGAAGATGGATCCGAAGACGATCCAGAAGAAGACGACCGGTCCCCAGAGTGCACCGGAGATGGCGCCGAAGATCGGACCTAAGCCGGCGATGTTCAGCAATTGAATCAAGAAGATGTTCCATTTCTTCATCGGAACGTAATCCACGCCGTCGTTAACGAGGGTCGCGGGGGTCGGACGATCGTCCGGTTTGAACGCTTTCTCGACGACTTTTCCATACAGGAAGTAACCGACGAGCAAGGTTGCCAATGCTGCGAAGAAACTAATCATAGTTTTCCTATTCCTCCTTTGAATGACCCTATGATAGCAAAAACCCCGGTGCAATCGCTTTCACGGGGCTTGAAGTGCTAAATTTTTCGACTGAATTGTAGGAAAGGAAGATTAAAAATCGAAGACTTCGCGCAAGAGGGAGATTTTCTGACGGCTGACCGGGATGACGTCGCCGACATTGCTTGATAACTTGATTCCGTACGTGTTGTTGAACCAAGGCACGATCTCAGCCACATGGTTCAGATTCACGATGTATCCGCGCTGGACGCGCATGAATCCGCAGGTCATCAATCGTTTCTCCATCGTATCCAACGATTGGTTGGTCGACAACTCCCCTTTTTTCGTTACCAACAGCGTTTGTCGTTCATTGCTGGTGAGATAGTAGATGTCATTGATGTTGATGACGACCGCCTTCTCACCCATCCATACCGATAGTTTATCGCTCGGGCAGGTTTGTACCGGTGTTTTGGAGGAATTGCGCGTAATGCGTTGGATCGCCCGTGAAATATCGTCGGTGCGAAACGGCTTCAAGACATAATCGACCGCGTTCACGGCGAACGCATCGATCGCATATTTATCATACGCGGTGGCGAAAACGATGGGAAGGTCCGGCTTGATCAAGCGGATTTTCTCAGCCAGTTCGACCCCCGAACTCTCGGTCAGTTGGACATCGAGGAACGCTCCGTCCAACTCCATGTTGGATACCATTTCAAGGGCGCTATCCACGGTGTCGGCTTCGAAAACCGCATAGTTCGGATCGACTTCCTTGATGCAATACTTCAATTCGCTGCGGGCGATGCGTTCATCGTCCACGATCAGGAATTTCATGCGGCGGCACTTCCTTTCGGCAGGAACATCTGGATGGTGGTTCCGTGGTTGAGTTTGCTATGGATGACAAGTCCCGGATTGTTGGGATAGATGCTCTTGAGTCGTTGGTGGATGTTCGCCATCCCGATCTTCCCTTTATCCGCATTCCCGAGATAGAACGTCTCGATCTTTTCCTGGGCGATCCCGCACCCGTTGTCTTTGACGACGATGTTGAGACCGTTGCGATGCTCTTCGATCGTCACGTCGACGCGTAGCGAGTTGGACGTCATCCCGTGTTTGATCGCGTTTTCGATCAAGGGCTGGATGACGAAGTTGGGTACGCTGTAGCGGCAATCCGGCGAACAATGAATATTGACGCTCAAACGCTCTTCAAAGCGGGCTTTTTCGATTTCGACATAGGACAAGACATGCTCGATCTCTTCTTGGATATCCACCCATTCGGTATGGGTGGATAAGGTGTTCCTGAAATAGGAAGCCAGCGCGAGCAACAGTTGCCGCGCCCGGTCCGGGTTTTCACGCGTATATCCGCTAATCGTATTCAAGGCATTGAAGAGGAAATGGGGGTTGATCTGCGACTGAAGGGCGCGCAATTCGGCCTTTTGAAGCAATTTCCCTTGATTATCCATTTCAGCCAGTGCTAATTGCGATGAGAACAGTTTCGACAAGCCGTCGATGAATCCCAGATCCGGACCCACATTGTCCTTGAAGCGGTTGTCGCAGATGATGATGGTGCCGATCACTTGCTCGTTGCGGTAGATCGGAGAAAACATGATCCGTTTCGCAAACCGTTCGAGGTCGTACTTGCTGACTTCCCCTTCATGCAGGATGACGCTTTCCTTGCGTTCCGACATCCGTTTGAACACATGGTCGAACAACTTGGTGAACCCGCTTTGTTTTGGAAGGTCGACGCCCGCATAGGCGATGACTTGCTTGTTGTCGGTGATGATGACGCAGGTGCTGTCGATGTTTTTCAGGATGGTCGAACAGGCATTACCGATGCTCTCTTCGTCATGCAATCCTTTTCTAAGGAAAGGAAGGCACCAGTCGGCGATATCGAAGGCCAGCTTCAAATGCCTCGCATTGGCGCGGTCCAAGGTTTCCTTGACGTTATAGATGCCGTTGATGAAGACGACGATCCCGATCGAGTTGAGGAAAACCATCGGGACGGAAATGACTTTGACCAAGGCGACCGCATCGTTAAACGGACGGGCGATCAACAGGATGACCAGCATCTGGATGACTTCGGCCACAAACGTCGCACCGAAGATCAGATAATACTTGCTCTCGGAAGAACGGATCGACTTATACATCAGTCCGCCGATGATCCCTTCGATGATCGTCGAGACCGCACAGGAAAACGCGGTGAACCCGTTGATGTCGATCGCCCAGCGATGAAGACCGGCGATCAAACCGGATAAAAGACCGACCCACGGGCCCCCCAGGAAGCCTCCGGCGATGACCCCGATGACGCGCGTATTGGCGATCGCCCCGTTGATGCGGATGCCGGTGTAGGTCGCAAGGATCCCGATACCTCCGAAAATCATCGCCAAAAGCACGATATCCAGCCACTTTTTATCGTGTTCGAACACGGTTTTGCGAAACCACGAGAACCGCGGAAGAATGAAGCCGATGATCATGAGGATCGCGATATTCACGATAATGTTATTTAAAATGTCCTGAACCATAGTTTCTCCTTTGAAATCGGTTTTATTTTAGCATTCTCTTGATGAAAATACAGTATCATTTCACAATGAAAAAAGATACAGGAATTTCCTGTATCTTCGACTTATGCTTTTTGAGGCTCGACTTTTGCGAAAGTATCTTCGCCGGTCGCCATGTAGGTCGTGATGCGTTCGCGTTGCTCGGGTTTCGCAGGTTTGCAGGAAGCCGAAGTGGCCTTCCCGTCGACGATCGCCGTCGCCAAACCGGCACATCCGGGGAAGCCGCAGGCTCCGCAGTTGTATCCCGGAAGCATCGTGGTCACCGTTTCCAAACGATGGTCGACTTCGACCTTGAAGTAGATCCCGGCGATTCCTAAGACCAATCCGAGAACACCCCCGACCACCAACATCATTAAGATTGCCTGAATCATGCGCGGTTTTCCTCCTTGACTACTTGATGCGAAGGATGGTTGCCACAGGAACCGATGGCGCATCCGTTACAGCTTGCTTTCAAATCCTCACATCCCGCCGGAACCGGCGTTCTGTGATTGAGATAATAGGCGACGGCGTAGAATGCGCCAAGCGCCCCGATATACAGTGCCGCTTCCATGGTCTAGACCAATCCGGCCAAGCCGCTGAAGGCCAAGGCCATGATGGCCGCAAGGACCAAGGCAAGCGCGTTACCGCGGAACGGTTTGGGCGTGGTGGCGATATCCAAGCGTTCACGGATGGTCGAGAAGATGAACAACATCAGCGCGAACCCCGCCGGGACGGCGATGGAATAGACGATCATTTCAAGGAAATCGAATTTGTTGGTGATGTTTTCCAAGGTGACGTACAAGACGACGCAGTTGGTGGTGATCAACGGAAGATAGATACCCAACGCCTTATAGAGCGCGGGGGAATATTTCTTGAGGACCAACTCGACGAACTGGACGAACGCCGCGATGACCAGGATGAAGGTGATCAGGTCCATGTATTCGAGTTCCAGAGGAACCAATACGGAGTAATAGAGGACATAGGTGAAGATCGAGGCACCGAGGATGACGAAGATGACCGCCAAGCCCATCCCGATCGCGGAACTGCGTTGTCTGGAAACCCCCAAGAACGGACACATCCCCAAGAACTTCGTCAGGATGATGTTGTTGATGAGGAAAGCCGTCATGAAGAGTGCAAATAGTTTATCCATCTTACTTCGCCTCCTTCTTCGTCTGCGCTTCGACTTTATCGCGGAAGGCCGCGACGCCGGCTGCCAAAACCGCGAAGGTCAAGAACGCGCCGACCGGTTGACTGAACATACTGATACTGAACTCGGCCGGGACCAATCGAATACTGAAAATCAAGGCGTCGTTGAACGGGTTGACCATTTCGACGATGCCGGTCGCAAGGATTTCGCGGATCAGCGACATGGCGACCAATCCTAGGATATAGCCGATCCCCATGGTGAATCCGTCCCATGCGGATGCCAACATCCCGTTTTTCGAGGCGAAGGCTTCGGCACGGCCGAGGATGATACAGTTGACGACGATCAAGGGGATGAATACGCCGAGGGCGACGTCGATCGCCGGCGCATAGGCCTTGATCAGCAGTTCGACCGCTTTGACCAAGGTCGCGATGACGACGATGTAGACCGGGATGCGGATTTCATCCGGGGTGATCTTGCGGATCGCCGAGATGATGACGTTGGATGCGATGAGAATCAAAATGACGGAAATCCCCATCCCCAACGCGTTGTTGAGGTTGATGGTGATCGCCAGGGTGGAACAGATCCCAAGGAACAATCCGAAGACCGGATTATCCAAAATCAAACCGGTGAAGAATTTTTTCATGTGGTTCTCCTCCCTATCGGCTTTCGACGACCGCGCGCAAGGCACGGGCGGCACTGATGGATGTATAGGTCGCACCGGTCACGACATCGACCGACGCGGCGGCATCACTCAGCGATAATCCTTCGAACTGTTCCAAGAACGTTTCGGAATTCGTCTTATCCCCGATGTTCTTGGTATCGCTGAAGGTTTCATACGCGACGCTCACCACCGTATTGGCGGTATCGTCGATCTTGATGACATAGACATTGGGTTTGGGGTCTTCGCTGTGGTCGTCCTGCAACACCGCATAGCCTTTGGAAGAGACGCGGTAGGTGGTGATGTTTCCATCGGTCGTCTTTTCCAGGATTTCGGCCGGAGAAGAAGCGGTCGCATCGGAGACGATCACGACGGGTTCGCCAAGCGTGATGACGGGTTCGACAGGATCGGGAACGGACGTTCCGTCATCCTTGATACCCTTCATCGCGTTGAAATGCGCTTTCGCCGCGTTGATGCCTTTGACGACCGAACTCGAAGAGACGGTGGCGCCGGACAGTGTGGCGATCGCATCGGTGCTGCCTTTTCCAACGACTGCATTGCCGAATTCATCTTCGCCGACACGGCTTCCGATCCCCGGGGTATCGTTGATGAAGGTAACTTTGAATCCGACGATTTTGGCATCTTCGGAGAACGCGACCACGAAGGTGATCACATCCTTATAGCCTTGAACCTTGACATTGTAGGCATAGCCCGCGTCTTTGGCTTGATAGACGTTGGTGATGAGTCCGGTTTCATCTTCGAAATCCAATTCGGAGAATTCATCGGCTTGCGGGAAGAATTCCTGCAAAGTGGCTTTGACGGCGGCGATGGCGCGATCATTGATGATCGGCGCGGTGAGGGAATTCACACCGGCCAACACGGCTCCGGCCAAGGCGCTCGTCAGTGCCAGGAACGCTGCTAAATAGAGTGCTTTTTTCATAGTGCCCTCCTTATTGTGCCAGTACGGCTTCGATGGCCGCACGGACTGCGCGGGCGACGGAGACCGAGGTATAGGTCGCACCGGATACAACATCGACTTCGGCGGCTTGATCGACGCTCGACAAGCCTGCGAATTGGTCGAGGAACTTCTTTTCTTTCGTCTTATCCCCGATATTCGTCGTATCGCTGAACGTCGCATAAGCGACGCTTACGATTTCCTGCTTCACGGTATCGATCTTGACGATCAGTACGTTGGGCTGGGGATCTTCGCTGTGGTCGTCCTGCAACATCGCATACCCTTTGGAAGAGACGGTCAGAGTGACGACGTCCCCTTCGGTGACTTTGTCGGTCACGGTTGCCGGGGCAAGCGCCGTTTCATCGGAGAAAATGCCCACCGGATCGCCTAATGTGATGGTCGGTTCTTCAGGGACGACCGGGGCTTTATAACTCATGGTGGTGGAAACCCCGAAAACCAAGAGGATTCCGATCAACGACAACGAAGCGAAGGAAATCGCATATTTCTTCACATTCTTGATCTGCCATCCGTCCGTCAACAACTCGATGGACGGGGTCAGCATGTTCATCAATAAGATGGAATACAAAACGCCTTCGGGAAGATTCGCCTTCACGCGGATCAAGACCGTCAAAATCCCCAAGCCGATCGCGAACAAGGTGCGTCCGCTGGCGGATGTCGGGTTGGTGACGGGGTCGGTCGCCATGAAGACGGCGCCGAAGACCAAACCTCCGGTGGAAAGATGGAATAAGGGATACCAGAAGCCCATGCCTTTGGATACGGCGATGAGGCTGGCCAAAACGAAGACGGTGGAAAGGTAGAAGACGGGGATGCGCCAGTCGATGACTTTGCGGATGATCAGGAAGACCATGACCACAAGGATCAGGACTTTGGAGGTTTCACCCAAGGCACCGGGATAGAGTCCCAAAAACATGTTCTGTAATCCGCCGAATTGGTCGAGGAATTTGGTGACCGCTTCGGGTTTGTCGATCATCCAGCCAAGCTGGGCGATCGAGGCGGTCGGCGTAGCGGACGTCGTGATGTCCGTGACGGCGACTCCCGCAAACGATGCAAGCATCGCGGCACGACCGGCAGCCGCGGGGTTGAAGATGTTTTGTCCGAATCCGCCGAACACGAGTTTTCCGAAGAAAATCGCGAAGAAGGTTCCGAATCCCAGAGCGAAGTAGGACGTCGCGATGGGGACCATTAAAGTAAGGATGATCGCCGTAACCCAAGGATACGAACCCAAGAGATGACTCTTGATTTTCTTCTTGGTGAAGTAGGCGAAGGCGACTTCGGTAAGGAAGGCGACGATCAATGAGGTCGCCATCAGTCCGAGCGCATGGACTCCGTAATTACTGCTGTATTGCGTAAAGTAGTAGGCAAGGGCGAACGCATAGATGACGCCCAAGCCGATGGTCAAATCACGCATGATCCGACCCGTGCTCAACTGGTCCCGATAGTTCGGGGACACACGGAAAGTAAATTTCATGGTTCGTTCCTCCTATTTCTTTTTCAACTGTAGAATACGTTTCGCACGGCGTACCCCTTCGGCCACATCCAGTTTGGAAGGACAGACATAGGTGCACAATCCGCATTCGATGCATTGGTCCGCACGGAGTTTGACGATGGTGTCCAAATCCGCGGCTTGTTCGGCGTTATTGATGCGTACCGGCAGCAATCCGGCAGGACAGGTGTCGTTGCAGCGTCCGCAACGCAGACAGGCGACCGAATCGATTTTTTCCGTCTTCAAAATGGTGACGGCGTTTCCATACGGCGTGACGACGAACTGGTCGTTGGGGATGGTTTTCCCCATCATCGGTCCGCCCGCGATCAACAAAACGTCCTCCGCGGCATATCCGCCGAGTTTGGCGACGATTTCAGCGGTCTTGACGCCGACCGGAACATTGACGTTGGCAGGGGTCTTGATCCCGTTTCCGCTGATGGTCAAGGTTTTCTCGACGATCGGCATGCCGGTACGGATCGCTTTCGCAAAGGCGATCGCGGTCGTCGCGTTATTGACGATGCATCCGATTTCCGAAGGCAGACGGTCATAGCGCTTTTTCAGCAACTGGTACACCAAGGTACGCTCCCAACCCATCGGATACACGTCGGGGACTTCCTTGACGACGATACCGGACACGCCGACCAAGGCGGCGCGCACTTTCGCGATCAATTCCTTCTTCGGGGATTTGATGGCGATCCAGGCTTCTTTCGCGGTGCTGAGTTTCAGCATCGCCTTGACACCCAACACCAAATCGTCGATGTTGTTTGAAATTTCGCGATAATCCGCGGTGATGTACGGTTCGCACTCCACCGCGTTGATGATCAAGGTCGAAATGTTCTGCGGGTTCTTGTATTTCATATACGTGGGGAAACCGGCTCCGCCGCATCCGACGATCCCGGCATTCATCATGAAATCGACCAATTCCTCGCGCGTCGCTTTTTCAAAGTCGACCGGGGAGAACGGTTGTTCTTTCTCGTATAATCCGTCGTTTTCGATCACCAAGTGTTCAAGCGGCTTCAATACCGCATGCATGATCGTCTGTTTCCCGACGACCTTCCCTGAAACCGAAGAGAAAAACGGTACGGTCATATGATCGTTGCGTTTCGCGATCATCGTCCCTACCTTCACGCTGTCCCCTTCTTTGACGAGGACTTCAATATTTGTGGAGAACATACTCATCAACGGAATATAGACGAATTTCCCCGCGTCGACGCGGACGATATCGTTGTGATCCGTCAACCCTTTATGTCCCTCGAGATGCTTTTGCATCGCGCCGATCCATATTGACATAGACTCACCTTGCCCTTTCCTACGTTACCTTGGACACGAAAAAACGTGTAGACCAAGTTCCTGAACCATTATAGCACATTTCTATTTTTGCGTATATTTCACGAGTCAAATGAATAAAAAGATTCATGAAAGTGTGATATAATATCACGCGGTGATAGCATGCTAAAAAAAGCACTAAGTTTTTTGTTGGTGATCGCACTCTTATCCGGGTGTACGAAACCGCAAACCCTCACGAAATTCTCCAATCAGACCATCGAAGCCGGTTTCGACACGATCATCACTTTGATCGGATATACCAAGGACAAAGCGGAGTTCGACGCTTATTTTGAAATCATGAAAAACGAGTTCACCCGCTTGAACGAACTTTTCGACAAATACAACGACTATGAAGGCGTCAACAACATCAAGACCATCAACGACAATGCCGGCGTCGCCCCGGTCGTGGTCGACCAAGCGATCCTCGACATGCTGAAGTTGGCGAAGGAATGGTACGAACCTTCCGGCGGATCGTTCAACGTCACCATGGGTTCCGTGCTTGAAATCTGGCATGAGTATCGCGACATGGGCCAGGCCGACAACTCCGACGGCAAGCCGGGGGATGTCCCCCCGCTTCATTTGCTTGAAGAAGCCAACGTGTGTGCAGGATGGCAGTTCGTCGAGATCGACGAATCCGCCAAGACCGTCTATATCAACAACGCCTGTTCCAGTTTGGATGTCGGCGGGATCGCCAAGGGCTATGCGACCGAAATCGTCGCCAAGTTGCTGATCGATGAAGGATTGTCGGCCGGCATCGTCAACGCCGGCGGAAACGTCCGTTTGATCAATACGAAACCCGACGGTGCGAAATGGGCGGTCGGAATCCAGTCCCCCGATATCGAAAACACCTCCGAATCCCTGGATACCCTCTATGCGGACAAATCGATGTCCGTCGTCACATCCGGCGATTACCAACGCTATTATATCGGACCCGACGATGTGGTTTATCACCACTTGATCGATCCTTCCACGCTCTATCCCGCGCGTCAGGCGCGCTCGGTTACGATTCTGATCGAAGATTCCGGTTTGGCTGACACCTTGGCGAAACCCCTCTTCATCCTTCCCTACGACCAAGCCCTGGCTTTTCTGGAGAAATTCAACGCCGACCATCCCGACATCTTCATGGGTGCCGTGTGGGTCTACGATAAAGGCATGCAACCGGCCGGGACACAGGCCATCGACGTCGGCGAGTTCTCGCTGGTCCACTCCGAAAACATCAAACCCTTCTCACGCTTATACAACGAATGAAGCCAAAAGCTTCATTTTTTTGTGCTTTGGATGAAAAAAGGGCTATAATAATCCATGGGGTGGACCTAAAATGAAGCAAAAACGTATTTTGTCACCGATTCGCCATTTTCAAATCTTGGCGGTTTCCTACTTCAGTCTCGAAATCCTCTTTCGCTTATTGATGAATTTCGAACTTTTCAGTGTGCAAATGTTGAGGATCTTGATGTTTACGCTCACGCTCAGCGGACTGCTTGTCATAGTGACGATGCCGTTTAAACCCAAAACCGCGATGATTCTCAATGGCATCGTGCTCTTTGGCGCATGCCTCTTGGGTTTTTCGCAAGTGTCCTACCGTAACTACATGGGTAACTTCTTTTCCGTGCGTCTCATCGGCATGTTTAACGAAGTCGCGAGTTATTCGGTCGACTTCATCTCCTATCTGCGACCTATCTATTTCATCTGCTTTCTTCCCTTTATTGCCTATTTGTATATGATCCGTCGCAACCGCGACCGGATCGCGCTGTTCTCATGGAAAGAAACGTTGACCGGTTCGATGCTACTGATGACCCTTCATCTTCTTTCATTATTATCCTTGGGTTGGTGGGTCAACGAGATCGCCATCGTCCTTCCGAAAGAAATCTATTACGAACCTGTCTTCTCCGAACCGGCGTTGCGTGAACTCGGTGTCGAGCGTTTCTTCATCCGCGATGTGGTCTATGCTCTGTCCTATAATGCAGGCGACGTCGAGATCCCCGAGAACGATGATTCGAACGTCCCGAACGACCCTCAAGATATCGACGACCGGGTATTCGACGATACACTTTGGATAAAGCGGATGAATCAGGAAACCGATGAAAAAATCAAAGAAATCGATCGTTACCTGTTATCCAGGGATATCTCGGGAAAAAACGAAATGTCCGGGGTCTTGAAGGGGAAAAACGTGATCTATGTGTTGGTTGAAGCCATGGACTGGCTGGCGATCGATGAGGTCCTGACACCGACACTCTACCGCTTGACGCAGGAAGGATTGCTTTTCGACCACTACTATGTCCCGCAATACTCGTGCAACACCGCGGAAAGCGAGTTCATCTCCCTGACTTCCTTGCTTCCGCATCCCGGAAGTTGCACGCAGGTGAAGTTCACGAACAACACCTATTCGCAATCGATCCTGAATCTATTCAAGGATGAGGGGTATTACACCACGTCCTACCATAACTTTTCCGATAAGTTCTATCCGCGATCCACGACCCACATCAACCTCGGATCGCAGAAATACTATAACGACGACGACTTGAACATCACGACCTTGGATGGCTGGCCGAGCGATGTCGAATTGATGGAACAAGCCTTGACGCATTTCGTCGACGAAGACAAATTCTTCAGCTATATCATCACTTCTTCCATGCATCTCCCCTATGATGTCGATTCAACCTTGGGTAACCGTTATTTGGAAGAAGTCCAAGCCCGTTATCCCGATGCACCGCTGACGATCCAACGCTATAAGTCGAAAGCGATGGAATTCGACCGGTCCATCGAAGTCTTACTTCAGGGCTTGGAAGACGCCGGAAAACTGGAGGATACGGTGTTGGTGCTCTATCCCGACCATTTCCCACTGAAGACCAAGGTCGATGAAATCATCGAGAATACGACGCAGATCGATCGTTCCACCGGCATGGACCTCTATCGTTCGCTGATGATCATCTATAACCCCCTGCTTGAAGGACGGACGATCTCCACCGTGGCAAGCACCTTCGACCTCTTGCCAACCATCACTAATCTTCTTGGGATCAAATCCGATCCCCGTTTGTATTTCGGACAGGACATTTTCGATCCGGAAGTCGACCACTTGGTCTACTTCGCCAACGGGAACTGGGTCCATCCTTTAGGGTACTATTCCGCCGCCGAAGGGAACTTCTTCCCCAAGGATCCGCAAAACACCTTAAGCGATGATGAAATCATCGCCATCAACCAGAAAGTCAAAGACTACTTCGACGTATCGCATCAGATCTTGATCAGTGATTATTTCTCGAAACGTTAAAAAACGTGCCGGATGAACTCCGACACGTTTTTTCGTTTGACTAGATTTTCCCTAACAGACGGAACATGTTTTTCTTATAGACTTCCACGCCCGGTTGGTTGAACGGGTTGACATCCAAGAGATAGACGGACATCGCACAGGCGATGAAGAAGAACTGGGCGATATATCCGAAGGTATACGCCGAAGTGTCCGTTACCGTCAAGATCAGATTGGGGACGTTCCCCGTATCGTGATGGGCTTGCAAAGTCCCAAGGCAGGCTTTCTTATTCACTTCGTCCAACGACTTTCCGGCGAGGTAGTTCATGTGGTCGAGGTCGTCGGCATCCGACGGGAACACCATGTCCAACATCGGTTTTTCCACCAGGAACAAGGTTTCAAACAAACACTTCCCGCCATCCTGGATGAATTGTCCCATGGAGTGCAGGTCGGTCGAGAAATTGACGCTGGCCGGCAACAAGCCTTTTTCTTCTTTGCCTTCCGATTCGCCGAACAGTTGTTTCCACCATTCCGCCAACATCGTCAGCTGGGTTTCGTAGGAGACGAACATCTCCGCCGCATACCCCTTCTCTTCCATGATCCGACGGCAGACCGCATACTGATAGGCGGTATTGGTCGCAAGGTAGGGATGGTTGAAGGTCTTGGATGCATCCAATGCACCTTGCATGATCGCATCGATGTCGATGCCGGCGACGGCGATCGGAAGCAATCCGACCGAGGTCAAGACCGAGAAGCGTCCGCCGATGTCGTCGGGGATGCTTAAGGTCGCGTACCCTTCTTTGGTAGCGAAATCCTTCAGTGTCCCGCGGGCTTTGTCCGTGGTCGCAATGATGCGTGATCTGGCTTCGTCTTTACCATACTTGCTCTCCAAGAACTGTTTCAAGAGTCGGAATGCCATGGCGGTTTCCGTCGTCGTCCCGGATTTAGAAATGACATTGACGACGACGCTCTTGTCCTTGATCCGTTCAAGCAATTGAACGATATAGGGGGCGGAGAACGTGTTCCCTACGAACAGGATTTCGATGTCGCGGTTCGGGAACATCCCTTGAACCATTTCGATCGCCGCGCGTGAACCCAGATACGATCCACCGATCCCGCAGACAATGAAGACATCGGCTTTCGCCCGGATTTCCCCGGCAAGTTTCTTCACCAATTCGTATTCGGTTTTATCATAGGTCGTCGGCCAATCATACCAGCCCAGGAAATCATTCCCTTTACCGGTCTTCTTCACCAACATCTCATGGATTTCAGCGACTTTACCCGCATAGTCGGGCATCGTTTCGCAATGGGCGTACGTCGTATCCAGTTTAATCATGTTTGAGCTCCTTTTTCGCGGTTTCGATCCAACCGTCAAGCTGTTCGGCCAACGAGCCGAACCCGATTTTCGCATTGGGCAAGCGGCTGGCGCTCCCCATCTGTTTACGTTCTTTGCGCAGCGACGGAGGGTTCAGCGCCTTGAGTGAAAGACGTAACTGATGCGTTTTTTCATCCACGTCCAACACCTTCAATTTGATTTTATCCCCGACGTTCATAAACAGTGCGACATCCCGGACAAACCCTTCTGAAAGTTCCGAAATATGGACTAAACCCGTGGTTTCCGCATCCACCGAAAGGAAGGCTCCATAGGCTTGGATGCCGGTAACCGTGGCTTCAACGACTTGTCCGATGTGGTATTTCATCTAGGGTTCCTCCGACTGTGATATTATATCACACCCGTTTTTTTTATGGTATAATGTTTCACGAGGTGAAGATATGTTAGGAAACATGTATCCGTTCTGGGCTGCGATCACTGCGAATCTACTTGCACAGGTCTTAAAGCCGATTCTTCTTTATCTTCATCTTGGTGAATGGAAACCGGCCTTGGCGACGGATAGCGGAGGCTTTCCGAGTTCCCATACCTCGACGGTGACAGCGCTGTGCCTGTCGATCGGGATTCAGGAAAGGTTCTCGTCCTCCTTGTTTGCGGTCACGCTGATTTTCGGTCTGATCGTCGCCTATGATGCGGCCAACGTACGTTATTATGCAGGGCAGAACATACAAATCACGCAACAATTGATCAAGGATATCCAGATTCTGACACAAACGAAACTGGACGATCCGATCTACTTGTTGAAAGTCAAAGAAGTGTTGGGACATAAATGGATCGAAGTCATCGGTGGGGTCGCCGTCGGTTTGACGGTCGCCAGCCTGATGTACTTTATGCGATGAGGTACACATGGAAAGCAATCTAGAAGAACAAGTCATCGACGTTCTTGAAAAAATACGGCCTTACCTTCAACGGGATGGCGGGGATGTCGAATTCGTACGCATGGAAGAAAATGGAAGGGTCATCGTTCGGGTTTTCGGAGCCTGCGTCGGATGCAGCGCCATCGACAGCACGATCAAACTCGGCGTCGAAGCCCTGTTGATCGATGAAGTTCCGGGAGTGACCGAAGTCATCGTCGAAGAGGATTAAAAAAGCGGGGAAACCCGCTTTTACCATTTTTCCTTGCCGATATGGCCTTGGATTTCGGCTTTCGCCAATTGTTTCAGCAACTTCGCATACTTCTTCGTGCGGGTGAAAATCTTGACGCAAGACGGATCGAGATTGTCGGCGATCCCGGCTTCCGCCAGTTTTTCGAGTTTAACGCATAAATGCATTAAATCGGCATGCAGGTCGTTGGTAAATTCGCTGCGTGTGATTTTTTCTGCGGTTTCAGGCGAAACTTCGTTGAACTTCTCACGCGGCGCGTTGCATTTCGGGCAATGGTCTTCGAGTTGGTCTTCTTCCAGGATGATACCGCAAACTTCACATCTGTACAGTTTTTTCATGATAGCCTCCGTATTGGCTTTCGCCTCTTCTAAAATTATAGCACAAGTCTTTCCGACCTTTTCAACTCATTTTACGTGCAAGTAAGGATATAAATTCCCTGTGCATCAAGCATTCGCGGGATAAATTATCGATAAAGGTCTTAAAATCGATAACTATTCCCGATCTCCGAATTTATTTTCGATTTTCTATAATATTTTTCACTTTTTTGTAGACAAAGTCGATTTTCAGAATAGAATAATACGTATATGTGGAGGAAATGAAACATGGCAAAACACCCATTCGACGATTTCGGCATTTATCTGTTCAGCGAGTCGGTCATGCGCGACCGTCTACCCAGCCCCATTTTCAAGAAATGGAAAACCGCCGTTGCCAAGGAAGATTCCTTGGACCGTCAGACCGCGGATGCGATCGCCCATGCGATGAAGATCTGGGCGATGGAGCATGGCTGCACCCAATTCTCCCACTGGTTCCAACCGCTTAACGGAACGACCGCCGAGAAACACGACAGTTTCATCGAGAAATCGGAGAATGGCGATGCGATCGCCCGTTTCTCCGGGAAGACCTTGATCAAGGGTGAAACCGATGGTTCCAGTTTCCCGTCAGGCGGCTTGCGCGCGACCTTTGAAGCCCGTGGCTATACCTATTGGGACATCACGTCGCCGGCGTTCATCCGCGGCAGCGTCTTGTGCATCCCGACGATTTTCGTTTCCTACAACGGCGAACCATTGGACCAAAAAGCGCCTTTGCTTCGTTCGATCGATGTGTTGAGCACCCAGGCGACGCGGATCACCAACGCGCTCGGGGACAAGAACGTAAAACGCGTCAGTTTGGTTTGCGGTCTTGAACAAGAGTACTTCCTGGTCGATGCCAAAGCTTACCGCAACCGCCCCGACCTTCTGTTGACCGGACGCACCTTATTGGGGGCTAAGCCGCCCAAAGGGCAAGAATTCGAAGACCACTATTTCGGTTCCATCCCCGATCGCGTCAAGGCGTTCATGGATGAAGTCAATGACGAATGCTGGAAACTTGGCATCTACGCCAAGGTCGAGCACAACGAAGTCGCACCGGGTCAATTCGAAATTTCAAGCATCTACACGGATGCCAACGCCGCCGTCGACCAAAACCATATCACGATGGATATTCTGCGTAAAACCGCCAAGAAACACGGCATGGCTGCGCTTCTGCATGAGAAACCCTTCGCCGGGATCAACGGGTCGGGGAAACACGACAACTGGTCGCTTTCAACCGACGATGGACAGAACCTGCTCGATCCCGGAGACAAGCCGGCGGAAAACATCCGTTTCCTCCTCTTCTGCACCGCGATCCTGAAAGCGATCGACACCTATCCCGAATTGCTGCGCTTAGCGGCTTCCGGTCCGGGCAACGATCATCGTTTGGGCGCCAACGAAGCCCCTCCGGCGATCATCTCCGTCTTCATGGGGTCGGTCATCGAAGAAGCGTTGCTGAAACTGGTCGACAAGGAACCGACCTTCATTGCGAAAACCGGTCCGAAATTCTCCTTAAGCAACCTTTCCTACCTCCCCAAAGACAACACCGACCGCAACCGGACATCCCCCTTCGCGTTCACCGGCAATAAGTTCGAGTTCCGCATGTTGGGCTCTTCCCTCTCTGCCGCCATCGCCAACACCGTCATCGCTTCGATCTTGGCCGACGAATTCCGCGTGATCGCCGATCGCTTGGAACAATTCAAGTACATCCAGGACACGCGTGAAGAAGCGTTGAAAATCTGCGGGGAAATCATGAAGAACCACCACCGCATCCTCTTCTCCGGCGACGGGTATTCGGAAGCATGGGTCGATGAAGCCGCACAACGCGGACTTCCCAACATCCGTTCCTTCGTCGAATCGATCGATAGCCTGATCGCCCCCAAAGCCGTCGCATTGTTTGAACGCAACAAGATCTACACGGAAGACGAGTTGCATGCCCGTGCCGAGATCCTGCATCACCAATACATCAATACGATCAACTGCGAAGCCAAGACCTTGATTGAAATGGTGGAACGCATGGTCCTGCCCGAAGCGCTCAAGGTGATTTCGGAACTTGAACCGTTGTCGGCCAAGTCGAAGATGGTCGCGCGCAAAGAGAAAGAAATCCTGGGGTTGGTGGACGATATCGACTCGCTGCTCATCAAGTTGAAGGCGGCGCTGGAACTATCCAATTCCCATGAGAACCCTTCGATCTGCGGATTGTCCTTACTGAAAGACGTCAGCCCGCTTCTTGTGGATGTACGTGGCGTCGTCGATGCACTGGAATCCGCCCTTCCTTCGAAGAGCTATCCGCTTCCTTCCTATTGCGAAATGTTGTTCCTGCTTGATTAATCCAGGCGCATCGTACCAACGATGCGCTTTTTTCATGAGAAAGACCGCTTCCGCGGTCTAGTTTGATTCGTCTTTCAGGATATATTGGATGACCAGGCAACCCGGTCCGCCATGCGTGATCATTCCAGGTGCCAGTTTAAGAACCTCGATGTCGGCGTTTTGGATCTTCTGTTTGATATGCTCGATCGCCAATCGAACGTTATCCATGTTCAATGCATGGGCGACATAGATCTTGTGCTGACTACCTACCCCGCGCTTCACCAAATCATCGACGATGTTGTTCAAGGCGCTGCCAAGCGTGCGTGCCACGGAGAATTTCTCGATGCGTTGGCGATCGGCCGATTGCGCCATGACCGGGACGAGTTTCAAGAACCCCCCGACAGTGGCTGCTAAAGGCGTCAGTCGTCCGGAACGTTTGAGATAGCCGAAATCGACCGGGATGACATAGGACTGGGTTTCCTTCAAACACGCCAGCATCGCCTCGACGATGCGTTGGATCGAGTCCGTGGACTTCGACATCTTGATCGCCAATTGGACCAGATAACGGTTCACCCCGGCGACCGACTGGGAATCAAACACCGTGATGTTTTGGGCATCCATGCTTTTCTTCACGCCGCTCGCTGAATCAAACGCCGAACTCAAGCCTCTTCCCGTGGTGATGTGGATGGCTGGCTCGTTATTACATCGGCCATACGCATCCATGATTTCACCGACCGCCGGTTGGGAGGTCGAAGGAAAATCCTCCTTGATCGCCTCGATGAAGGTCTCCGCATCGATTTCCAAGTAATCACGATAACAACGATCCCCGATGATGACCTGGTTAGGAACCAGAATCACATGATCCAACGCAGCTTCCTCGATACTGAGATGACAGGTCGTATCCGCGATGATTCGCATAAGGTGTCTCCTTTATGATTTCATTCTATCACAAACCGATTCCCACATCCAAAACACTCACTCGTTTACTTTGAAATGTCTAGCCCTTGCTTATCGATCTTGAAATGGATGAATTCACGCACCAACAAATAGATGACCGCGAAGATCGGAACCCCCAGAAACATACCGATGATCCCGAAGAACCCTCCGCCGACGATGATCGAAAACATGATCCAAAGGCTGGGTAGTCCTAACGAATCGCCAAGGATCAGCGGTCCCAGGATGTTTCCGTCGAACTGTTGAAGGGCGAAGATGAACAGGGCGAACCATAAAGCCTGGATGGGGTCGACGATCAACAAGATGAACAACCCGGGGACGGCGCCGATGAAGGGACCGAAGACGGGGATCATGTTGGTGATCCCGACGATCACGGAAAGCAGGATCGCATAGTCCAGACCCAACAGACTCATCCCGATGAAGCACATAATTCCGATGATCAGCGAATCGATCATCTTCCCGATTACGAATCCCGTAAACATTTTCGAACTAATGCGGCTGACGCGAAGGAAGACATCCCCGCGTTCTTGGCCGAAGAAGGCATAGTTCATCTTTTTGAACTGAAGCGAGAAGCGTTCACGATCCAACAGGATATAGGTCGCGATCACGATCCCGACCAGGAAGTTAAATACCCCTTTGGTGAACTGCCAGGAAGCGTTCAGGAGTTGCGGAAACCATTCCTTTCCCAACGCCATGATCATTTCGACCAGATCCCCGCCGGAAGACAGGAAACCTTCGATGTAACTTTGCGGGATGTTGAAACGAAGAATCAGATCCTCAAGCATCCCCCTGGCCGATTCGATATACTCGGGCAATTGTTGGGATAGCGCGCTCACGCTGGAAACAAGTTGAGGGATGACCAAGAGAAAGAAGAGCGCGAATGCGAAAAGCATGAGGGAAATCCCTAACGCGACGGAACATTTCCGACGCGTCGAGGACTTAAGTTTGATGCGTTTGAACCATTTCTGCTCGAAAAAGAGGACAAGTGGGGCAAGAAGGAACGCGATCGAGAACCCGAAAATGAAGGGCATCATTACGTTGAGGATGTTCTTGGCGATCGCCGTGAATTGGGATAAGTCCTGAACCAGGAAGTAAAACAAGAGGATGATGATTCCGGCGAACGCAAAGGAGAATAGATCCAGCCGTTTTTCGGAGTTCATCCAGGCTTTGAGGTTCTTCATCTTACGTCGTCTTTTCGGCAAGGATCTGCGCCCGCTTCATTTCATATAAGGGGGAGCGGAAGGTGCTGATCTGACTCTCGCGATAATCGTTTCCGAACGCGCCGCGACTGACCGTCAAGATCGGCGGGAATTGGATCCGCTTGAATACGGCTTTTGTCCAAAGGTTCATGAACCATTCCAAATCGGTAATAAACGCTTTGGGATCATCCAATCCGTAATAGCGGATCCAGCGTGCGACATCCATTTCCTTCCATTTCCCGTCCAGATAGAGATCCAGTACGTCGATGGCGCTACGGGTCGGGTATTCGATCAAGTATTGGACCAGCCAATCATGGTAGAACCATTTCATGGGGTCGAGTTGTTTGTCTTTCAGTTCGGCGCTCGGCGGGACCTCCCACGCGATCGTTTCATCGCTGACTTGAGGCAAGAGGCTTTCCGGGATGATTTCTTTTTTGAAGCGGCGGTTGATTTCCCGGGCAAGTTCAAAGAGCTGCACCTTGGTCAAATCACCCAGCGGACTGAGGGCACCGATCGCATCGCCGTAGAGGGTCGCATATCCGATCGCCAATTCGACTTTGTTTCCGTTGTTGCAGACGACCCCGCTTTCGATGGCGGCGAACGTCGACAGAAGATGTCCGCGGATCCGGGCTTGGACGTTCTCATGGACCAATCCGTCGACCTTGTTTTCATATCCGAAACCGTCGACCGTACGCGACGTCGATTCTACTAAATCCTCGATGCTTCCTTCATGATAGTCGATGTCCAGAATTTCGGCCAACGACCGGGCGATCGAGATGGTTGCATCCGCGTTATAGCGACTCGCCATATTGTATCCGACGATCCGCTTGGAACCGATCGCCAACGAGAGAAGCGCGGCGTTGATCGTGGAATCGACACCGCCGGAGAGCCCGATGATCCATTTTGGGTGAAACGGAAGGGTTTGCGCATCGAATTCACGGATCCCGTGGATCAGCGCTTCCAGGAGTTTCGAGGGGGTATTCACAACCGGACGAGTATCGCCCAATTCGAAAATGCAGAGTTCTTCTTCGAAGGCATCGTTGCAGGAAACCATCGGTTTCCCGTCCTTGCCGTAACACGTGCTATCACCGTCGAAAACCAACACATTCTTCCCCGTGTTCTGCATCCCGCAGGCGTTCACATAGACCAAGGGGACCATCTTATCGCCATGGTTGGCCACATGTTCGGCCATCCGCTTTTCACGGCTCAGTTCTTTCCTGAGCGTCCAAGGCGAGGCGGAGATGTTGACGATGAAATCCACCCCCTGCTTGATGTACAGGGAGGTCGGATCGACCGCATAGTCCTTGCTCCAAAGGTCTTCGCAGATTTCCAGTCCGATCTTGTATACTTTATCGTTGCGTTTGAAATGAAACGGACTCACCAATCCTGATACCGTCCACTTGTTGAAACGGGCGATCTCCAATCCGCTCATGAAGTAGCGCGAGTCATCGAAGAATCGATAGTCCGGCATGCAATGCTTCACATAGACGCCGTCCAAGAACTGGACATCGCGTTGGACATATTTTTGATCACAGGCGAAAAGCGCCGCGTTGGTACGGATCGGCCGGCCGTCCCGGTTGGTTTTCGCGACCCCGAACTGTTCCGTGACCACGTTGCCCCAGATGATGCCGATCCCCGTGCTCCATGAGCGGATCAATTCGTTCGCCATCGCCATTTCATTTCGAAACGAGGTATGCAGCCATCGGTCTTGCAGAATGTACCCCGGGACCGACATTTCCGGGAAGATGATGAGGTCCGCGGACTGAAGCTTGGCTTCGTCCACCATTTCTTTCATGCGTGCCAGATTCAAATCCGCGCGTCCTGCCTTTACGCTGAGTTGCGCCATTGCGATTTTCATCGGATTTCCCCCTCTACTTTCGCTAGAATCCATGTGTCGAAGGTGACATAGCCCAAGCTATGATAAATCCTACCGGCGGATGGGTTGTCGTAGAAGAGACAGGGCAGTAAGCCGTTGTTCAGGCAGTCTTCCGTCAGCGCCCACACCGCTTGTTTGGCATAACCCTTTCCACGGTATTCCGGTAAACAGAAGACGGATGCGACCATCGCGGATGTGCCGGTCTCGACAGCGGTGGACGCGTAAGCGACCACCTGATGATCCTTCTCGACCACAAACCCCCTGGATTTGTTTTCTTCGAATCGTGATCGGATCCGCTCTGTCCTCTCTTCGATCGTCAACGGTTCCATATTGAACTCGACGATACGGTCGAGCGATCGAGCGATCGCTTCCGCATCGCTTACTTCGGCCCTGCGAACATCGGTCAATGCGACCCCGTGATCTTGTTTCGTACATTCGCAGAAATACATCTCGCGGACATTGACGAAATTCCGGATTAGTGGATGGACTTGGATGAAATGCGATTTCGCCGCGTTACAGTTGATCGGCTGGACTTGTTTCAGTAAATCGAGCAAATGCTTGGGCTCAAAATTATTGTCGAAAAGATAGAACACGAAGTTCTTGTGGTATTTCAGATAGACGGCCAAAAAATCCCCATCGACTTCTTCGACCCATGTGGTCTGATAGTCCGTATGTAGACCGTTTTGTTCGATATCGCCGATGATGAACATGGCGCGTGAGGGGTCTTTCCGTAGCCGGTTCAGCAGTTTCTCTTTTTCTTCTTCGCGTACAAGACGTAACATGGGATACCTCGCTTTACAGTATCAGTATACCTTTTCGAAAAATCACTGTCTATCAAAGACATGGAAAAGATGCCGATTCGGCATCTTTTCACTTACGATCTCTGCTTTGCCTTCCGTGGTATCCGGAAGTTTCGATCTTACGTTTTTTCTTCGTTGTTTACAGAGGGGCTCGGATTGGTCTTCATACGGCGATGAGACTTGCGCTTACAGCGCGTTGGACCGGGGTTGACTTCTCAACGAAGGGGTCTGCACTTGGATCTTCAAAGCATGGTTTCGGGGAATTCCTTACGATCGGTACTGTCTGGTCCATTCACGGCCGAGCGGACTTTCGCTTCCAGCGATTTGCAACATCCAATCTTAAGTATGTTTTTATCGGGTTGGTTTGCTTATCTCAAGCAAACTCTCGCGCTCGGCGATTCGCACCCTTTGTTTTTTGTCGACGATCATCGACTGGCTTGGACACGGCGGTCCAATCTTTCGCATCCAGCGATTTGGATCATTTGATCTAGTCGACGAAGATCCGGACTTTATCGCCGTTTTCCGAGTCGACGCTGACCAGTTCCCCGGTTGCGCCTTCATCGATCATCGAGACGATTTCGTCGAAATCGATGCCCTTCAAGTCCACTTGCTTACCATCGATCTTCATTTTGGATCCGATGTCCATCCCGACCTTGACAAGGGCCAAGGGGATGTTGACGCGGACGTTATCGCCCTTTTCGCTATTCACAAGGATCCGTACCATGCGTTTCGCATTGGCAAGTTTGGACGGAGCGGGGGCGAATCCCTTCACAGGGGTCGCTTCCATCGCGTTGAGCAGCTTCAGTCCTTCTTCGACGGTAATCGTACCGTCTTTGACCATTTCCAGGACTTGTTCTTTCGAGTTCATTGTTTCTCCTACTTTCTTAATAGTTCAAGCGCGTCTTCCACGCTGATCTCTTTATTCTTCAATTTCGCCAAGACCTCGGCTTCATCGTCCTGAACCGGCTTCGGCGGCGCGAACCCCAATTTCGTGATGATCGCATCCAGATTCTTTTTGACGGTCGGATAGGAAACGTTCAATTCCCTTTCCATTTCTTTGATGTTGCCCTGGACCCTGATGAAGGTTTCGATGAAGTAGAGCTCGTCGCGGTTCAGGTAACTGAACTTCGATAACGAGAACTCCCCTGTGATTTCCGTATGGCAGTTGACGCAGGTCAACCGGGTCGCCAGTAGATCGGAGGAACATACCGGGCAAACACCTATGACTTCTCTTTTCATGTTTCGTACCTCCTAGATTACGTCGATGAGGATATGCGTATCTTCGCTTTCGACCTCGACCAGCGTGAACGGTTCAAAATCCTGCAGTATCTTGAAGACGTCTTTCACAGCGTCGATGATCACTTCCTTGTTTTCGCGAATCCATTCCCTGACTTCGGGTTCCATGTCTTTCGCGAAGTTTGATCCCCAGAGTCCGAACCGGATGAAGGTGATCGCCGTGGTCTTTCCGACCGACGGGAGATGGATCTTTCTCTCCGGGGTATCGATGTGTATCTTGATTCTCTTTGCCATATTCTCACCTCACACCCATAGAGTAAACCTGTTTATTAATTATGTCAAGTATTATATTGATTTTTTTAATTATATTATAAACATAATCAATGTTTATAAAAAACCACCTAATTTAGGTGGCTCTTATTGCGTTTGGGTCTGCCATTCATGAGATCTTTCAGCTCGATGAGGCTTTGGGCGTCGATTTCACCATGGTAGTCGGCGAAATCTTCATCGGCGAAGAAATCGAGGGCGATATAGTTGCCATGGATCTCAGGCTGGGTTTCGATCAGGATGACCGATCCGTCCAGCGGGATGAAACGTTGGTCGTCCACAAGCAACGATAAGGAGTCGAATACGATCAACTCGTCGTCGATCCGATACTTGCCGGTCTTGTCGAGGATCAGGCAACCGAATTCGCCAAGTTGGGTTTTCAGCGCCTGCAGTTCAAGCTCGTCCGCTTTGTCGCTCTCCGCGATGAAGATCGCATCGATGTCGGTGTGGCGCATAAACCCCCAAAGACGGAAGCGGACTTGCCGGCAACGATAGGTGTCGCGTAAGAGATTGGAATGAAAATAAAGGATGTTCATGGATTGCCTCCTCCCGAACATCCTATCAGTTTTCATTTTAAAAGGCAAAGAAAGCGCCTTTGCACGAAAAAAGAGGTTGGGGTCAACCTCTTGTGCGGAAGAAATTCGGGATGTCGCTGTCGTCGTCGGCGTCGAGTTCGGGTTCCTTGATGGCGTCGAAGACTTTGCGGGCTTCGGCGATCGGACGGACCGTGACGTTTTGGCGCGGCAGGTCGAAGCCGGTTGCGATGACGGTGACGATGATGCTGTCTCCGATCTTGTCGTTGATCGCGACACCGAAGATGATGTCGATGTCCTGTCCCGCGGCTTCGCGGATGTATTCGACGGCGTCGTTGGCGTCGTAGATGGTGATGGTGTTGCCGCCGGTGACGTTGACGATGGCGTTGCGCGCACCGCGGATCTGCGCTTCAAGCAAGGGCGAGGTGATCGCCTTGGATGCGGCGTCGGAGGCTTTGGATTCGCCCTGGGCCATCCCGATTCCGATCAGCGCGGTCCCCTGGCCTTCCATGACCGTGCGGACGTCCGCGAAGTCAAGGTTGATCATCGCCGGGACGGCGATCAAGTCGGTGATGGTCTGGACGCCTTGACGCAATACGTTGTCGGCTTCCTTGAACGCTTCCACGAAGGGGATGCGTCCGATGACTTCAAGCAATTGGTTATTGGAGACGATGATGAGCGAATCGACGTATTGGCGCAGTTCTTCAAGACCGGCCAACGCCTGGTTCATCCGGCGTTTCCCTTCGAAACTGAACGGTTTGGTGACGATCCCGACGGTCAGGCATCCGTGTTCTTTGGCGATCTTCGCGAAAATCGGCGCCGCACCGGTCCCGGTGCCTCCGCCCAAGCCCGCGGTGATGAACACCATGTCGGATCCTTTGATCGCTTCGCGGATTTCCGCTTCGCTCTCCATCGCGGCTTTACGCCCGATTTCTGGATTGGCCCCGGCTCCGAGGCCTTTGGTGGTATCGCGTCCGAGGACGATCTTGTTTTGCGCATTGGAGATGTTCAACACTTGGACATCGGTGTTGGCGACGAAGAACTCGACACCCTGCAAGCCTTCGTCCACCATCCGGTTGATGGCGTTGCATCCCGCCCCGCCGACACCGAAGACTTTGATTTTCGCTACCTGACTGTACTGTAAATCGCTCATATTTGGGAACCTCCGTTATTTTCCTCTGGATTCAAACAAGATGCCTTTCAGCTTACGCGTCAAGGTATCGTCGACCCCGCCGGACTTCGATCCGGCCAGGCTTGCGTGGAATTCTTCCATGTTGATGCCGGGCAGAATGCTTTTCCGGTAGGATAATTGGTCTTTCAATACGTAGAAGAGACCGACGACCGCCGCCAAGGAGGCGCTGCGGACGCCAAGCGTCTCGGGGGTATAGGTCTCGGTGTCCACACCGATCGCCTTCGCGAGCAGTTGGTCGAAACCGATGATCTCGGCCGCCTCGCCCGTCAACACCAGACTGACTTTCCCGGTCTCGAGGATGGGGTCGCACGAACGTTTGATCTCGCGGATCCAGTCTTCGACCGGTTGGTTGATGGATTTGATCAACTGGTTTTCGCTGATCGTATAGGTCTTCCCTTCGTTGCTCCAAAGGAAGATCGGGCTATCCGGATATTTTTCCGCGCCAAGCCGTGCGTTATGGTAGAGCAATCTCTCCGCCACGTCGATGGGCAGACGGTAATCCTCGGTGATCGCGCCGATCAAGGCGTCGCTTCCACCCAACAGGACTTCGGATGAAATCAGACGACCCTTCGCAAACAGCGTCAACGTGGTGGTCTGGCGTTCGGCACGGATCAAGATGATGAAATGTTCGATGCTCTTTTCCGCCAACGAAGCTTCCTTGGCAACGGCGAATCCGTCCAGACTGACATCGCTGATTTCCAAACCGGCTTTTTCGACGACTTGGGCATAATTGAACGTCAGTTCCTTATCGGCGCAAAACAGGTCGATATCGACGCTCATCGACGAACATTCTTCCCCGACCGGCAACCGGCGGTAGCCGATGCCGTTGATGGTGTATTTCGTGATGATCGTGTTGATGAGTTCATAATCATCCGTCAAGTCGGTTTTCATCGCCTCGCGGATCGCGTTACGTACATCCGTATATCCGACGTTGCGGTCGACTGCGACCTGCACGCGGCGGGTGAACCGCTTCATCCCCCAGGACGGCAATAACAAAAGTACCCGTTGGATCCTCGCCCCCAGATTGGCGGAAGCGTTGTTGACGGCCGACTTGAGCGCTGTCACGACAGCGTCCTGATCGATGATCGTCACTCCTTCGATCCCCGAGCACTTCACTTTTTCAACTTTCAGGATATTGAGACGGGTATTGTGGAATTCACCGACCAAAAGGCGGACTTCATGATCTGCCAATTCCAAGGCCGCATAGATCTGTTGATCGTTCACGTACTTCCCTCCTTAATCTTGCCTATATCATACCATAGGCAGGACTGTTTTAAAAAAGATTTTTTCCCCATTTTACTTGCATTCCATGGGTGTTCATGATACACTAACAAAGCAAAATCCATTCGAAAGGAGGTCTTCGGTATGTCAAAAGTTTGTGCCGTAACCGGTAAAACAGCTCAATACGGAAATAAGCGCTCTCACTCCCTGCAGGCTTCCCGCCGTCGCTGGAACGTAAACCTACAAAAGGTCAAAGTCGTCATTGATGGACGCACTGTCCGCATCCGTGTTTCCGCCCGTGCTTTGAAAACGTTGAAAGCCGCGCAACAAGGCTAGTATCAAATGGAGGCAACTCCATTTTTTATTTGTCTTGACTCAGAATGATCATCAATCGACCCGAATGCACAATGATTTGTGCATTTTCTTTTTGGAGTTCGTTGCTTAGCCCCAGGGTCGTGTCGAACTCGAATACCGCGTGGTCCAGAGGATAGACGAACCCGCTTAAGGTGATTTCGCTGCGCTTAAGGGCGAAGACCGATACGTACTTGCGATCGGTCGAAATGATGTCGTGGGTTCCTTCATCGATCGTATAGACGTCGTTCTGCGCATCCATCAAACGTAAAGAAGGATGTTTCTTAAGCAAAAGGAAGTTGACCCAGGCATGGTCGAACCGACCGCCCAGCCCGCCCCAAAGGACGATCTCCTCGTATCCTGCCGCGATGCATTCATCGATCGCGGCTTCGGTGTCGCTGACTTCCTTATGCGTCGGCAGGATGATACTTCGTTTCGCATAGCGTTCGATCTCTTGTCGTTCATGGACTGAGATCGAATCGAAATCCCCGATCGCCAAGGCCATCGGCGTTTTTTGACGCGCCAACAAGAATGCGCCGCGGTCGATCCCGACCACGTCGCCATCGAAGCTTGAAGGGATATCGTCCTGCCATCCGCAGACCAAGATAACCTTCTTCACATGAGACTCCGTATGGCTTTGGGGATGTCGTTTTTAAACACGTAGCTTCCCGCCACCAGGGCGTCAGCCCCTGCTTCCTGACATGCCTTGGCCGTCGTTTGGTTGATCCCGCCGTCCACCTCGATCAAGACGGATAGACCCCTGCGTTGGATTTCATGGCGTAGATCCGCGATTCTTTTCAGCGAATCCTCGATGAAGGCCTGTCCACCGAAACCGGGATTGACGCTCATGATCAGGACCATGTCGCATTCATCCAGGATGGGATAGAGGCGTTCGATCGGGGTTTGGGGACGTAGCGAGATGCCTGCGCGTTTGTTTTTCGAGCGGATCAGCGAAAGGATCGAGCGGACTTCGTCCAGGTCCTTGCACGCTTCGATGTGGAACGTGATCCCGTCGGCGCCGGCATCCATGAACACTGGGGCGAAATAAGCGGGGTCTTCCACCATGATGTGGACGTCCATCACCAAATCCGAGAGCTTGCGGACGCCTTTGAGAAGATCCGGTCCGAAGGTCAGGTTGCGGACGAAATGTCCGTCCATGACGTCGAAATGAAGCCAGGCGGCCCCGCCTTCCTTGACTTGCTTGAGTTGACTTTCCATGGATGAGAAATCCATCGATAAGATCGAAGGTGCGATGATCATTGGTACTTTGTCTCCTTTGCCTCTTTCGCCATTTTATAGATCGCGAGATAGTTATCGTAGCGGGTCTGCGGAATCATCTTCTCGTTCACGGCTTGTTTGATCGCGCAATCCGGTTCGTTTTCATGCCGGCAATTGCGGAAACGGCATTTCCCTAGAAACGGAATGAACTCGCTGATGTAGTTTTCCATCTGATCGGGGTCGAGCTGGGTGAAATCCATCGAAGAGAACCCCGGGGTATCCGCGATCCACCCTCCCCCGGCTTCATGGAGTTGGACATGGCGCGTGGTATGTTTGCCTCTTCCCAGAGCCTTTGAAATCTCTTGCGTTTCCAGATCGAACTTCAGGTCGAGCCGATTGACCAACGACGATTTCCCGACCCCGCTTTGTCCGGTCAGAACGCTGATCTTCCCTTCCAACACGCTCAGTAGATCGTCGATCGGACGATCCCGTCCGACTTCAACCACCCGCATCCCCCCGTCGCGGTATTCACGCAGGATTTTGTATAGCGGATCGTCGGTGACGATCAAGTCGAGTTTCGTGACGATCAGCACCGGTTCGATGCCGGCGGCGCGGATCAAGATGCATAGACGGTCGACCAGGACGGAAGAAAATTCGGGTTTCAGGGCGCTCATGACGACCAAGGCCTGGTCGACGTTGGCGATCAACGGACGCACAAGCGAATTCTTTCTCGGTAAGACTTCTTCGATCCCGACATTGCCTTCGTGTTGTTCATAGCGAACGAAATCGCCGACGACCGGTGATTTCTTCAATCGGAGTTTCCCCATCGCAACCGCCGTGAATTCGGCTTTGTTTTCGTTGAGGAGGGTGTATTGGTTGGAGACGATTTTGATGATCCGTGCTTTAGGCATGGGCTCTCCTAATAGTAGTATAGGGTGATGACATTGTTTTCCCCCTGGATATAATAACTTCCGGCACTGGGCGTGACTTCGACGACGACGTTGCGTACCAAGGCGGCGATTTCTTCCTCACTCATGCCTTCGGTCGACTTCTGCGTCGCGACCACGGTGGCCCCGTCGCCTTCAAGCAGCGCCTTGGCCGACTCGACCCCCATCCCCACGACCTGCGGGATGATGAACTCGACGTCCGACGCGACATAGAACTTGATTTCGTATTGGCGTTGCGGATCGAGTTTTTGTCCCGGGATCAGCAGTTCCTGACTGATGATCGTCCCGGCTTCCAAGCTTGAATTGGGGGTGTTCTCGATTCGGATCGTGATTTTCAGCGCTTTCAATTCATCGCGGACCTCGTCGATGTTGCGGTTGGCATAGTCGCCGACCACCACGTAGATCCCTTCGGAAATCGTCAGGACGACCGACGACCCCTTTTCCACTTCGACGCCGGCCTTGGGCGATATCATGATGACCTCCCCTTCGGGGATGTCGTCCGTCAATTGATATTTCACGGAAGAGACGCTGATGATCAAGGCGTTGAGTTCGCTGCGTGCTTCTTCCAACGTCATCCCGACGACATCCGGGATTTTCACGGCCTTACTGACGGGCTCGAACATCCCGCCCAATACGATGATCATGGTGATGACGATCCCGGAGAGGATGGTCAACCCGATCCCGATGACCGCATAGGCGAAGTTCGGTCTCTTTCTCTCACGGATCCCCGACACTTCGGGAATCAGGATCGTATCTCCGTTTTGTTTGTCTTCCAAGAAAACCAACTTCGCGTCGTTGACATGTTTATCGTCCAGACTTTGAAGTAAGTCGTCAAGCATCTCCCCCGCCGTCTTATAGCGGTTCGCCTTGTTTTTCGCCGTCGACTTGATGATGATGTTGTCGAGGGACTGCGGGATCGTCGCGTTGTTTTCACGGACGGACGGGATGTCCTCGCGCATGTGTTTGAGTGCGATCTGCACCGGGGCGTCCCCGGTATGCGGGACGGTTCCGGTCAAGAGTTCATAGAAGACGATGCCCATGGAATAGATGTCGCTTTGAAAGCTCGCGCTTTCGCCGCGCGCCAGTTCGGGGGCGAGATAATGCACGCTCCCCATGACCGTGTCGGTCTGGGTGAGCTGGACGGCGTCCTGCGCGGTCGCGATCCCGAAATCGGTGATCTTGGCCGTGCCGTCGTCCTTGATCAGGACGTTCTGCGGTTTGATGTCGCGATGGATGATGTTGTTCTTATGGGCGACCTGGACGGCCGAAATCAGTTGTTGCATGACGGAGACGGCTTCGTTCTTGTCCATCGCCCCGCGTTGTTGGATCAACTGTTTCAAGGTGCGTCCGCGCACATATTCCATGACGATGAAGTGTTTCCCTTGGTCTTCGCCGACATCGTAGATTTCGACGATGTTGGTATGGCTGAGGGCGCTTGCCGCATTGGCTTCGCGCTGGAAGCGTAAGAGGGCGATCGCATCGCCCGAAAGGTCACCGCGTAGGATCTTGACCGCGACTTCGCGGTTCAACAGCGAATCGACGGCGAGGAACACGTTGGCCATACCGCCTTCCCCCAAGGGTTGGACAAGCAGATAGCGATTCCCGAGGAGTTCAGCCATGGTACACCTCCGGTCTCGCGGCCGCGAGGATCACGGTGATGTTGTCGCTGCCCCCCGCATCGTTGGCTTCGTCGATCAATCGGTCGCATACCGCCTGAGGGGGTTCTTTACGATCCAGTATCCGCTGTATTTCTTCATCCTGAAGCATGGAATGCAGACCGTCGCTGGCGACTAAAAGAAGATCGAAGGGTTCTTCGATCGGATGGATGTCGATCCGGATGGCCTTGGAGATCCCCAAAGCGTTGGTCAACACATGGCGCTGGGGGTGGTTCTTCGATTCTTCTTCGCTGATCAATCCGCGTTGCAGCAGTTCGTAGACCAAAGAATGGTCGACGGTCAGTTGCGCGATGCGATGATCGTAAAAGCGATAAAGGCGGCTATCGCCGACGTTCACGCTGATGATTTTGTCATTTACTTTCAAGAAGCCGACCAGGGTGGTCCCCATTCCGAAATAGTCGCTCCGGTTGATCGATGCGGCGAACACGGCGTCGTTGGCGTACATGACCGCGCCGTACAACCAGTGTTCCATCGTATCGACGCTTAGGTCGGGATGTTCGTCGAAATACTCGGCGATCTTGTCGCAGGCCATTCTGCTGGCGACTTCCCCGGCCTTCGCCCCGCCCATGCCGTCGCATACCAAAGCCAAGATCGAAGATCCGTTTTGCTTGATGACGAAGGCATCCTGGTTCATCTTCCTGTTTTTCCCGATATCGCTTCTACCCCAACAGATCATCCAATTCTCCTCTCTCAACCTTCGCCCTCAATTGTCCGCAGGCGGCATCGATGTCCGCCCCGTGCTCTTGGCGCAAGGTGCATTTCACATTCAGTTTGCATAAACGGTCGTAGAACGTCATGGCCTGGGGGAAACTGACCCCTTTGAACCCGTGTTCGTCGACCGCGTTATAGGGAATCAGATTTACGTAGGCATTTAACCCCTTAATCAAATGTGCCAACTGTGTGGCATGTTCCGGCTGGTCGTTGACCCCTTTCAAGAGGATGTATTCGAAGGTGATCCGGCGATTGTTCAGACCCGCGTATTCGCGGATCGCATCCATCAGTTCACCCAAAGGATAGGCCTTGTTGATGGGCATCAAACGGGTCCTGAGTTCATCGTTGGGGGCATGGAGGGAAATGGCCAGGTTGTATTGGACGTTTTCATGGGCGAAGCGACGGATCTTGTCCGCGATGCCGCAGGTGGAGACGGTGATGTGCCGCGCCCCGATCGCCAAGCCCTTGTCGTGGTTGATCGTGTTCATGAAGTCCATCACGTTCTCATAGTTGTCGAAGGGTTCGCCCGTACCCATGATGACCACGTGGCTGACCCGTTCTTGTTCTTTATCGAGTTCGCGTTGCACGTACATTATCTGGGCGACCATTTCACCCGAGGTCACATCGCGTGTTTTCTTCAAGAGTCCGCTGGCGCAGAACGCACACCCCATGTTGCATCCGATCTGGGAGGTCACGCAGACCGATTTCCCGTAATCGTAGTGCATCAACACGGTTTCGGCCAGACTTCCGTCTTGCAAACGGAAAAGATACTTGACGGTCCCGTCGGACGAAACCATCCGTTTCACAAGCCGAAGCGGATCGATGACGTATTTTTCTTTGAGCCGCTCCCGCATTTCTTGGGAAAGGTCGCTCATCTCATCGAAGGATGCGACCCGTTTGCGATATAGCCACTGGAAAAGCTGTTGGGAGCGGAATTTCTTCCAGCCTTCACCCAACATGCTCTCTTCCATTTTTTCATAACTGTAATCATAGATTGTTTTCAAGGTATCACCACCCCGTATTTTAACACATTACGGGTTTCTTTGCATTTGCGCGATGTAGAATCCATCAGTCTCTTGTTCATAGGGGAAGATCGTACGCTCCCTGACCAGGACAAACTCTTCGTTGTTTTTCAGGAAGGACGCGACCTGGGCTTGGTTCTCCTTCTTGTTGAGGGTGCAGGTCGAATAGACCAGCACGCCTCCGGCTTTCACCCGTTTTCCCGCTTCTTCAAGCAATTGCCCCTGCAGGAGTTGAAGATCGTCCAGATCGCCGGGACGGATCCTTGCCTTGATGTCGGGTTTGCGGCGCAATACGCCCAAGCCCGAACACGGGACATCCGCCAGCACCGCGTCGAAGCGTCGGTCTTGAAGGACGCTAGCGCAATCGCGACTGTCGCAGGCGAAGGGTTCGACGATCGTAACCCCTAGTTTCAGCATCCCTTCCTGGATCAATTTGACCCGGTGTTCATGCAGGTCAAGCGCGACGATCCGTCCGGTGTTGCGCATCGCGAAGGCCATGCCTGCGGTCTTCGTCCCCGGTGCGGCGCAGAGATCCAAAATTTCCATCCCCGGTTTCGCATCCACCCAGGAAACCACCATCTGGCTGGCTTCATCCTGCAATATCCCTTTCCCATCCTTGAACCATTCGCTTTCAAGGAAGTTCCCTTGATAGCGAAGCGCATCTTCGACCAGCTTCCCCGGAAGAAATCTTGAATCTTCAAGCATTTCTTCCCGGCTCGCCTTCAAAGGATTGACCTTGATGCTGGTCTGTACGTTTTGGATCAGACTATACGCGCATTTCAGCGCGTCTTCTTTCCCGTATTGTTTCACCCACATTTTCAAGATCCAGGTCGGGAGGCTCGTATTCAGTGCGACACGTTCGATTTCGTCTTCATGTTCGACGTCGATTTTACCTTCTTCGATGACCTTGCGCAAGACGGCGTTGATCAAACCGGTCGCCGAGCCGCGGTGTTTTTGGCGTAGGATCGACTGCGCTTCATCCAGGACGGCGTAATCGGGAACCTTGTCGAGAAACATCAGCTGATAGACGCACATGTCCAAAAGGGATGCGACCAAGGCATCCGGTTCTTTCTGCACATGTTTCTTCCATCGGTTGCGACAGTAGATCTGGTTCTGCAGCGTCCCGTAGACCAACTGTGTGATCAAGCCGCGGTCGATCGGACGGGCTTCGTCCAAGCGTTGTTTCAGACTTAGGTTCGCATAGGCTTGTTTCGTCAATACGCCGTGGATCAGCTCGACGGCGAGATAGCGTGCATTCATGGTTTCCTCACATCAAGGCCAAAGGGTTCACGTCGACACTCAGTTCGACATCCCCTTTGAGCTCGTTTTCATCCAGTAATCTCCAGACGGCGTTTCGCATCGTGTCCAGGTTCTTCCCTTTCAGGATGATCCGGCTGCGATACGCCCCTTTGGTTTTGCCTAAATCCACCGGACCCAGGATACGGATCTCAAGATTCGAAGCGAACCACATCGACGCATCCTTCGCGCAGTCCAGCGCTGAATCATGCGTCTTCGAGGTATATTCAAGGGCGATCAGGTAGGTATAGGGCGGGTTCTGTCCGATCTTGCGATAGCGCATCTCGATCGAAAAGAAGCGAAGGTAGTCATGCTTTAGAGCGCATTGGATCGCATAATGGTCGGTTGCGGAGGTTTGGACCAACACCTGTCCCTTCCCCTCGCCCCGTCCGCTTCGTCCGGCGGCTTGAACCAAAAGCGCGAAGGTTTCTTCGACGCTTCGTACATCGCTGCGTAAAAGCGCCTGGTCGACGCCCAGTACGACGGCGAGCGTGACATTGGGGATGTCCAAGCCTTTGGCGATCATCTGGGTACCCAAGAGGATGTCGCTTTCATGGTCTTCGAACTGCCTTAACAGGTCGCGATGGCTGTCCTTGCGTTGGGTGGAATCGCTGTCCATCCGGGTGATACGTGCATGGGGAAAAGTTTGTCTGAGTTCTTCTTCGACCTTCTGCGTCCCCGACCCGATCATCCGCAGATGGCTTCCTTGACATGAGGGACAGTGCGAAGACAAAGGTTTCGATTTTCCGCAACTGTGGCATTTGAGGATCCCGTCTTCCTTATGGACGCTCATCGGCCGATCGCATTCCGTACACATTTCGACGTAACCGCAATCCACGCACTGCAAGACGGGGGCGTAGCCCCGTTTGTTAAGCAGGATTAGAATCTGTTCTTTTTTATCCAAGCGATCCGCGATCGCTTCGCGTATTTCTTGCGCCACCTGCATCCTGACCCGGGGTTTCACCAACCCCACTTCAGGCAAGACCCCGGCGATCCGCCCGTCGAGTTCGACGAGTTCATAGACGCCTTTTTTCGCCCGTGCATAGGTGTCCAAGGATGGCGTCGCGCTTCCCAGGATCACTTTCGCCTGGAAATGTCGGGCACGTTCCATCGCGACATCCCGGCAATGGTATTTCGGCGAGAGATCCTGCTTGTAGCTATTGTCATGTTCCTCGTCCAACACGATCAGACGAAGGTTGGTGAACGGCAGCCAGATGGCGGAACGCGTCCCCACGACCACGGCCGCATCACCCTGTTTGACGCGGGTGTATTGCTGGAAACGTTGGTTGTCGTTAAGTTGCGAATGGTAGAGGATGACATCTTGTCCGAAGCGCTCTTCGACCCGTTTGACCATCTGGGGCGTCAAAGAAATCTCGGGGACCAAAATCAACGCCTGACCATGATTGTCGATCACTTCCTGGGCGAGTCGAAGGTAGACCTCGGTCTTCCCCGATCCCGTCGGTCCAAGCAGGCAAACGACACGATTTGAAGTCTCACGGATCTTCTTCAACGCATTTTCCTGCGTTTGACTCAGCCGATACCCGACTTCCTTGGTCTCCACCGGTTTGACCCGATAGACCGCATCGATATTCTTTTTATCCAGCCAACCATGCTTCACCATGGTTTCGATTTTACTTCCGTATTCTTCCTTGGCATCGCGCAAGCGCATGCCTTCCTTCGCCTTGATCTCCGCATGGATGTCGATATACTTCGCATTCACCGTTTCATCGTCGAGGGCGAAGACCCAAAGTTCGGATACCGGTTTGCGGGTCGTATCCCTGGGATTGAGATAGCGCGGCAACATCGTCTGGAAACAGGCGATGATCGGGGAAACGGTCGCATACGACAACCACAAGCCCAACTGAAACAATTCCTCGTTCAAGACCGGCGTTTCATCCAACACCCGCAAGATCGATGCGAGTTGATATCCGGCTTCGGTTTCGTACTCTTCTTTCGTCTTGAGGGTCGCTTCGCTCTTCGCGACGAAACCGATCACTTTCTTACGATTGAACACGACTTCGACACGCTGACCCGGACGCAGCGAAAACCCGTCCGCACGGTAGGTGTAGGTCGAATTGAGATGCATCGTGCGATGTTGGATCCAGATCTGGGCGAGGTTCATTGGCGACTCCGTTTCGGGTACATTATACACTATCCGACATGACGTAAAAAAGGGCGAATACAAAAACACAATCCGTAATGGATTGTGTCCGTGTTTATTCCATATGGCGTTTGATGATCAGCGAGATGATCTGCGCTGCGAGTTTGGGATCTTCGTTACATACCACGAATTTATAATGCCCGATCAGTTCCATTTCCTTGGAAGCTTTCGAAAGACGTTGTTGGACGATTTCTTCCGCTTCGGTACGACGTCCGCGGATTCTCTTTTCCAGTTCTTCCATGCTGGGCGGGACGATGAAAATCGTCAACGCGTCCTTCACTTTTTCCTTGATCTGGGTTGCGCCTTGGACTTCGATCTCCAGCAAAACATTCTTTCCTTCGTTGCGCAGTTTCTCGACATAGGCGGCCTGGGTGCCGTAGTAGTTCCCGACAAACTCCGCATATTCGAGCAGTTCCCCTTTCTTGATCGCTTCCATGAAACGATCGCGGGTGACGAACAGATAATCGACTCCGTCGCGTTCGTTGGGACGTCGCGTACGGGTTGTCATTGAAACGGAATAAGCGATATTCAGTTCGGGATCGTCGATGAACTGGTCACGGACGGTTCCTTTACCGACACCGCTGGGTCCGCTTAATATGATGAGTAACCCTTTCTTTGGCATGGCACACCTCTTTCTTTCTATTTATGATACTACACAATCCCGCATTTTCAAATATGTTATAATGTTTTGCGAAAGAAGGTTGAATATGGCGCTGGACGGACTGCTGATGCATCGTATCGTCGCGGAACTCGAACTCGAAGTTCCGACGAAAATCCATAAGATCTACAACTTATCGGAAAATGAAGTGCTCTTCCATTTACGAAGCGCGAAGAGCCGCAAGAACCTGCTGGTTTCCCTGCATTCGGTCTACAACCGGATCCAGTTCAGCGAACGCGTCTATACGACGCCGGAGGAACCCAGCCATTTCGTCATGCTTTTACGCAAGCATTGCGAAGACGGATGGATCACGGAACTGAAACAACTCGGACTGGACCGGGTGGTCAAGATGACCGTGATGCAACGCAACGACCTGGGCGACAGCGTGACGCATACCCTCTACATCGAACTGATGGGTAAATATGCGAATCTGATCTTGGTCGACGATACGGGCAAGATCGTCGATGCCCTGAAGAGGATCCCGCCGTTTGAGAATACCAAACGGACCATCCAACCCGGGGCGATGTACAGCGACCCTGAAATCCAAGACAAGCTCAATCCCCTGCTTAGCGACGACGTCGATCTTGAACTGACCTTCACCCAACAATTCCACGGCGTATCGCCTTTGTTGGGGCGGGAAATCCAGTATCGGTTACTACACGGGGAAACCTTCAGACAGGTCATGGACCAGATACGGGACAGCCATTACTTGTATCTTAGCGAAGATAAAAATGAAACGCAATTTCATTGCCTACCCTTGACGCATTTAGGGGTCCCTTACCGTCAATTCCCACTCATGGCCGGACTGGATGAACTTTACTACCAAAAAGAAGAACGCGAGCGGATCCGCCAACATACGGGCGACCTCTTCAAGTTCGTGACGCGCGAGATCAAGAAATACACTCAGAAACTGCCGAGACTGAAGGAAGCGATGGATGAGGCGTTGGATTGCGAGAAGTGGCGGACGATGGGCGACTACCTCTATGCCTTTGGATCAAACGCCGAAAAAGGCAGCACGTCGATCGACGTGCCTTCCTACGAGGGTGAGGGAATGATTACGATCCCCTTGGACAGCAAGTTGGATGGGAAAGGAAATGCGAAGAAGTATTTCCAGAAATATCAAAAAGGCAAAAAAGGCCAGGAACATTTGCTTCAGCAGATCGAAATCTGCGAGAACGAAATCGCCTATTATGAAGGGTTAAAGGAACAATTGGAAATCGCCGGGGTGAACGATGCGATCGAGATCCGTCAGGAATTGGCGGAAGCGGGGATTTTGAAGGCCATGCCTTCGAAAATCCGACGTAAGAAGAAAAGCCTTCCCCAATACCTCAGTTTCGTTTTGGATAACGGGATACGGATCCATGTCGGGAAGAATAACCTGCAGAACGACTACATCACCTTCAAACTGGCACGCAAGAACGATACGTGGCTGCACGTCAAGGATCATCACGGGGCGCATGTGGTGGTGGAGACCGATTCCCCCGATGAGACGACCCTGCGTACCGCGGCGATGTTGGCGGCGTATTATTCGCAAGCAAGGACATCTTCCAGCGTACCGGTCAACTACTGTAAAGTCTCTTCGATCAAGAAAATCCCCGGGGCGAAGTTGGGGATGGTCGCCCTTGGCGCGTATAAAACCATCTATATCGATCCCAACGAGGACTTCATCCTGAATCTACTCAAAAACAACAAGACCGTCTCATAAACCGAGACGGTCTTTCTGTAATAGGATCGAATTCTTCTTCACGCGCGATACATCCGGAACATGATGTTTCACTTCTTGCCAAAACAAGGGCGAGTGGTTGAGATGCTTCAGATGCATGAGCTCATGGATGCATACATAGCGGATGAAGGAAGGCTCGCAAGAGATCAGACGGGGATTGAGGGTGATGTCCCCTTTGGAGGTGCATCTTCCCCATGACCGGCTCATCGTGCGAAACTTCAATGACCGAGGTGAAATCCCTGTTTCAGCCACGGCGAAGTTGAAATGTTCGCTCAGAACATTGACGGCGTGCTGGCGCAGGGCGGTTTCGAGAAGCACGCCTTGTTTTACGACGATGCCCGCGGGCGAGAACTTTGTTTCCTTACCGCCGACCACCTTCGTTTTATTGCCGAGATACCAGATTTCATCGTCGTTTAGCGCCATGGCTTCCAATCGTTCCATCCGTTTCGCGACCCACGCTTCTTTGGATGAGATCCACGCCATCGTCTTTTCAAGATCCGCTCCGAAAGGCAGTTTGACGATCAGTCCCTCTTCCTTCACATTCATCGATAACGTACGTCGGTGTTGCGGGATCAGGGTCACCTTAAGCGGACGACCACGGATCTGAAGCGTTGAACTAAAGGGCTTCAACCGCATCAGTTGCTTTGTAGGATGATGGTGGAAGCATGTCCAAGGAAGGTGCGTCCGTCTTTGCACTTCACCTGGATGATGTCGCTGTTTTCGTAGTCCTTCCACGAAGAAATGTCGCAGACGATCGTTTCGCTACCGATGTTGATGTAGGCGACGTCGTATTTCCACGTCGTATCGATGATCTGCAGGTTACAGCCGCTTAAGAGCAAGACTCCGACCAAAACCAAGAGGATTTTTTTCATTTTTTATCGTCTCCTTCGGTGAGGAATCACCGTTAGGTTTAGTATACGAAGACCGTCCCTTCTTTACAAGGGCTCGACGTAAGGATACATCGCATTTCTACTCGATTTTAAACCGATTTTAATCTTGAACAAAGGCTTTTGTCTTATTGGGATATGCTATACTGAAGACAAAGAAGTAAAGAATCATCACCTCGAGGAGGATCAAAATGCAAGTGAAATTATGGGTCGTCACCGGTGCGAACGGACATTTCGCCAACACCTTGGTACGTGCTCTGACGAAGAGGAACGACAAGGTCTGCGCTTTCGTTTTGCCCGCTGATAAAAGCGAAGCGTTGAGCGGTCTGCCGATCTTGCGGTGTGAGGGCGATGTCACGAAGATTGATGATTTGCGACGTTGTATCGACGAGGCGGGGGTCGATCCGAAGGACATCTGCGTCGTGCATGCGGCCGGGATCGTTTCGATCGATTTCAAGGAAAAAGACAAGATCCGTAGGGTAAACGTCGAAGGGACGCAGAACGTCGCGACCGTTTGTTTGGAGAAAGGGATCGGGCGAATGGTCTACGTGAGTTCGGTCCATGCGATCAAGGAAGAGGCGGGTCATGGAAGCATCCACGAGACGCAACGGTTTGATCCGATGGATGTGGAGGGCTTGTATGCGAAATCGAAGGCGCAAGCGACCCGTAATCTTTTAAAACTTCAGGAAGAAGGCTTGCCGTTGACCTTGGTCTTCCCTTCCGGCATGATCGGTCCCAACGATTACGGATGCAGCCATATGACGCAGATGGTCATCGATTACGGGACCGGACGGCTGAAAGCCTATGTGAAGGGCGGTTATGATTTCGTCGACGTACGGGATGTCGCGGAGGCATTGATCAAGACTGTTGAAACGCGCGACGCCGGCGACCACTACATCCTTTCCGGGGAGTATATCTCGGTGAAGGCGATCGTCGATGTCCTGGGCGGGGTTTTTCCGAAGATCAAGAAAACGGTCCGTTTGCCCTTGGGTTTGGCGAAATTCAGTGCGCCGTTCGCGGAGATCTATTACCGCATCCTCAAACAAAAACCGCTCTATACGCGCTATTCCCTCTTCACCCTGGCGAGCAACTCGAATTTCTCCCATGAAAAAGCCACGACGAATCTCGCTTATCGTCCGCGCGGCGCTTCCGAGTCGCTTCAGGACATGGCGCTATGGCTGATCCAACAAAACCGCATTAAAAAAGGATCCTAGTCGGGATCCTTCGTTGTTTCTTGGAGCGTGGGGAAGCGACGGTTGCGTTTCAGACGCATGAAGAGATAGCCGCCGGTCAACAGGGGGACATAGAAGGTGGCGAAGCGCCAGAAGATCATCATACTCGCAGCGCCCGATTTACCGATCACCGTCGAGAAGACCAGGACGAATAAGCCTTCGGTCGCCCCGCTGGATCCCGGTAGCGGGACGAAGGTGTTGGCCATCGTCACGAAGGAAGCCAAGGCGAGGAAATCGATGAACTGGTTGAACTTCACATCCAGCCCCAACAACTGCGCGACCACAAACGGGGTCGAAAAATAGATCGTGAAGCGTAGGGCGTACAAGCCCGATATTTTCCAAAACAATTGCTTATTCCCGGCGACGGCTCCGACGGCGTCGTGGAAGTGGATCATCTGTTCGTTCCAGGAATCGACGATCTTCTCCTTGTTCTTGATGAACCTCATCTTGCCGAGCATCGTGATCGCCCAGGAGAAGATGAAGACATAGAGTTTCGGGAATTCGACCATGATCCAAAGGACGACGATGACGATGACGTTGAACATCAAGGCAAGCGCGAACGCGAGGGTGATGGAAGCGTTGGGGAAATCCGCCATCTTCCATAAAAACAGAATCAAGGTTTCAAGAACCAGTACGATTTGATAGATGTAGAAATCCATCCAGATCAAGCCGGCGCCTTGGGTGGCGCTTAACCCTTGTTTTTTAAAGGTGTAGGTCTGGGCGAACTGTCCGCCGGTGGAAGAAGGCGTAATCCCGGAAACGAAGGTTCCGATCAATCCGTTCATCAACCCGTGGCGGTAAGGATAGCGCTGATGGAGGGACTTCGCCATCAACGTTAAAATCAACCCGTAGACAAGCTGAGGGGCGAGACCCCAAAACACGATCACACCGATACGCCACATGGGCATCGCGATGACCGTCGCCAAGACTTGCTTATAGGAATCATATAACGCGAACCAAAGACCGAAGAAGGTCAAGGTCATGATGATCAATAAGTTGAACAGATAGTTATTCAGAAGCTTTTTCATTGTTTTCTCCGTTGATACTTATCTATTCTACACGCTACGGGTCAAACCCGCAAGGGACTAATAGCCCAAAGCTTCCTTCACGAAAACGATATGGATCCGTCCGGGGATGTGGCTGCGCGATAAAACGACGTTGGCGCTGCAGATCCGTTGGGCGACGTTGCAGTCGACGCATTCGCCGACCAAGCGGCACGGCGTGTCGCGGTTGAGCCGTTCGCAGTTCATCGGGGCGGCTTTCTGACGGATTCTTTCCTGTGCTTCTTCACGGGTGAAGACCAGCTTGTTGATGCCGACGACGACATATACTTTCTTGGGTCCGAAGATCAAAGCGGAGACCCGGTTCCCCGTCCCGTCCGTATTGACGAGTTCGCCTTCCAGGGTGACGGCGTTGCTTGACATCAGGAAGACATCGGCGCTTAACCCGCGTCGGAACGCTTCGTTGACATCGATGCCGGGTTGATAACGGTCGATGAAGGAAACATGTCCCGTACGTAGCCAGTCGATGACGCCGCACTCGGCCAAGGTCATCGATCCTCCGACCGCGACGCTCGACCCTTGTTCGATCTGCGCTTCAAGGAACGGGATGACGTGTTCTTTCTTTTCAAGGATCGATGTCTCGAACTGATGCAGACGCAGGTTACGTATCGCACGTTCCAACTGTTGATTGAGTATTTTTTCTGAATGAATGTCCATGGGGTCACCTCGCTTTTAGTATACACTTGTTTCTTCGCCCGACACAACGACTCATGAAGACTCGATGAACATCCTGTGAAAAAAACGTCCTTTTCAGGACGTTAGTTGAGTCTGGTTTTAACTTTCACCACATAATCGTCATCCGTCGTATCGACGATCAGGGTGACGTCTTCAGGAGGATTGTCGGCGATGATCAGACGCGCGATCTTCGTTTCGATGGCTTTTTGGATATGCCGTTTCATCGGTCGCGCCCCGAATTCGGGGTCGAACCCTTCTTCCAGGATCCTTTCGTGCGCACTCTGTGTCACTTCCAGGTTATAGCGGCGATCGGCGAGTCGTTTGGACAATTCACCGATGAACTTGTCGGCGATCTTCGCCAAGACCGCTTTGTTTAAGGCGTTGAAGACGACGATTTCATCCAGGCGGTTGACGAACTCGGGTTTGAAGGTGCGTGCGACTTCTTGCAGGTAATGCGTTTCACGCAGTTCCAGGTTTTCCTCAAACGCATAGTGCGCCCCCAGATTCGAGGTCAGGATGATCAAGGTGTTCCTGAAATCCACATGGACGCCTTTGTTGTCGGTGAGTTTGCCTTCGTCGAGGACTTGAAGCAGGATGTTGAAGACATCGGGATGGGCTTTCTCGATTTCATCCAACAGGATGATGCTGTAGGGCTTACGTCGTACGGCTTCGGTCAATTGACCGCCCTCGTCGTAGCCGACATAGCCCGGAGGGGCTCCGATCAACCGAGAGACGGAATGTTTTTCCATGTATTCACTCATGTCGATGCGGATGATCCGGGTTTCATCATCGAAGAGTTGTTGGGCGAGCGCTTTGGCGACTTCGGTCTTGCCGACCCCCGTCGGACCGAGGAAGAGGAAGGATCCGATCGGACGCCGTTCATCCTGGATCTGCGCCTTCGAACGTAGGATCGCATCGACCACTTTATTCAACGCCTGGTCTTGTCCGATGACCCGTCGACGCAATGTGTCTTCCAAATGCATGAGTTTATTGCGTTCGGTGGACAGGAGTTTGGATACTTCGATGTGGGTCCAGCGCGAGACGATTTTCGCGATGAGTTCTTCATCCACGATTTCCTGGATCAATGAATCTTCAGTGATGCGTTCCGTGCTTTCCTTGATCTTCTTTTCCAAGGTCGGGATCGTATCGTATTGCAGCTTCGCCGCTTCTTCGTAACGGGTTTCGTTCTGCGCCTTCTCCAACTCCAGTCTTGCTTTTTCGAGTTGTTCTTTGTCACTCTTGGAAACATCCAGGATTTCCTTTTCACTTTGCCATTTCGAAAAGAGAATGTCCTTGCTTTCTTTGAGATTGGCGAGTTCTTTTCTCAGTTCATCCAATCGCTCGAGTGTCCGATCATCCGTCTCTTTTCTCAGAGCGGTTTCTTCGATCTCCAACTGCATGATTTTGCGTGTGAGTTCGTCGAGTTCGGCGGGCATCGAGTCCATTTCGACACGAATCGAGGCACAGGCTTCGTCGATCAGGTCAATGGCTTTGTCGGGGAGGAAGCGATCGGTAATGTAGCGGTTGCTTAACATTGCGGAAGCGACGATCGCTTCGTCCAGGATCCTGACGCCATGATGGCTCTCATAGCGGTCTTTCAGTCCACGTAGGATCGAGATCGTATCTTCCACGGTCGGTTCATCGACCTGGATCTTTTGGAAGCGTCTCTCCAAGGCGGCGTCTTTTTCAAGATGCTTGCGGTATTCATCATAGGTGGTCGCCCCGATGCAGCGCAGTTCGCCGCGTGCCAACATCGGCTTTAGTAAATTTGCGGCGTCGATCGCGCCTTCCGCCTTACCGGCTCCGACCAGGTTATGCAACTCGTCGATGAAGAGGATGATCCCTCCGTCCGACGCCTTGATTTCATTGAGGACCGCCTTCAGCCGTTCTTCGAATTCACCTCTGTATTTCGCGCCGGCGACCAATGCGCCCATGTCCAGTTCGATCAGTTTCTTCTCCTTCAATCCAAAGGGGACGTCGCCTTTCATGATCCGCCACGCCAAGCCTTCGACGATGGCGGTCTTCCCGACCCCAGGTTCGCCGATCAAGACCGGGTTGTTTTTCGTTTTGCGCGACAGGATCTGGATGACTCTGCGGATTTCTTCATCGCGTCCGATGATCGGGTCGATCTTTCCGCCCTTGACCTCTTCGACCAAATCTTTCCCATATTTGCTTAATGCTTCAAGTTGGTTTTCAGATCCGGGACTGTCCATTTTATGTCCGGCACTTCGCGAAGTTTGTGCCTTCTTCAGTTCTTTTTTATCCGGTTTAAACGTATCGACCAACCCATGCATCTGCGACCAGCGGTTAAACAAGAGCGTGATGAAAAGGGTCGAAGCGCTCAGGTACTTTTCACCGTTGCTTTCCGCCTCGCGTTGGGCGTCGATCAGACTTTGGTTCAAATCCGACGAGATGACCGGTTGTCCGCCTTGGGAGGACGTCGCGATCCGGTTCAATTCCGTTTCGATGAATTGGATCAGGCTTCCCTTATCCAGATTGGTTTTCGCCAATAATCCATCGACCACGTCGTCGTTGAGGATTTCGGCGAGGACATGCCCGGTGTTGACTTCGGGATGACGGGAGGATACGGCGAGTTGGATGGCACGCATCAGGATTTGCTGGAGTTTTTCGGTAAACTGCTCGAAGTTCATGAGATTCACCTCCATTTTTGGCACTCTTGCCACTTGACTGCTAACGAACATTTTTTTGAAAGGTAACGGAAACCGTTACCTAAAAGTTTTCTTGAATTTATCGAAGACGCTTTCTTTGTCTTGTAATTTACGAAGTTTTTCGTAGAGTTCTTTCTGCTCGCGTGAAAGTTTATCGTCGACTTTGATCTGGACTTCGACGAATTGATCCCCGACCTGGCTCGAACGCAAATCCTTGACCCCTTTTCCCTTGATTCTGAATTGGGTGCCGTGTTGCGTCCCCGCCGGGATGGTGAGTTCCACATCGCCATGGACGGTCGGGATATCGATCTTGGTCCCTAAGGTCGCATCCAAGGATGAGATCGGGACGTTGACATAGATGTTCTTTCCGTCGCGTTGGAAGAATTTGTGCTTCGATACGAGGATTTCGATGAAGAGATCCCCGTTGGGTCCTCCATTTTGTCCTTTTTCACCTTTGCCTGAAACGCGAAGTTGCTGACCGGATTGGATGCCCGCCGGAATCTTGACGTCGACGGTGACGTGTTTGTGTTCATAGCCTTTGCCATGGCACTTGGTGCAACGGTTGAGGATTTTCTTACCTGTTCCCTGACACTCCGGGCAAACCCCGGAGGATTGGAAGACACCGAAAGGCGTCCTCTGCTGGGTGGTGACGGAGCCTCTTCCGTTACAGGTCGGACAGACTTTGACGTCGTCCTTGCTTCTGGCCCCGCTCCCCAAGCATTCGCTACAAACTTCATCCACATCGAGTTGGATCGAGGTTTCTTTCCCGAAGATCGCATCCATGAAGTCGATCTTCATCTGCATCAACCGGTCTTCACCTTTTGAAGGTCCGTTGGATCGGCGTTGGCCTTGGTTGAACCCTCCGCCGAAGAACGAGCCGAAGATGTCGTTCAAGTCTTCGAAACCGCCCGATTGAAAGCCCCCGAAGCCGCCGTTAAACCCGCCGAAACCCGCACCGTCCATGCCCGCGTGACCGAATTGGTCGTAGTTGGCTTTCTTCTGCGGATCGCTCAGCGTTTCATAGGCTTCCTGCACTTCTTTGAATTTCACATCGGAGCCGGGGTCTTTGTTCATATCGGGATGATACTTCTTCGCCAAGGTCCGATAGGCTTTTTTAACATCCGCCTCGGTGGCGTCTTTACTGATCCCCAACACCTCGTAATAATCGCGTTTTTCTGCCATAGTCCCTCCGTAAGGCAAGCCTAGGGTGTCCTAGGCTTGGAAATTAGTTCTTCTCTTTGAAATCGGCGTCGACCACGTTGTCGTCGTCGGCTTTGGTTTCTTGACCGGCTTGTTGGTCTTGTTGCTGATACATCGCTTCGGCCATGTGGTGTGCCGCTTTTTCCAATTCGTCGATTTTTTCCTTCAACACGTCGATATTGTTTTCATCCAGTGCTTTTTGGAGTTCGTCGCGCAATTTCACGACTTCTTCTTTTTGTTGAGCGCTGACGTTCGCGTTTTCCGTTTCCAGTGACTTGTTGATCTGGTGGATGAACTGTTCCGCCTTGTTCTTCAATTCGGCTTCTTCTTTCAAACGTTCGTCTTCGGCGCGGTGTTCTTCCGCGTCCTTGATCATACGGTCGATTTCTTCATCGCTTAAACCCGACGATCCGGAGATCGTGATGGATTGTTTCTTCTTGGTGCCTTTATCCAATGCGGAGACATGGACGATACCGTTGACGTCGATGTCGAAGGTGACTTCGATTTGCGGAATCCCGCGCGGCGCGGCTGCGATGCCGTCGAGTTTGAATAAACCCAAGGACTTGTTCGCATTGGCCATCGGACGCTCGCCCTGCAGGACGTTGATGTCGACCGCCGGCTGATTGTCGGCCGCGGTGGAGAAGACTTGCGACTTGGAGGTCGGGATCGTCGTGTTTCTGGGAATCAGGACGGTCATGACGCCACCCATGGTTTCAATGCCCAACGACAACGGAGTAACGTCAAGCAACAGGACGTCTTTGACGTCCCCGCCGATGACGGCGCCTTGGATCGCGGCTCCGATCGCGACGACTTCATCCGGGTTGACGGATTTGTTGGGTTCTTTACCCAATTCGCGACGGATCACTTCGACGACGGCCGGCATACGGGTCATCCCGCCGACCAACAGGACTTGGTGGATGTCGTTCTTGGTCAATCCGGCGTCTTTTAGGGCCTGACGAACCGGTTGGATCGTACGATCCAACAGATGACGGGTCATATCTTCGAATTTCGCACGGGTCAAGGTCGTATCGATATGCAAGGGACCGTTGGCGCCGGCTGAAATGAACGGTAAGGAAATCTGGGAACTGACGGAGGAGGAAAGTTCCTTCTTCGCTTTTTCAGCGGATTCTTTCAGGCGTTGAAGCGCCATCTTATCGGAGCTCAAGTCGACTCCGCTGTCTTTCTTGAAGTTTTCGACCAACCATTTTACGATGACTTCGTCGAAATCGTCACCACCCAGGACGTTGTCCCCGGCGGTCGCCAAGACTTCGAAGGTCCCGTCGGCCAGTTCAAGGATGGATACGTCGAAGGTTCCGCCCCCTAAGTCGAAGACGAGGACTTTCTGTTCTTTGTCGGTTTTATCGATCCCGTAGGCCAAAGCGGCGGCTGTCGGTTCGTTGATGATGCGTTCGACTTCCAAGCCGGCGATCTTGCCGGCATCTTTGGTCGCCTGGCGCTGGGCGTCGTTGAAGTAGGCCGGGACGGTGATGACGGCACGCGTCACTTTTTCACCCAGGTAGTCTTCCGCATAGGCTTTCATGTATTGCAGGATCATCGCGGAGACTTCCTGCGGGGAATAGCTCTTCCCTTCCATCGAAACGGTTTGGTTGGTGCCCATCTTACGCTTGATGGAGGCGACGGATTCTTTATTGGTGACCAATTGGCGTTTGGCGGCGTCCCCGACGATCCGTTCGCCGTTCTTAAACGCGACGACCGAAGGCGTGGTGCGGTTGCCCTCCGGATTGGTGATGACTTTGACTTCCCCGCCTTCCATGATGGCGACGCAGGAGTTTGTGGTACCTAAGTCGATACCGATGATTTTATTGCTCATGTTGTTTCCTCTTTTCCTTTTATTCGCTGACTTTGACCAGCGCCGGCCGCAGGATGCGGTCTTTTAGTTTATATCCTTTTTGGAATACCTGGACGACTTGGTTGGGTTCTACACCTTCCACGACCTCGGTGCTCAAGCCTTGGTGGAAATTGGAATCGAAGGCTTGACCTTGCGGATCGATGACCTCGACGCCTTCTTTCTTCAATGCGTTGATCACTTGGTTGTAGACCATTTCGACCCCTTTGGCCGAGTTCTCATCGACATTCGCCAAGGCAAGCATCGCCCGTTCGAGATTGTCGATCGCCGGCAGGATATCGACCGCGAAACTTTGGATGCGGTATTTCTGACGGGCTTCGAAGTCCGTTTCCAGACGTTTACGCAGATTCTGCGTATCGGCATAGGCTTTGAAGTATTCGTTCTGCAGTTTCTTGTTTTCACCTTCAAGTTCCGATATCTTCAGTTCAAGTTTTTCGAACTCTTCTTTGGAATGTCGGTGCTTCTTATGTCCGTGTTCTTCTTTGGTTTCTTCCGTCTTCGTTTCTTCTTCAGGCGTTATCTTCTCGTTCTCAGTCATGACGTCCTCCTTTGCCATAGATCTTCTCGATCGCTTCGCTCATGAAATCCATCAGCGCGACGACCCGATCATATTCCATCCGGCTGGGTCCGACAACCATGAGTTGTCCCGATTCGCCTTCATTGATCGTAAATGTGTTGGTGATGACCGCGACGTCGTCCATCCAAACGAGTTTGGAATGTTCGCTGCGGATCAGATTCAAATCCCCTTGGTTCTTCCCCAAGTTGCGCCATAGCGCACTGTTTTCAAGCATCCCCATCAGTTGTCTGAGTTTGGCGATGTCCGCGAATTCCGGTAGGTTCAACATGTTGTTGGTTCCGGAAAAGTAGAAATTGTCGTTGGCGAACTTCAGGAAAGCGTTGAAGAACGCTTGGAAGACCGATTCATAACGTTTGACCTGCTGCGCCAAGATCGGTTCGATCAGACGCAGTTTCTCGATCACGCGCAATAACGGTGTCCCGCTTAGCCGTTCGTTCAGTATGCCGCAGCACTTCTGCAATTCCTCGACCGAGACTTCCTCGCTGAACTTGAACAGTCGGTTTTCCGTATGTCCGTGGCTCGTGATGAAGACGGCGACGGCACTGTGTTCGTCGATCGGGAACAGGTTGATGTGTTCCAAGGTCTGATCACTGCCTTCGGGTCCCAGGACCACGGCGGTAAGCTGCGTCATTTGGGAAAGAATGTCGCAACTGCGTTTGATAACTTCCTCGACCCGCATTTCACGGTCCGAGAAGACCTCGCGAAGCGCCAGTTCCAAGCGGTCGTCCTTGCGCTGCACCATCAGATGTTCGACATAATAGCGATACCCCTGGGTCGACGGGACCCGTCCGCTGGAAGTATGGGTCTTCTCAAGCAATTCCATTTCTTCCAACTCTTGCATTTCATTGCGGATGGTCGCCGAGGAATACGGCATGTTGTATTTTTCCAATAAGGTTTTCGAACCGACCGGTTCCGCTGTCGCAATGAATTCTTCGACGATCGCCTTGAGGATCTCGATCTTTCGTGGTGTCAGCAAAGGACTCACCTCCTTAGCACTCTTGTACTAGGTCTGCTAATATTATAAACGGTGTGTTTAGCACTGTCAATAATTAAGTGCTAAACCGAATAAAAGAAAACCGCTTTATAGCGGTCGAAACTTACTCAGATTTTCAGGATGTAATATCGTTGATCAAAACCGTAATCCTTTTTCCCTTTTACCAGATACACCCCTTCTTGGATCTCCGTAACGAAGTTACCATAGATGAGTTCTTCGATCCGTTGATAGATGACCGTATTCTTCTCGAAGCTTCCCAGATAGAACCGATCGGTGACCGGTTTGCTTCGATCAAAATCAAACGCTCCGCTGAACAATCCGGTTTGACCGATGTTGACGGGATACACAAACATCATCCAATTCGTACCCTCGATCTGCATCGCGACTTCGTTTCCAAGATCGTCGAAAACATGCAGTTCCCAAGGTTGAAAATCAAACGAATCCGCGGTGGATACAAACCAATGTTCATCGATGAACATCATCGATTGCGGACTTCTCGACTTCCCGATTTTTATCGGTTCGAGGACTTCGACCAACATCGTGGACGTGTCCAGTTTCCAACGACCGATCCATCCCGCCGAATCCCGTTCATAGGCAAATGCGAAGTATCCGTCTTGAACAACGATCGTCGACTCGCTGATCATCACCTGTTCCTTCGAGTCCATGACCGGGGGTTCGTATTCAAAGAGGTTCGTCGAGAAAACCATGAAATCCGCCGTCATACGATTAAGCGAAATTCGGGTGATGTCACGATTCCCAAGCCTAAACGTAAGTTCTTCAACATAAGCGATCGTCGATTCGTCCACATTATGGAGTGAAGGGATATCTCGAAACTTATCCAGGTTGTTTTCAGCGATCTTGGTTTTTTCCAGATCATGGATCCATGAAATCTCAAAGGTACGCTTACTTTGCTCTTTGAATGGATATCCCCCGGATAGGATGAGTTTCGAATCGATCGTCATGATCGACTGTACGACAAACTCATCGAGTGCGGGGATGGTATAAAGCGACTCCATCGTCTTTGCATCCAAATCATAGGCATAGACGCCGATCGATACCGTTCTTCCTGTTTCGGGTTTGACTTGTTGATTCAGGGAGAAATAGAGTTTCTTCCCGTCGGAATAAAACGCTCCGAGCGAGTATTTTTCCGTTTCCTTCAGTTCAGGAATGAGTTGGTCGAATTCCAACTCCGTCAACATCACATCGGCAACCGAATCCGCCATGACGTTCCTTTCCGGTCGCTTCGCATCGGATAAAAAATAGCGTTGCACTTGAGCACACCCCGTCAACAACACTAAACAGAATAGAATGATGATTTTTTTCATGTGTCCCCACTCCTTTCTTAAATCATAACGCATGTAAAAAAAAACACAAGGCAGGGATAAAAAAATCACCCTTTCGGGTAATAAAAATCACCCTTTCGGGTGATTAAATCGATATTTAAGATGACTCGGATTATACTGCTTTGCTGTCGCTGCCCAGGACTTCTTTGATCTTGTGTGCGACGACTTGCTTGACGTATTTACGTCCAAGGGTCAGATAGGTGCGCGGATCGAAGACATCGGGTTTGGTGTCCATGACTTCGCGGATACCGGCGGTCATGGCCAAACGTAGGTCGGAGTCGATGTTGATCTTGCAGACGGCCGATTTCGCGGCTTCACGCAACATGTCTTCGGGGATTCCGATGGCGTCTTCCAGTTTGCCGCCGTGCGCCATGATGATCTTGACGTAGTCTTGCGATACGCTGGATGCACCATGCAATACGATCGGGAAGCCCGGAATGCGTTTTTCGATTTCATGCAGGATGTCGAAACGGAGTTTCGGGGTTTGTCCCGGTTTGAACTTGAAGGCGCCGTGGCTGGTTCCGATGGCGATGGCCAAGGAATCGACACCCGTACGACGTACGAATTCTTCGACTTCATCCGGATTGGTGAACTGCGCGTCTTCATCGGAGACGTTGACCGCATCTTCGATGCCGGCGAGTTTACCCAATTCGCCTTCGACGGTAACACCGCGGGCATGGGCGTATTCGACGACTTCCTTGGTCAAACGGATATTGTCTTCAAACGAATGCTTCGAACCGTCAATCATGACGCTGGTGAATCCGGAATCGATGCAGGCTTTGCAGATTTCGAAATCATCCCCGTGGTCAAGATGCAAGGCGATCGGAATGTTGGATTCGATCAGAGCGGCTTCGACGAGTTTTTTCAAGTAGGTCGGATTGGCGTACTTACGCGCACCCGACGAGACTTGCAGGATGACCGGTGATTTCAGTTCGTTCGCGGCTTCGACGATCGCTTGGATGATTTCCATGTTGTTGACATTGAAAGCACCGATCGCGTATCCGCCTTCGTAGGCTTTTTGAAACATTTCTTTGGTTGATACTAAGGGCATGTTTGTTATTCCTCCTATGTTTCATTTTATTCCATTTTACGTTTTTTTCATAGGGTTGGATGCGAATTGGCAACGGTTTTCAAGAAACTTTTCACATGATTCCCAATCTTTCCTTTTTTCTGCTATTCTATGGAAAAGGAGGTGGAGACATTGCGCTGGATCGTTTATGAAAACAAAGAGATCGTCGCAGGGACTTCCCTTCGCGATGAAGGATACTCCACCGATGTTTTCGCTTGTGGAAACGTGGCCGCCTATGTCGGGGATGACGAAGCGTCCGTGTTACGAAATCGAAGAGACTTGGCGGAAGCGGTCGGCATTCCGCTTGATCATTGGGTTTATCCGCAGATCACGCATAGCGACATCCTGGTCGAAGTGAAGAGAGACGACCAAGGGGAAGGAACGTTGGTTCCTTCCTTGAAATTCCAAGGGGTCGATGCGTTGTATACCAAGGAAACAGATCTTGTGTTGTCCGTGTTCCATGCGGATTGCACACCGATCTTGATTTATTGTCCGAAAACGAAAATCGTCGTTGCGATCCATGCGGGGTGGCCGGGGACGATCAAGGAAATCGTTTCGAAGTGCCTGGATACCTTGATTGAGAAAGAGAAAATCGAGGTCTCGACCCTTCGCGTCTACATCGGTCCGTGCCTGTGTCAAGATCATTTGGAGATCGATCGGCCGGTGTTGGACAAAATGAAAACGATGACTTTCGATGTCTCGCCGTTTCTACGATATCGCAATCCTGACCATGCTTATTTCGACATGGTCGGATGCAATGTCCATCAGTTGGTTTCAAGAGGAGTACTGATGGAAAACATCGAAATCCATCTGGAATGCACTTATGAGGATCCCCTTCGGTTTTACTCATATCGTAAAGAAAAAGTTACGGGACGACACGTCTCGTTCATCGCGATGAAAAAATAGAAACGCCGAAACGTTTCTATTTTTTAAATTTAGCAAAGACGTCGCCGATGATGGCCGACGGAACGAAGCGTGTCAGATCTCCGTCGTTCATCGCGATTTGTTTGACCGCCGACGAAGATAAGAATGAATACTCTGGTTTGGTTAAGAGGAACACCGTTTCGATGTCATGGGCGAGGATCATGTTCGCTGTGGCTTGCTGAAGCTCGTATTCGAAGTCCATGACGGCTCGGATGCCACGGATCAATACATTGGCGCCGAAATCACGCGCGACGTTGACCGCAAGCCCCGTTCTCGCATGGACGGTGACATTGGGCAAATCCTTGGTCACTTTCTTCAACATCTCCAAACGCTCTTCCAAGGTGAAGGTCGTTTTCGTGTTGGGATTCTGCATCACGACGACATCCAAGGCATCGAACAATCCCGATGCCCGTTTGATGACATCCAGGTGCCCGAAGGTGATGGGGTCGAAGGACCCCGGATAAATCGCTTTCGACATGATTCTACCTCCTTAGGTAATGCAATGCGCTGACACCGTAGGACATTTTCTTTTCCAGGATAAAATCGGACATCGGCAACTCTTCTTCATCGAGCGTTTCCACGACGACGATGCCTTCGGGTGTAAGCAATCCATACTCATCGATCAAACTCAGTATTTTCGACAGATCCACTTTTCCGTAGGGTGGATCCAGATAGATGAAATCGAATTTCTTCTCTTTATTCCTTAAATACCGCAGAGCCTGCATGGCTTCCATCCTCAGGATCATGCACCGTTCATCTTCCTTTAGAGCGACGACGTTTTTCTTGATGACATCGATCGCCGCCGCGCTGCCATCGACCAAGACGGCACTTGCCATCCCGCGCGAGATGCCTTCCAGGGCGACGCTACCCGTACCCGCGAATAAATCCAAAACAGCCTTCCCTTCGACCCAAGCCCCTAATCGACCATAAAGGGCTTCGCGGACTTTATCCATGGTCGGACGCGTCCCTTTCCCTTCCAAACTCAATAGGATCCTGGATCGATGCTTTCCTCCGACGATTCTCATACGACCGACTCCGTTCTTTGTCTTGAAATGATGTTTTGGGCGATTCCTAACGCAAATAGTATCGACATCGTACTGGACCCCCCCTGTGAGATGAACAACAAGGGGACGCCCGTGAGGGGGATCATCGCGGTCACACCGCCGATGTTTAAGATGAAATGAAGCAAGAGATAAAGCGCGATGCCGACCAAGGTCATGCGGCTCTTTTCATCCGTCGCACGCATCGCACCTCTGAATAAGCGATAAACCAACATTGCATAGAAGAAAAGCAGGATACTGAAGCCGAGCATGCCGGTTTCTTCGGCGATGATCGCCAGGATGAAGTCGGTGCGCGCCGCCGGCAGATACCCGTATTTCTGTAGGGATCTTCCCAAACCCACACCCAACCAATTCCCTTTCACGATACCGACAAGACTACCGACGATCTGATAACCGCCGGACTGGGCGATTTCAAACGGGTTGAAAGCCGCGAGGAACCGCTGGATGCGATACCCTCCGGCGTCGAGACTCTTCAAGATCGCGATGCCGGGGTCGCTCATCATGAAGGCGACGACCAGCGAACCGAGTCCGAAAAGATAAAGCGATGCTTTCTGTATGAGTGCCAGTTTCTTGTGGCTGGGGAGAAGGAAGATGAAGTAACAGATGCCGATGAAGACGACGGAGGTTCCTAAATCGCTTTGGAAAAGCATGATCAGGAAAAACATCCCCAACATCGCATACATCGGGAACGCGATGATTTCCTGCGGCTTCTGCGCGATGTTGCGGGGTAGGTCGCCAAGATAGACCGCGAACATGAGGATGCCGACGACCTTCGCGAATTCGGAAGGTTGGATCGTCATTTCAAGGGAACCGGGGAACGGGATGCGGATCCACGCTTTCGCGCCGTTGACCGCCGGGAACAATAACGTGACCGACAACAAGACAAAGGTCACGATGACGATCGCGAAGATATGCCGGCGCACGAAGGCGAAAGAGAAACGTTTCGCGAGAAACACCATCCCGACATAGCCGATGACGATGTAGACGACTTGCTTGATCGCAATCAAAAGAAGGTCCATGCTGGTGGACGTGATCGTCATGGAGGCGGAAACCACCATGATCGTGCCGAAAAGCGCCAGGACGAGGACGCTGATTTGAATATAGAGGTCGAAGCCTTTCGGCATACGGAGACTGAACTTTTGCTTTTTCGATGTCATGGGATTCCTCGGTCTCATTCTAACAAATTTCACCACTAAAAAGAAGACGAAAGGACTTGAAGCAAAAGAACATATACCCCGGTGGACAGAAGGATGCTCACCAAGGGGTTTTTCCCTTTCCATTGCACAAGGGTCAATACGCTTAACGCGGCGATTTCGGGGAGGGCATAGGTCGGCGAACCAAGTCGTGTATCCTTCAGGGAGTAGATGACCAACAAGCCCAGGATCATGACCGGGATGCGCTTTGACAGTTTGATCAGCCATAACGGCATCGCACGCTTTGAAAACAAGACGAAGGGAAGCGCACGCAGAGCGAACGTCAGGATGCCGACGGTCGCCAGGATTTGTAGGTTATTCATGGTTCTTCCCTCCTTTTACCGCGATGATGTAAAGGGTGATCGCGATGAGGGAGATGACGACGAAGTATTCTTTGGGGAAGAGGACCAAGGAAAGAAGGCAAAGCGCAAGGGATGCGAAACCGTCCTTGCGGACGCGCGTTTCGCGCATGGCTTCGAAAAAGAGCACGAAGAACAAAGCGGTCATCGCGAATTCGACCCCGTTGGTTGAAAACGGGATGAATCGATAGAGGATCAGGCCGATGATCGATCCGACGACCCAATAGCTTTGGTCAAGGAGCGAAATCAAGATATAGTACTTTGTTTTGTCGCTGCGATCCATGTCGAGTTTCTGCTGGGTCAGGGCGAAGGTTTCATCGGTCAGCGCATAGACCAGATACGCCTTCCACCCCTTGACTTCGCGGTATTCCTCGATCAGGGGAAGACCGTAGAAAAGATGCCTGAAATTCACCAGCATGGTCAAGAGGACGACCGTGAGGAAAGCCGGCGCATGGTTCAGTAAACGCACCGTCACGAATTGCATGGATCCGGCGAAGACGATGAAGTCCATGGCGATCGTTTCGAAAGCGGAGACCCCCGCGTCGCCGGCATAGACGCCGTACGCCGCGCCGACCACCAGGTAACCCATCATGACAGGCACGCTATCGATGAAAGCCCGTTTGAATATCTTCATGCAAGGTCCCCCTTTTCGTTGCATTTTACCACAGTACGTCGTTTGATTCATCATTTATCTATACAATGAAAGCAACTTAAGCTATAATGGTAACGATAAAGAAGTGGTTTGAAGAAATCATCTCGTTGCCAATTCTTTTCCAACATGGAAAATCGAGGTTTTGATATGAGAATAAACTATGATACCATCGTGAAGGATACCGATCCGTCTCTACGGAATAAATCCGTGCCCGTTCCGATTCCAATGATGAAAAAAGACATCGCATTGGGGAAATCCCTCTTGCGTTACGTACGTGATTCACGCGATGAAGAGAAGGCGGAAAAATTCAATTTGAAGCCGGCGGTCGGAATCGCGGCGCCTCAGATCGGGGTGCACCGGGCTTTGATTTGCGTCTCGGTCGATGAAGAAGTCGGGGATGAGGTCGAAACCATCGAGATGGTCTTGGCGAACCCCAAGATCATCTCCCATTCCGTGCAGAAAGCCGCACTGAAATTCGGTGAAGGTTGTTTATCCGTGGAAGGTGAACATCAGGGTTATGTTTACCGTAGCGCACGCATCAAAGTGCGTGCTTTCGACGTCATGAGTCAGGAAGAGGTCGAGTTCCGTGCCAACGGCTATCTTGCGATCGTCCTTCAACATGAAATCGATCATCTGAGCGGCGTGCTCTTCTATGACCACATCAACTCGGAGAATCCCTGGGAAATCAAAGAAAACGCAATCATCATCGATTAGCGTGCGATAAAGGAGTCTTTATGAAAAAAACGAATACGAATTTAGGCATCGTGAACACGGTGCAGACGGAGTCTGAGGAAAAACGATATAACCGTGCCACCGATACGCTGGTTTATGCGCTTGGCGGGTTGGGCGAAGTCGGTAAAAATATGTATTGCATGGAACATGACGATGAAATCATCATCATCGACTGCGGGATTCGTTTCCCGGAAGAAAACCTGTTGGGCGTGGACTATGTCATCCCCGACTATTCTTATCTTGTCCGCAATCAACATAAAATCGCCGCATTGATCATCACCCACGGCCATGAAGACCACATCGGAGGGATTCCCTTCCTGATGCAGTCGGTCAAGATCGATACGATCTATGCTCCGCGGTTCGCAGCCGCGCTGATCAACCGTAAGTTGGAAGAACGGCGGATGCAGAGCCAGGTCAAAATCAAATTGATCGACGATACGTCCAGGGTTGAAACGAAACATTTCAAAGTGGGCTTTTTCAACACCGTCCACTCCATACCGGATAGCCTTGGTGTCTTGATCAACACCCCCAACGGAAGGATCGTCGAAACCGGCGACTTCAAGTTCGACTTGACACCGGTCGGATCCAATTCCGACTACCAGGTCATGGCGTACATCGGTCAGATCGGCGTCACCTTGCTGATGAGCGATTCCACCAATTCGGGCGTCAGCGGCTTCTCGATCTCCGAGAAGAAAGTCGCGGCTTCCCTGTTGGCGATCACGCGCAAAGCGCAAGGACGGATGATCGTGGCGACCTTCGCCTCCAACGTCTACCGCACGCGCCAGATCATCGAAGCGGCCATCACCTGCGGACGTAAAGTCGTCGTCTTCGGACGTTCGATGGAAAACGTCGTCCAGATCGGCAAGAAACTCGGGCATATCCCCTTCGGCGACGAACATTTCCTTGAACCCGAACAACTTTCGCATACCCCCGCAAACAAGGTCTGCATCCTTTGCACCGGTTCGCAGGGCGAACCCTTGGCCGCCTTGTCGCGGATCGCCAACGGCACCCATCGTTTCATCAAGATCATCCCGGGCGACACCGTCGTCTTCTCCAGCAGTCCGATCCCGGGCAACGCACTCAGCGTGTCCAGCGTCGTCAACCGCCTGACCCGCGCCGGCGCCAACGTCTTGACCAACAGTCCGCTCAACTCGATCCATACCACCGGGCATGCATCGCAGGAAGAACAGAAGCTGATGCTTCAACTGATCAAACCGAAATTCTTCATGCCGATGCACGGCGAATACAAGATGCTGAAGCAACATGCGTCCTATGCGGAAGAAACCGGCGTCAAACCGGAAAACATCTTCATCTGCGCCAACGGGGATGCCGTCGTATTACGCAACGAGGAAGTCTTCCTTTCCGATACCCGCATCCAGACCGACGATATCTATGTCGACGGAAACGACGCGACCGGACTGAGCACTTCCGTCCTGCGCGACCGCAAGATCCTGGGGGACAACGGCTTGGTTTCCGTCATCGTGACGATCGACTCGAGATACAATAAAATCTTATGTCGCCCTTCGATCGTTTCCAGAGGATTCGTCTTCATCAAGGAAAACCAAACCTTACTGAAGGAAGCCGAAATGATCGTCTATGACGCATTGAAGAAAACGATGCAGAACAAGACGACCTTCGGAGAACTGAAGAATGCGATCCGCGGATCGCTTGAACCCTATCTGTATCAGAAAACACGTCGTAACCCGATCGTCGTTCCCGTCATCCTCAACCAAAAGGCAGCGATGGCAGGCTACGCCAAAAACAAGTAAACGAAAACCGGAATCCCATGGACTCCGGTTTTTTATTTCGATTCAGTTTCTGATTTCGATGGACCCGAACATCGCCGAGTAATTGACATAGAGGGTCTTCAAGGCGTTGGGGTCGTCGACGCAACGATTCTCGAATCCACCCAGCATCGGGGTCCCGGTGGCGACGACACGGACATCCTTGGGTAACAGGCACTCGATCCCGCCGAACACGGCGTTAAGCGTCAAGGTCGCTTCGTTGCCAGCGAAACGGATACTTCTGAAATCCATATCCGCCGCCCCCAGCATCGCGGTGACTTCACAGGTCGTAAACGCATCGTCGACGACGCGTTCGTCCACCCCGCCCAAAAACGCGGTATAGGTCTTCTTGGCGCTATCGTGACGGGAATTCGTATCGCGACCCAGATTGATATGGATCGGTTCTTTCGGGAAACGGATCTCAGGGGTGCGTCTTCCGAAAAGAAGCGCCAAACCCAAGGCGACGACGATCGCAGGCAGGATCAGAAACTTCGGATCGCTGTCCCCCAGGTAACCAAAGGCAGCGGCTAGGTAGACGCCTCCGACGATCAACAGGAAAGTCCCCCAGGCGGTGATCCGTCGATGCTCGACCATCGAGGCCAACCCAAGAAGGATCAAGGCGCTTGGCCAGAGGTAGTTGATCAAGTTCGTGACTTCGATGACATGTAAATTCGTAAGCAGGATCAAGATGCCCCCTGCGATTAAAACCAAACCGAACAATCGTTTCATAGCGGAATCCTCCTGCATTTATTATAGACGATTCATCGATGCATGCAATCCGTTTCTTCCCTTTTTGCGTGAACACCGTTATAATTACGATTACGGAAGGAGGAAGAAACATGCGCAAGAAACTCATTCTCATCGGGATCCTCGCAAGCTTGATCATCGCCGGTTACCTGCTTTGGCTGGATGCCACCGTCTGGTCGATCCATCGTTATCCCGTGAAATCGTATGTCGTCCAAAACGAACAGCTTCCTTCAACCTTCGCGAATGTACGGATCGTCTTCATCAGCGACCTGCATGCCTTCGCCGAGGGCAGGACGGATGATTTCGAAGCCGTCTTGACGAAAGTCAACGCGCTGGCACCCGATCTCGTGATCTTCGGAGGCGACCTCGTGGATGAATCGGCGCCGACGCTCAGCGAGGATCAGCTCAACGAACTCTCCAACTTCCTGAAACTGATGGACGCGCCATTGGGCAAGTTCGCGGTCTTGGGAATGCAGGACGGGGCGCAAGAAAGCGTCCTGACCTCCCTCTATACGCAAAGCGATGTGGAACTGCTCGATCAGAAAGTGGTCGAAATCTATAACGGATCCGGGAAAAGCATACGCTTGGCCGGCATCCGGCCCGATCTCTCCCATCTCGACCTTTCTTTCCTGGGGACGACAAGTGAATCGTTCACCGTCCTGGTGTCCGCTTTGCCTGATGTGGCGGATCGGCTGGGTGAAACCGACGCCGATTTGATCCTGAGCGGATCGACCCATGGCGGACAGGTGAGACTGCCATTGATCAGCCCCCTCTTCACCAGCGGTGAAATGAACTATGTTTCCGGAAAACATTTGATCGGAGATTCGACCTTGATCGTATCCAAGGGATTGGGTACCACCCGCTTCCATGCCAGATTCCTGGCCGATCCCGACATTCTGTCGATCCGCTTGATCCCATAAATCAAAAGAAACGTTCCTCGCGGAACGTTTTATTTTAGGAAATTCAAGACCAGGTTCGCGGTCGCCGGGTTACTGGCGGTCGGGATGTTGGCCAGGACGGCCAGGCGTAAGAGGGCTTTCACATCGGGGTCGTGAGGCATCGAAGCCAAGGGGTCCCAGAAGAAGATCAAGACGTCGATCTTGCCTTCCGCGATCTTGGCGCCGATCTGCTGGTCGCCGCCTTTGGGTCCGCTCAGAAACGCAAACACGTCGAGTCCGGTTTCAAGATTGATCTTGGTGGCGGTGGTGTGGGTGCCGCAGAGATCGTGTTGTTTCAGGGTCTCCTTGTGGTTTTTCACCCACGTCACCAAGTCTTCTTTACAATGGTCATGCGCGATCAAGGCGATGGTTTTTTTCATATGTTTCCCTTTCGTCTATACGACGATGTTGACGAGTTTGTCTTTGACGACGATGATCTTGCGGATCGGTTTGTTTTCGATATAGGGTTTCAACGCATCCAGGACAAGGGCTTGCGCTTCCAGTTCCTTCTCGTCGGTCCCGACCGCCACGACGATCTTCGCCCTCAGTTTCCCGTTGACCTGGATGACGACTTCGATCTCGTCTTCCACAAGCATGTTTTCGTCGAAGGTCGGCCAAGGTTCGTAGGCGAGGGTATGCGTACCTCCGAGGTACGCCCAGAGTTCTTCCCCCAGATGCGGGGCGAAGGCGCTGAAGAGTTTCACGAAGCCCTTCGCGTAGTCCAGATAGATCGACTCCGCCTTGAAGCAATCGTTGATGAAGATCATCATCTGTGAAACCGCCGTGTTGAAGTTCAACGTTTCGATGTCGCGGGTGACTTTTTTCACGGTGAAGTGGTAAGCCTTATCCAGCGAGTGATCGTTGACTTCGCTGAGTTTATTGAGTTCGGTGAAACAACGATGAACACGGTCAAGCCACTTCTTCGTCCCGTCCAATCCGGTCGGGTTCCAAGGGAGAGCGGCTTCCAGCGGTCCCATGAACATTTCATAGACGCGCAACGAATCCGCCCCGTGGCTCTCGACGATATCGTCGGGGTTGATGACATTGCCTCTGGATTTCGACATCTTCTCGTTGTTTTTTTTTAAAATTATGCCTTGGTGGAAGAGCTTCGCGAAGGGTTCCTTCGTTTCGACCAATCCGCAATCATACAGGACCTTGTGCCAGAAACGGGCGTAAAGCAGATGCAGCACCGCATGTTCGGCGCCTCCGACATAGAGGTCGATCGGCAACCAGTGCTTCAAAAGCTTCGGATCGGCGATCGCATCCTTGTTTTTCGGATCGATGAAGCGCATATAGTACCAGCACGACCCCGCCCATTGCGGCATCGTGTTGGTTTCGCGTCTGCCTTTCACCCCGTCGATTTCGACGTCCAGCCAATCCTTCGCATGCGACAGCGGACTTTCGCCGGTGGTCGAAGGACGATAGTCGTCGACTTCCGGCAGTTCCAAGGGAAGTTCCTGAATGTCGACCGTCCGTTGCGTCCCGTCTTCCATCGTGATGACGGGGATCGGTTCGCCCCAATAGCGCTGGCGTGAAAACAACCAGTCGCGCAGTTTATAGGTGACCTTGGCTTCTCCCAATCCGTTTTCTTTCAGCCAATTGTTCATGGTAGCCAAGGCGTCTTCTTTGTTCATGCCGTCGATGAACCCGGAATTGATGTGGAGTCCGTCGCCGGTGTAGGCTTCGACCTCGATGTTTCCGCCTTCCAACACCGGGATGATGTCCAGGTCGAACTTCTTGGCGAACTCATAGTCGCGCTCATCGTGGGCCGGAACGGCCATGATGGCGCCCGTTCCGTAGGCGGCAAGCACGTAGTCGGCGATCCAGATCGGGACTTTCTTCTGGTTGACCGGGTTGATCGCATAGGCGCCGGTGAACACACCGCTCTTGTCTTTGTTCAGGTCGGTACGTTGAAGGTCGGATTTGGTCGCGCACGCCGCGACGTAGGCATCGACTTCCGCTTTACGGTCGATCGTCGTGATTTGGGATACGAAAGGATGTTCGGGCGCCAAGACGCAATACGTCGCCCCGAACAGGGTGTCGCTGCGCGTGGTGAACACGGTGAATTCTTTTTGATGACCGTCGACTTTGAATTCGACATAGGCGCCGACCGATTTCCCGATCCAGTTGATTTGCATTTCCTTGGTGGATTGCGGCCATTCGACCAATTCCAAATCCTCCAGCAAGCGTTCCGCATACTGCGTGATGCGCAACACCCATTGACGCATCGGGACGCGATACACAGGGAAATCCCCGCGTTCGCTCTTCCCGTCGATGACTTCTTCGTTGGCCAACACGGTCCCCAGGTCCGGACACCAGTTGACAGGGATTTCATCCACGTACGCCAACCCGCGATCGAACAGTTTCGTGAAGATCCACTGTGTCCACTTGTAGTAGTCGGGATCGGTGGTGGAAATCTCACGATCCCAGTCATAGGAAAGACCCAGCGATTTGATCTGGTTTTTAAACGTCTCGATGTTTTTCTTGGTGAACCCCGCCGGATGGTTCCCCGTATTCAGAGCGAATTGTTCGGCAGGCAAACCGAAAGCATCCCATCCCATCGGATGAAGGACGTTGAACCCTTGCATCCGTTTCATGCGGGCGATGATGTCCGTTGCGGTATACCCTTCCGGATGACCGACATGCAGACCGTTTCCCGAAGGATACGGGAACATGTCCAAGACATAGAACTTGGGTTTCGAAAAATCCCAGACATCGGTCTTAAAGACCTTGTTTGCTTCCCAAACCTGTTGCCATTTCTTCTCTGCGCTGCGATGGTTGTACATAGTTGTCCTCCTCAATAAAAAACGCCCCAATCTAAGGACGTTTGACGCGGTACCACCTTAGTTCACGGAAAACATTCCGTGCCCTTGACACCGATAACGGGGTGATCCGAAGAAGTTGCGACCCTTCTTAGCTCAAAGCCTAGTTCAAGTTTCCGTCACGCCTTCTTCCACCGACCGAAGGCTCTCTGTGCATCCGAAACACCCTACTATTGCTTCTCTTCGCTACAAGAAAAGGTTACTCTGAAACACGTTAAAAGTCAAGTGCGGATGACGGTATGGAAAACGCGGCGAAATCATGAATCGACGCGTTTTCCATCTTTTAAAGTCTGTTGATTCTTTATGGAATCTTCGACGACTTTAGGTTGTTGATGGCGATCTCGACACGTCGCTGCGCATCCACGATCTTCCCCGCATCATCGCACAACACCGTCGACCCGTCGAGCATTTTCGAGCCGAAAGCCGTGGCGTTGGGGAAGGCTTCCACGTTGCCCCAAAGATAGGGTGTGGGTAGAAATCCGTTGGAAAACATTTCGTACAACCCTTCGGCAGTATAGGGTTCGTCGATGGAGCGTTCGATCCCTTCCAAGACGATCTTCGCTTCGTTGACGAAGCTTCTTGTCCTGGCAACGATGTCGTCTTCGAATCGATCTTGATCTACCTTCTTCGCTTTCTTCAACATGCGGTAATGTCGGATCGAACCCAGTGTAATCTTGATGCTTTCGTCGATGACCGCCGGGGTCGCCAGATAAAGCGCTTCGCTATAGCTGACGACATGGACGATGTCGGGGCTGAAGTTGTCATCGGGCACGATGTCGTCCATCAGCATGCTTACGCTTGCCAATTGGATTTTCGCCAGGGTTTCGTCCGGAGCGAAATAGTCCAAGCCGGCACGGGGTTGAAGATAGACGCGAAACGAATCATCGCACAAAGGCCGGATCAATTCGAGGATCGCACGGGCTTTGGCGAGGTCGACGATCCCCCAGGTGGATCGCGGCGTATTCAGCATGATCTGTAGGACGAAATCTCGGATGCCGTGGTGTTTCGCCGTTTTGGCTGCCAGGACGGCGGATACGATGTAGGTGACGTCGTCCGACCCTCGGAAGGCAAAATGATGCGGGGTATTGGGTTCGAAGGGTTTCTGTGTAGACGCGATATAGCGTAAGGTCTCGCAATGTTGTTTCAAGTTGGTTAAAAGATCGTTCTCCCCTCTGCCGTCGAGTTGGTTAAACCACCAGAACGACAAGGCATGCCAAGCGATGTTGAGGGTTTCTTCGTGGATGATCGCCAGTCGATCGACATTCTTGGTCCCTGAATAGGTACGGACCAACATCGGGCGGCAAGCTTCATAAATCCGGCGATATTCATCAGGGGTCTGGATCGGAACGCCTCCCCCGTTGGCTAAACCGCTCCAGTCTTCATTGAACCGTGATTGCGTCAGTTGCGACGAACCGATGGAACAAATGTCCAGATACCCGGTCTTCGCCAATTGACGACACCATGCTTCAAATTCATATACGGCTTTTTCACGGTCTTGGTGATAAGGACCCACATGAGCACGTGTCAGGGGGAGGTCCGACCGTTTTCGATGATCCGCCAGACGTTCGACAAGCCGGTCTTGACGATTCCCGAACCCGGGATACTCCCCTTTGTCATTCGGCTTAATTGCTTCATAGTCCTTCGATTCGATGTATTCGCGTGCGATGTCCGTCAGAAGCGCATCATACTGGCTTCCTACCTGTAAACTCATGGGGATGTGATCCTTGGGGACATCCATGCGGATGAGTGTTTCCATGAACCCCTCCGACCCGATGAAGGTCTCCACTTCCTGACCATGATCCTCCTTGATACGTCGACAACTTTCAGGGAGTCCGGCGAAGTAGATTTTCTCGACATTTCCGCCTTCATGCGCGAAAAGCCGCTTTGCATGAAGCGTGTCAACGATCTTTCGTAGGATGTCCTGCGCGTCTTTTGAATCGAGGCGATAACTGACGCCCAAGTGCGTCATCTTGTTCGCTACGATCCATTCTGAAAAGATTTCTTGGTTCTTTTGGGAATGAAGATCATTGACCGCGATACTAAGCTCGCGGTTCGCGACGACGACCTTCTCGCCGCATTCCGCTAAAAAGCCTTTGATCGCATTGATCCCCAAGGTATGCGCATCAAGCGCAGGTTTAATGAGTCCATAGATTTTTTTCAATCGGCGACCTCCTTTACTTTCGGTTGATGCATTTTATAGAAATCTTCGACATCCCAACGTCCGATTTCTTTAAAGTCGATCCCATAAAGACTATTCGCCAGATCCAACACAAGTTGAAGATACTTATAAGGCGTATTGGCGAGTTTGGCGAGTTCCAGGATCGGGACGATCCCGGTCGGGATGTCCTCGAAGATGTAGCGGGTGTTGATGTCGTCCGGGGATGAGATTTCATTGTACTGGGTCGTGGCTTGCAGCGCCCCGTAAAGGTTGTCGCTAGCCACGCCATACACATCGCTCAACCATTGTTGGGCGGAATGTAGCGGGTACCCGAAATACTCCCCAAGCTGTATGCGTTCTTGGTCGAGTTTCTCCAGGAATTTCGCGATGGTCGGCGTAATCCCTTCTTTATAGTGCAAATAGGTTTCTTCGCATTCGATGCGTCCGATGTTCATCAGAGAAGCGAACGGATGGAAAATCATCCCGATGTTCGACAGCGACGTGATGATGACGGAATCCGCCGGTTTCATCATCGGGAACGAATGGACCAGATCATCATAGACACTCGCCGTGTGATCCGGCGTCAGTGCCGCCACGTGGACAAGTTTTTTCCTGGCGAAGACTTGACTGACCCCCGGACGGACTTTTCTTGACGTCAATGTGAACGTATCGGTTTCCGCGATGGGAAGGTCGATTTCCAGCCCCGCTTCCCTTAGGTATTTCGTAAACATGAACGCCCCCAGCGTACGTCCAGGGTTGATGACGATCTTATGGTTCGGTTTTAGATATTTCGCCATCTTCGACGCGATGTCCTGATGGGCGTGCGCCGGGATGCAGACCATGATGACATCCGATCTTTCCAAAGCGTCTTTCAGGCTGGATGTGGCGTACACACCCTTCACCATCGTATTGATCATTCCTTGAAGTTCGATCCCGCCATAGGATTTGATTTGGTCGACCACGATCTTCGTCCGATTGTAAAGGACGGTCGTATTCCCCAAATACTGCAGGTACGCTGCCAGCGCTTGTCCGCCATGTCCGGCACCGATGACACAATAATTGATGTTCTTGCGTTTTTGCATCTTTCTATCCTCCGGTTATCATTTTTCAACTTCCCAATCCATAACGCTCCATCGTCGACTTCACGATGGCATCAAGAAACGAGGCACGGTCGAACCCGTTCTGAACCGCCATGTACCCCATATATCCGATATGCGCCGTCTGCGAATCGTTTACGTCCGGTAGATTCAACCCGGCAAACGTATTGACCTCAAGAAAATAGGGTACGTCGTTTTGATCAAGCATCATATCCACCCTCCCGAAATCCGCGATATCCAAAACACGATAAACATTCAATGCCATTTCTTTCACTTTCGCTTCGGTATCCCGATCGAGGATCATCGGGCAAGTGATGATTTCATGATCAAGCAACTTATGTTCAAAGGTATTCGTCCTTCCGTAGGTATATCGGATCTCAAGCAAAGGCAGTACGATCGGATGGCTATACCCGATGATTCCGACCGTCAACTCCCTTCCGACGATGAACTCCTCGATCAATGCGGGTTGCCCGATGCCTTCCGTGATCTTTTCGACGACTTCGTACAGTTGGTCGTGCTTCTCGATGATGTTGGAATCATCGATCCCTGAACTTCCTCTCCCGTTGAGCGGTTTGACAAACAAGGGATAGTCCAACATGATTTTCGGGATATCTTCTTTCGAGTATGCGATCTGGAACTTCGGGGTGTTCACCCCGTAATAGGATGCGATGATTTTGCGTGATACTTTATCCATCCCTACGATTTTGGACTTCGATCCCGCATAAGGGATGTTGAAGGTCTCAAGAAACAAGAGTTCGTCGTAGCTTGAGGCATTGAAGACGAGGTCGATGTTCTCACTCTTCATCAATCTACCCATTTTTATCGGATCCTTTACCCACTGGATCAAGACGGCGTCATATCCCGCTTTTATCAGACCTTCTTGATGCATTTTCGCTTCTTCATAGGCATCGTCGACGATGTTCTCGATGCTGATTTTTTTCTGGAATTCGCTATTCCGGTTTGTTCTCCAGAACACTCCTATTTTCATGGCTTCATCCTCCTTTATTTCACTTAATCGATTCACAACTAACAACGAAAGATGATGCATTCTCTTTTGGAAAGTCTTAGCGACATAAATGATGCATCGACTTGGCTAAGCGAATCGATTTCGTTTGAAAATCGGATTCTGTGGGATTCAGTCGCTCGTCACTTCATTCCGCTTTCATTTTGCGAAAATGCGGACACTAAAACGCTAAATTGCGGTCAACATAAAGAAGGTCGATCCCAACTGACGAAGTTAGCAAATCAACCCTGCTTCTCCAAATTTTATTTTTCCCGATTAGCTAACTGAATTGTATCAAAAACAAAGCAAACTGACAACTTTATAATGTCATAAGTTGTCAATTATGAAATATCTTTCATCTATCATGGATTGCTCTGACCAATAACGCATCGAAAACAATCATTTGTCGTATGATGATTCGTAGAATCGTTTCCGCTTGTTCTTTAGGTTGCGGATTCCCGACCACCCCCCGTTTCAACGAACCCTCTCCCTTTCCTTGATCAATCATTTCAATCATACGAATGAAGGGAATGGCCGTACAACCATAAATCGAGACGGATTTTGTGGTAAAATGAGAAGCAAGAGGTATCTTATGAAAATCGGAACGAATCAAATCTGCATCAATCCGACACGGCCGATGGTCCCTGTCGGATTCATGACGCAAGTACGCAATGTATCCCAAGTCCGCGGCGACCTGATCGCAAGGATGGTGTTGATCGAAGACGGACCTATCCGTTGGCTCGCCATCACGATGGATAACCTGGGGGTAAGCCAGACATTCTTCCACAAAGTCGAAGAAAAGATGAAAGCGGTCATCGGCGAATGTGAGTTGACCCTATCCTGTACACATACCCATTTCGCCCCCTCGTTAGCGAACGCGATGGGGTTGTTTGAAGAGAATCCGGCCTATGTCGACTTCGTTCTTGAGCGATTGGTCCATTGTCTGCGTAACTTGAAGATGAACGATGTGTTCAATCCCCGGATCGGATACAAGTCGGAACGTTTTACGGAAGTCGGTCGTAACCGGATCAGTGGGAGAAGCGACGACGATGTCATCGCGACCGTCGTCAGTTTGTTTGACGGTGAGAAACGATTGATCAATTTCCTGCACTATAACTGTCATCCCACCATTTCGGCCGAAGACGCCGCATACTTCAGTGCGGATTATGTTTCCATCGCGATCGAGCAGTTGACCGCCAAGTACCCCAACGAGTTCACCTTGTTCTTCCAAGGAGCCGCCGGGGATGTCAGCACGCGGTTTACCCGCCAGCAAAAGTCATACAACGAGACCATACGGCTTGGCCGGCTTCTCGGAATAAAGTTTTTGGACTTGCGCGACCATGTGGAAGTGACCGAAGCGTTCACGCTGAAAGTGAGATCCAGGACGGTCGACCTTCACCACGAGATCAAGAAAATCGAAAATGTGGACACATCGTCGATGAGCGAGAAAGAAATCCGTGAGTTGGAAGCCGGAAAGATAATGGTCCAGGTCATGCATACGAAACAAAATCTGTTTGCAAAACAGGCGCGTTTCACCGACATCAAGATCGGTCCGTTGCGGTTCTGCTTCCTTCCCTTCGAACTTTTTTCCGGATACTTACGTTTCTGCAACCCTTTCACGCTGATCGTCGGATACTCGCAAGGCTATGTCTGCTATGTCACCTTGCCCGACAATACGGAAGTGAGTTATGAGTCGTTGATGGAAACCATCACGGAACTAGATAAACAGCGTATCGTTTCCTTTTTGGAGGATCGGACATGAGGAATCCGTTTCCGTATTCCGACGACAATAAGCGCTACCATACGTTCAATTATTATCTACGCCACCGTTTCGATGAAAAGGTGTTCAAAGTCGGATTGGATGCCGGGTTTACCTGCCCCAACCGGGATGGCAAAGCGGGATTCGGAGGATGCACTTTCTGTAACGCGATCGGATCGGGGGACTTCGGGGGATCGCGTCTGGATCCCTTGAATGTCCAGTTCGACCAAGGGGTGGCGATGATGAAGAGAAAATGGCCACATGGGAAAGCCATCGCCTATTTCCAGTCCTTCACCAACACTTACGCGTCGCTTGAAGAAATCCAATCCAAATTCCAGCCGATCTTTCAGAGGGAGGATGTCTTGGCGATGGCGATCGCCACCCGCCCCGATGCACTGGAAGACGATGTCTTGGACTATCTCGACCATTTGGCGGATCAGAAGGAAATCTGGCTCGAGCTGGGGCTGCAAAGCATCCATGACGATTCCGCAAGAAACATCAACCGCGGACATGATTTCAAGACATTCAAGGACTCTTTCGAGCGGGTTCGCAAGACCAAGTTGAAAATCGCCGTGCATTTACTTAACGGACTACCGGGTGAGACGAAAGAGATGATGATCGAAAGCGCGAAAGTCGTCGGATCGCTTCATCCCGACGCCGTGAAAATCCATATGCTGAACGTGTTGGAAAACACGAAGCTTGCGGAACAATACAAACAAAACCCTTTCCCTTTATTGACGATGGACGAGTACACCGACCTGATCGTCGCGCAACTCGAAGTCTTACCGCCAGAAATCGTCATCCAGCGGTTGACCGGGGACGGGGATCCAATGGATCTCATCGAACCGAAATGGACGATGAAGAAGACGATCGTACTCAATCAGATCGATCAGAAAATGGTGCGACTGAACACAATGCAAGGTTCGAAATATCAAGAATACAATCATAACTACCGGCTTAGCCGGTAGTTTGCCTTCGCCCTATAAGGGCTTGTTGCTGCCGTCCCCTCCGGGACGCCGAGGGCCTGACAGCCGCAGCGTTTCCTCAGCTGGCACCTTACGGTGCCTTTTCTACTGCTTTA
>JBGSTC010000013.1:0-40973 GCA_041736705.1 Erysipelotrichaceae bacterium
TGGTGGAGATTAGGGGATTCGAACCCCTGACCCCTTGATTGCGAACCAAGTGCTCTACCAGCTGAGCTAAACCCCCAAAACAAGTGCAAAAGTATTATAGCATACCCCTGCACGACGATTCAACGGGAATCGAATCGTCAGATGATGAATTTTAACAGTTCGCTGGGATGGTCGACCAAAAAATCCGCCGAATGGTCGATCAACTCCTGGCGATCGCGAAAGCCCCATGTCACCCCGACCGTTTTCAACCCAGCGTTGTGTCCCGTCAGCATGTCGACTTTGGTGTCGCCGACATACAGGATTTCGTTCGATGCCAGTTTCATCGCATCGACGCATCGCAGTGTCAAAGTCGGATCAGGTTTACGGTCGATCCCCTGGATCTCGCCGCTCACAAACGTGAAGGCGATCTCCTTGAAGTAATGGGCGACGATGCTTTGCGTGTTCGCGTTTTGTTTATTGGAGATGACCCCGACCTGGATCCCTTTCGCGTTCAAAGTATGAAGCATGTCCAGAATGCCGTCGTAGGGAGCCGTCTTGTCGAATTGACGTCGGTTGTAGTCTTGCAGGAAGACTTGGATTACTTCCTCGACCAAGGCTTCGGATGCTTCTTCATCAAGACAACGTTGAATCAACACCTTCATCCCGTCGCCGATTTTCTGTTTGATGTCCGCCGAAGTGTACCGGGCATATCCGAAGCGGTCCATCGCCAAATTCACGCTGTCGCGCAAATCCTCGATCGTATCCAGCAGCGTCCCGTCCAAATCGAAGATCATTCCTTTGATGGTCATAGTGAATCCTCCTACCGTTTTAGGATAAAAGGCGCAAGGAAGAAAGTCAAGGTTAATCGAAGCGCCAGACGTCGTAACTCAGGGATCCCATCTGGATTTCGCTATAGGTCAGAACAGGCGTGGAAGAAAGGGTTGCGCTTGCGGTCAAAATCAGCAAGGGGGCGAAATGTTCGGGACGCGGGACGGCGTCAATCGCGTGGGGTCCTTCTTTCCATGCGGCGAGCCGTTTGAAGTCGAGTGCCTTCACGGCGTCGTTGATCCAATCGTGGAAGGCTTTGGCCCATGGGGCGATCGGTGCGTCGTCACGCCAATCGATGCGGCGCAGATTATGCAAGGTGACCCCGCTACCGATGACGAGGATGTCTTCTTCCTTCAGCGAACGGAGCGTTTCGCCGATCTTGAACCATTGGGAAGCGTCAAGAAAGGGATTGACGGAAAGCGTGACCAAGGGGATGTCGGCATGTGGGTACATGAGATGAAGGATCGTCCACACACCGTGGTCGATCCCTCGGTCGGGGTCGGCTTGCGCATCGATCCCGACGGATGCGAATCGATCCAGTATACGCTCGGCCAAGATCTTGCCCCCTTTCGCGGGATACACAATCTGACTCAATTCGCGCGGGAACCCGCCGAAGTCGTAGATCATGCGATAGTCCGTCGCCGTACCGACCCGTTGGATCGGACTTTCATAGTGCGCCGAAACCATCACGATGGCTTTGGGCTTCGGTAGATCGTGTGCGAGTTGTTTGAGATAGCGCGTATAAGACGTGTCCTCCAAGGCGATCATCGGGGAACCATGGCTGATAAAGAGAGATGGTAACATTTTGTAAGTACCTCCATACCCCTATTATACCCATGCAAGGGAATAACGCATCGAATATGCCCATAAGAAAAGCCCCCGAAGGGGCTGAGGATGATAATGTTTTATGCGGCTGTGATTCCGGAAACGACGACGTCCGCGATACGGATTTTCAAGGGACCGCTGAAACGGTCGATGTCTTGACGTTCGAGGGAGAGTTCGATGTTTTGGTGGAGTTCCAACAAATTCCCGTTGATCGATCCGCCGCTGATGGCGGTTTTCACACCGTCTTTGATTAAATATCCTAAACGGATTTCGCCACCGAAATCCCCGCTGGTTTCATCCACGACGAAGGATGAGAAATCCAGCACTTCGATCGCATTGGAACGTTCGATCTCGGATAACGATTTGCTTCCGCTGGCCACGTCCATGTTTTTGAGATTTCCCGTGATTTTGACATCCAGGTATTGGCAGTATCTCGATTCACCCCAGATTGTCGTGAAGACGCCCTGGTCCAGGATTTTCACAGGTTTTAGTAATACCCCGTCTTCATCGATAGGAGCATTGGCACAGGAAGCGGCGAGACGGTCCGTCATCGTGAAGCTGATTTTATCCCCGACGGCGTTTTCCTGGACGTTTTGTCCTTGGGTGAAGGTCGACGCCTTGTTGAAGATCGAATTTGCGTTGGTCGCGCTACGATAAATACCGAACAATTCCTTCACGTTCTCCCCGCCGAGAATCAGATCGGCTTTCTTGAGGTCGGGGGTCGGCATCGCCGAAGCGCGGTCACGCGCTTCCCTGAAGACTTCTTCATAACGGATCTCCATCTGCTCAGGATCGAACGAAGCGAAGCGCCATTCGCGCATCAATTCGATTTCTTTCTCCCCGTCGTTGGCGTTGACGATCATCTCCAAAAACGCATCGTTGACGCCATAGGTGACGTCGGTTTGGTTGGAGTTGACGAAACGGATGGTATGGGTGTTGGTGAAGACTTCGAAGCTGTTGATTTCGCCTTGGTATTTCGCTTCCATCGCAAAGGTGAAATCGATGATTTTCTTGCCGAGTTTGACGCGGTCGACGGTTTCAAGCAAAGGCTTCGCTTCCGCTTTTTCAGGCAAGACATAAGCCTGGTTTTCGATCAGTTTCGCGGATGCGACCGCATCGCCGATCAAGTGTTTCAAGTCTTCTTCGGTATGCGAGGGATAGGCAATGAATTCCGCATGCCCCCGCTTTCCGTCATGGTCGACATAGAGTTTGACGAAACCGTACTTGACGCTCTTGCATCGGCTTTGGTCGAGTTTATGGCGGATATAGAACCATTCGGCGCTATCGGTTTGTCTGAACTGGACGCTGAATTCATGAATCTGCGGCGTCGTGCGCAGTAAATGCAACAGGATGTCTTCCATTAGCCCAACCTCGCTTTCGCTTTGATATACGTCCCGCCGTCGGCGGTCTTCACATATTCCTTGTGTCCTTTACCGCAGAACCCGGCGCCGAACATGTCGAAGTCGTCGCTCACGGCGTCGATGGATTTGAGGAGGTCGACCACGTGTCCCGTCAGGATGACCGGACCGTAGACTTTCCCGGTCTTCTTCCCGTCGACGATTTCATAGGCTCTGGACAAAACGCACTGGATGCCCCAGTTCTTGGGGTCTTCCATCCCGCTTTCCATCCCGTCCAACAGATAGCCGAACTTGATCGAAGCGATCATGTCTTCCAAGCGGTCGGTCCCGGCGGAAAAATAGGTGTTGGTCATACGCGTATAGACTTTGCGTTCGAAGGATTCACGCTTCCCATTGCCGGTCGGAAGAATGCCTAAACGCGATGCGGACAAGGCGTCGGCGATCCCCGTTTTCAAGATTCCGTCATCGATGACGATCGTATCCCCTGCCAACACGCCTTCATCGTCGAAGGCGAAACTTGAAACATTCTTGGGTCCCAGCGCCCCTTCATGCATGGTGACTTTCGAGGATGCGACCGGCTTGTCGATGTAGGACATCGCCAAAGCGCGTTCTTTCACGAACATATCCATCTCGACTCCGTGGCCGAAGGCTTCATGTGCGATCAATCCGGTGATTTCCGGGGTACAGATGACTTCGTATTCCCCCGGTTCGATCGGTTTCGCCTGTAAAACATCGTCGACCTGACTTAAAATCACGGGGACTTTGGCTTCCAACTCTTCCAAGATTTCGGCACCCTTTTGCCCGGAGACGCTGGTGAACGCCATTTTGACGCCCTTTTCCCCGACCGCGACACCGACCAGATAGCCCTGCGACCACGGATAGGATTGGTAAAGGTCTTTGTTTTTCGAAATGAACAGCTTATTGACGGTGACTTCACCCATGGCCGCGATCGCATTGACGATCCGGCTATCCTTGACCTGGACTTCCTTCACCAATTCTTGTAGACGCGTCAGTTTATCTTCCATCGCGACGGCATCGAACGATACCAAGGGTTCGACGATGAAATCGCCCGTTTGTATTTCTTCTTCAAGATGCGCGCTGAACGTTTCAACCTTGTTTTCACTCAACCAGTTGAATTGCGCATCCAGCGATGACTTCAATTCCTTCGCCAAGGTTTGGGCGTCGCTTGGCAGTTGATTCAGCGACACCTCGACGACGCTTCCCTTACGGATCGCTCGTGCGACGATTCCCCGTTCACACATGAAGTCGCGCAGTTCGCTGCTTCTGGAGCGGATCTGAAACATTTTCCCGACGGTATCGCTGGCCAACACCGAAAGATAGTCATAGTCATCGGACAAGAGTCGGACCGCTTCTTTGATGAGCGGCCGCCATAAAATGAGTATGGATGGTTTTTGCATGGTACTTCCTTTCAAAGCACGGGTATTCCCCGTTGGTTTTATGATAAACTTGTTTCATAAGGAGTACAAGACCATGGAACGAATTCGGATTGAAGTTTGTGTCGGAAGCCTTGAAGATGTTAGAAACGCGATATCCTGCGATATCGACCGGATCGAATTGAACCAAGCCTTGGAACTCGGAGGGCTGACGCCCTCCCGCGCCTTGTTTCATGCGGCGCGCAAAATGACGGAGAAAGAATTGGTCGTCATGGTGCGACCCCGCAACGGGTTCGCACCCTATGGTGAAGATGAATTCGAAATGATGCTTGAGGAAGCGAAGTATTTCGACGAGCACGGTGCCGACGGGATCGTGTTCGGTTGTCTGAACGAAGATCGAAACGTCGATATGGAACAGACGCGGCGGATGGTCGAATCGTTGAAGAAGGCGATGCCGATCTTCCATAAGGCGTTCGACCTGTGTCCGGATTTGGATAAGGCATCGCGTGAATTGATCGTATGCGGTGTGAAACGCGTGTTGACGTCGGGCGGAAAGACGACGAATCAACTCGTGGAAGGTGCGATGATCATCGGACAACTGGTGGATCGCTATGGGAAACAACTCGAGTTCTTACCCGACGGCGGGGTCGACGAAGAGAATCTCTTGGAGGTATTGAACCTGAGCACATCGAATCAGATCCATATGAGCGCGAAGAGGATCCTCCATGACCCCTTCAGCCAGGAACTCCGCATGGTCACCGATCCAATCCGACTGGCCGACTTGTGTCAACGGGTCAGAAGCACTGAAAAATAAGAATAACAAACGAATCATCAATGAAAGTGGAGAACCCTATGACAGACATCAAACTGATTATCTTCGATATCGACGGGACCTTGATTAAGGTCGGACGACACCGCATCGAACCCTCGGCGGTCGAAGCGATCCGCGCCGTCAAAGCCAAAGGCATCAAAGTCCTGATTGCAACCGGACGTACCCTGTATTTCGTCAACCCCCATGTCCGCGAAGTGGTCGACAGCGACTATTACGTCACCGTCAACGGCCATTGCCTGATGGACCGTGATGGTAAGATTCTGGTTCGCCAGGATCTTCCGATCGAAGCGGTAAAACGCATGCATGAATTCTGCGTCGAACACGACATCGCCTTGGGCATGAAATGCAGCGACGCGATCTATGTGACGCACAATTTCAAACGCTATTATGAAACCTATTCCGAAGGACGGGATGTCCGCTCGATCATTCTAGATGACACGGCGAAGGCGGATCATTATCTGACCGTGGAAGCGCCGATGGGGCTCTTCTTGATCGGGAATCTGGAAGTACTCAAGGAAAACGTGGCGCTTTTCCCTGAATTCACCTTCAGTCCGGCGAAACCGGGGTGCATGGACGCCTATGGGCACGACGTCAACAAAACCAAAATCATCGAGGAAGTCCTCCATCGCCACAACATCCCTTGGGAACAAGTCATGGCGTTCGGGGATGGGGAAAACGACAAAGAGATGCTTCGAAAAGCAGGTTACGGGATTGCGATGGGCAATGCGAAACCCGGCGTGCAAAAATACGCGGACTTCGTGACCAAAGAAGTCGACGAAGGCGGCATCGTCCATGCCTTGAAACATTATCGGATTCTCGAATAAAAAACCTTGGACGAATCCAAGGTTTTTTCTTACTTTTTCAGACGCATGGAGACGACCGTCTCCAACAAAGGCGTATGGGTGAACAATTCGAAGGGCGTGATTTCTTCGATCACGTAATAGTCGCGCAGGACTTTCAGATTCTTCGCCAAGGTCGACGGATTACAGGATACATAGATCAGATGCGGGATCTTGCTTTTCACGATCGTCCCCAACATCGGATCATCCAACCCGCTGCGGGGAGGATCGACCACCAGGACATCGATGGACTTCGTCTTCGAAAGATGGGTGAGTTCTTCGGCGGCATCGCCGCTGACGAACCGCACGTTCTTGATTTTATTCAGGCTCGCGTTTTCCGTGGCGTTTCTGACGGCCGCGTCGATCGATTCGATCCCGACCACTTCTTCCGCCTTCGCACTGATCATCAAGGTCATCGCCCCGACGCCGCAATAGGCTTCGACGACGAACTTCGAGGGTTTGATGAGGGACACGACTTTTTCATAGAGCTTCTCGGCTTGGACAAGGTTCAACTGGAAAAACGACATCGGGGAAAGCCGAAAGGTCAACCCGGCCATCTTCACTTCCAGCGTTTTGGCTTTGGCGAGATGGGTCACTCCCGAACCGAAGATCTCATGGGTGTGCTTGTCGGTATTCACGCTCTGATAGAAGGAGTTGATTTCTTCGATCTCGCTGAGCTCCGCGATGCATTCGGGCGAGAACTTGTCTTTCCCGGTCACCAGGGTGCATTGGTAGACCCCGTTGAAACCGCGCAGGACGATGAAACGGATCCCTTCCCATTTCCGCTCGTCGAATTCTTTGAATTTATATTTGGTCAGGACGTCGAGGACTTTCGCACGCAAGACATCCAGTCCTTCTTCATGGACCAGACAGCGTGAAACGGGCACGAAATGATTGGATTGCGGACGATACATCCCGCTCACCAATTTCCCGTCCAACATCCGCACCGGCAATTTGCATTGGTTGCGGTAGGAGGTCGGATTGGGGTTGACGACCATCGGCTGGATCACCTTGAAGTCGAATTTCCCCGAATATTTCAATAACGCTTCCTTCAGAAGCATTTCCTTGAGTTCGATCTGATAGTTTTGGTCGACATGCATCATCGCGCAACCACCGCATCGGTGTTGTACGGGACAGGGCGGTGAAATCCGCTTGGGGCTCTTGATCAGGATTTCCTTCACTTCGGCGATATTGTATCGCTCGAAGCGTTTGACGACGTCGACTTCCGCGGTTTCCTGTGGTAATGCGGACGAAACAAAGGTCGGGATCCTGTCGATGTACCCGATGCCTTCTCCGTTGATGCCGATCTTTTCGATTTTAATTTTCATGGTGTGTACCTTCTTTCTACATCATACAACAAAAAAGTCCGTTTGGGACTTTTTACAAATCACTGTTTCCCCAGGCAGGGATTTCAAGTCCGCGTCTCACAAGAATCGTTTTCTGGAAATCCGTCTGATTCAAGAAACGCAAAATCATGTCTTCTTCGGCCGGCGTACATCCAACCAACAGTTTCACTTCGATGTCTTTTTTCAAGATGTCGACCGCGATGACCAAAGTGCTGATGAAACTCACCGACTTCGATCCTTTATACACATCGATGCCTTCTTGCCCCGCGTTGAGTGTGTCATGAAGATAGCCATAATCCACCGGATAAACGAGGTTACTGTATTGTGGGTGAACCGTTCCGGCCGGTCTGGAAATGATACATTTCGACGAGAAGAACAAGGTATCGATTTTCTGCCAGAAATAAGCATTGTTTTCCAAATTCGTCATAGAAATACCTCACCTTTTCCATCCTATTGTACATTGAATCGGAGTTTCTGTAAATAGCGAGACAATTTTTGCATGTGTGAAAAATCTTGCGATTATTTTCAACGCAACGGTCGAAGCTTGACTCCTAAGGTTTGGGCGAATTCAAGGGGGTCGTAAACTTCACACAATCCCATCGCATTGAGCACAAGCAAGGCGGCGCCACGGGCGTCGCTGAGGGCGTCGTGATGGTTGAGCGGGATCTCAAGCGCACCGCAGACCGTGTTCAACTTATGGTTTTCAAGGCGCGGATAGCACCGTCGCGCGACTTCCACCGTGTCGAGGACCAATACGTTGGGAAAATCGATGAGATAGAGATCGATCAGACTCCGCAAGACACCCATGTCGAAGGGGGCGTTGTGTGCGGCCAGGATCGCATCGTCCATCCACGGGATGAGTTCCTGCGCCACGGTCTCGAAGTTGGGCGCCTCTTCGACCATCTCGGGCGTAATCCCGTGGATCGAGATGTTGAAGGGGTCGAAATAGCCATACAATCGATGCGGTTTGATGAGGTGGACGGCTTCGTGGATCAACTCGCCGTCTTGAAAGACCACGATCCCCACGCTGCAGGCGCTCTGGTTGTATTTATTCGCGGTTTCGAAATCAATGACCGTCAAGCGCATAGTTTCCTCCGTCGACGACACGCATCGCATTGAGAATGGCCAGGATCGCCACACCTACGTCGGCGAACACCGCCAACCACATGGATGCGATGCCCAGACTTCCGAGAATCAGGATTCCGATCTTGATTGCCAAGACAAAAGCGAGGTTTTGTTTCAACACGAACATCGTGCGCTTGGAAAGACGGATCGCGTCGCTGATGGCCAAGGGGCTGTCGTGGGTCAGCACGACATCCGAGGCTTCGATGGCGACGTCGCTTCCCATCGCACCCATCGCGATCGATACGTCCGCGATCGCCAAGGCGGCGGCATCGTTCATCCCGTCGCCCACGAAGGCGACCTTCTTCCCTTCGCCTTTCGCTTTCTCAAGATGGGCCACTTTATCTTCAGGACGCGATTCCCCGAAATAGCCGTCCAATTTCAAGGTGTCGCTGACTTTCTTGACGACGTCGGTTTTATCTCCGCTGATCATCACGACGTTCACCTTGTCCTGGTGGAGCCGGTCGATTGCTTCCCTGCTTTCTTCCTTGATTTCATCTTCCATCACCAAGGTTCCCAGATAATGGTATTCGCTCAATACATGGATCACGGTCTTTTCACTGAGATCATTGGGGATTTTGATGTTGCGGGAGGCGGCCAAGCGTCCGTTTCCGACCAGATAGACCTGACCGTCGAATTCCGCCTGTAACCCGTAACCCGGGAGTTCCTGCATCTTTTCGACACGACTTAAATCGATGTCTTTCCCATAGGCGTCCAAAACCGCTTTGGCTAAAGGATGCGTCGAGGAGGCTTCCGCATGCGCCGCGATTTCAAGCAAGGTTTCGCTGTCGACCGTATTGACGAGGATTTCGCTCACGACGAACTGACCCTTGGTGAGGGTCCCGGTCTTGTCGACCATCACTTCATCCACCAACGCCAGTTTCTGCAGGGCGACTCCGCCTTTGACGAGAATGCCCAGGGACGAAGCTTTCCCGATGGCTGCATAAAAGCCTAAGGGGATCGAAATCAACAGGGCGCAGGGACAGGAAATGACTAAGAAAATTAATGCGCGATGGATTCCGGTCACCCAATCCTGTGTCGTTACGCCATAACCGATCGCCAGTGCGAGCGCAAGGAAAACCACGGTCGGCGTGTAGACTTTGGCGAAACGGGTGATGAAACGCTCCATCGGGGCTTTCTTCAAGGAAGCTTGTTCGACGAAGGAAACCATTTTCTGAAGGGTCGAGTCGTTGGCTCGTTTGGTGACCTTCAAGAGAAAACGGGATTGTTGGTTGATGGATCCGGAAAGCACGGACATCCCCGGTTCGATCGACGTCAATGTGCTTTCCCCGCTGATGGAGGAAGTATCGATGTTGGATCGTCCTTCAAGGACGATTCCGTCCAAGGGAATCATCGCCCCGGGTTGGATGACCAGGATATCGTTGACGAAGACGTTCTTCGGATCGATCTCGCTGGTTTTCCCGCCACGCAAGACGACGGCAACCTGCGGAACAGCTTTGAGACAACTCGCAATCGTTTTACGCGCCGCGTCGACCGCCCTTTCCTGCATCGCTTCGCCGACCCGATAGAACACCATGACACCCAATGCCTCGGCGAAATCACCCAGCGCCAAGGCACCCAAAGTCGCGATGCTCATTAAGAACGTTTCATCGAACCATTCCTTGTTGCGAAGGTTCGCCACTGCTTTTTTAAGTACGGGATAGGCGATCGGTAGATAAACGATGACTAAAAGCACATCGAAGACAGGGTTCTCGATGAAGAACGAAAGCAGAACCAGCACTGTCGCTCCGATGAGAATCCATTCTTCCCGACTCAGTTTCTTCTTGGCATTCGTCTCCACATTCTGATTCCGTTTCAGGGTCACGTCTTCGATCTTCTTCACGGCGGATTGCCAACGATCCAATTTCACATCGTCGAACTTCATCCCTTCCGCCAAGGTAAGCATCACTTTACCGCGTGCGAAATCCACCTGGGCGGAGTGGATCTCATCCTGCCGTCCAAGTTCCTTTTCGATCTTCAGTGCGCAATTCGCGCAATCCAATCCTTCAATCGTCAGTACGATGTGTTCCATAACGTTCTCCTACGTGTTCCAACGCCTGTAAAAAGATTGTTTCGACATGGGCGTCGTCGAAATGATAATAGACATGCTTCCCTCTTTTTTCACTCTTCACCAAGCGGGCGGATTTCAAATCCGCCAGTTGATGGCTGATCGCCGACTGGCTCATCCCCAATACCGCCGAGAGATCCGCGACACAGAGTTCACCGGATTTCAGCGTCATCAAGACGCGTAGCCGTGTCGGATCCGCCAACATCTTAAACAGATCGCCGAGTTCTTCGATCTGGTCTTGTTCGTCCAGTATTTCTTTCGCATGTTTCGCCGCTTCGGGATGATGGGCGCCTGCGAGTTCAAGTTGTGACATTCGACCCTCCTACATATGAACAGTTGCTCATATGTTCATGAATAGTATATCCCTTCCTGAATGGATTGTAAACAAAAAAGGAACGGATGCAACTTTCGTTTTATCCGTTCCAATTAAGTTTCCCTTGAATCCTTTCCAAACCTATGAAGAATCTCTTGAGTAGGTTATTTCTTATCGCTTCGGTACGATTTCCAGCCAATACCCGTCGGGGTCGTTGATGAAGTAGATGCCCATCGACGTGTTCTCGAAACAGATGCAACCCATTTCTTCATGTTTCTTGTGCCACAGATCATATTCGTCGGTGATGAAGGCGAGATGGAATTCGGCTTCGCCTAAGTCATAGGGTTCCGTACGGTCTTTCAACCAAGTCAGTTCAAGTTGAAACAAGCCGTTGTCGTCTTCCAAAAACGTCAACACGAAACTTCCATCCGCCGCTTTCTTTTCCCGGACGACATGCAGATTCAGCGCGGTTTGATAAAACGCGATCGACTTCTCTTTGTCTAAGACATTGAAATTCACGTGTGCGAATGTCAGCATGGGTACCTCCTATAGTACGTCGACAATCAATTTCAGAAGCAATAACCCTAATACCCCGACCAAGACCGGACGAATGACTTTCGCCCCGTGTTTGATCGCGTAGATCGATCCCAAACGGCTGCCGATGATCGAGCAGAGCGCGGCGGGGATGGCGAGATAGAACAGGACGTTACCGGAAAGCAGGAACACCGTCATCGCCGCCAGATTGCTGGCGAGGTTGACCACCTTTGCCGTCCCGGATGCACGGGTATAGTCGATATGCATGAAGGTGACATAACAGAAGATCAAGAGGCTTCCCGTACCGGGTCCCAGAAACCCGTCGTAGGTGCCGATCACCAGCGCGATGATTATCCCTAAAGGCAGGTTGACATCCATGGTCTGGATTTCGGTCTTCGCTTTGCGTGTCAGTAAGAACACCGCCATCAAGGGGATCACCCCGATCAGGATTTTCTTCAGGTAAATGTCCTCGACCAACAAGGTCAGCGAAGAGCCGATCGACGAACCGATCCAGGCGAAGATCGCCGACAAGAGCGCGAGTCTACGAAGATAGCGGTCGTTGCGGACATATTGGAATGTCGCCATGATCGCCCCGAAACTCGATGAGAACTTATTGGACCCCAAGGCTTGATGCATCGGGATACCGGCCATGGTGTAGGCGGGTAAGGAAATCAACCCTCCGCCGCCTGCGATCGAATCGATGAACCCGGCCAAGAAGACCAAAGGTGCGACAATCAGTAGTTTTTCCATATCTTCCCCGCCTTTTGAACACTATCATACCATAGCGAAAACATGCTTGCACATTCCTCTTCGAATTTTGGTATAATTTCTAAAGAGAGGTAACACTATGAAAATCGTAAAGGAATTCAAAGAGTTCGCCATGCGCGGAAACGTCATCGATCTGGCCGTCGGGGTTGTCATCGGGGGTGCGTTCGGTCGAATCGTCACGTCCTTGGTCAACGATATCTTAATGCCTGTGATTTCAACGATTACGGGCGGCGTCAACTTTTCCGAACTGAAAATCGTACTTGTCGAAGCACAGAGTGAGACGGTCGCCGAAGTCGCGTTGAAATACGGGGCGTTCTTTCAAAACATCGTCGACTTCCTGATCATCGCGTTTTCGATTTTCCTGGTCATCAAGTTCATGAATGCGACGAAGAAGAAGGTCCAGGAAATCCCGGTTCCGAAACTCCCCGACCCGCAAATCGCTCTGCTTGAAGATATTCGGAACTTGTTGCGTCGAAAATAAGCGAAAGGGCTTCTCGCCCTTTTTCTCTGGAGGAATACCTATGTTGGAAATCGGTTTTTCGATCTACTCATCTAGCGGTCGCGACATCAACACCCAAATCCTCGATCGTGTCTGGGATGCGGATTTTAACTATGCGTTCACGTCGCTGCATATCCCCGAGGAAGCCACGCCTGAACTGCGCCAGGAACAACACGACCTACTGCAGTCCTTGCGCGATTTGGATGTCGCGGTGATGGCGGACATCGGTCCGAGGACTTTGAGCGACATGAAACTTTCGTCGTTCGAAGACTTGACCCAATACCCGATCACGCATATGCGGGTGGATTACGGGTTCAACCTCGAACAAATGGCGAAAATCAGCGAACATTACATCTTGGTCGTCAATCCCTCCACCTTCGCCGAAGAAGACTTCTTCACCTTGTTGGATCTTGGGGTGAAGCGCGACAGGATCGTCGCCTGCCACAACTTTTATCCAAAAGAGTGGACGGGTTTGTCCTTGAAACGGGTCTCCGACAGTAATCGTTTCTACAAGAACCAGAACATCAAGACGATGGCGTTCATCGCCGGGGACGCACAGAAACGCGGTCCGGTCTATCAAGGCTTACCGACGGTGGAAACGATGCGGAATCTGCCACCCTTGGAAGCGGCGTTGAAACTGCGCGAGGAAGCGTTCACGGATGTCGTCCTGGTCGGAGACATCGATTTGACGGAGAAAAGCTGGGAAGACATGGTCGCACTATCGCATGGCTATGTGATTCTTCATTGCACCCTCGACCCTGAATATAAGCACCTTTACGGCGTCATCCAACATGATCGGATCGATTCCAGCGACTTCCTCATCCGATCCCTTGAATCACGCATGTACGCTTCGCGCGGTCATCATGTCGAAGTCGTGGGGGCGACCCAAATCGACCAAGGAACCATCCTGATCAGTAATGAGGACTATGCGCGTTATTCCGGGGAATTCGAAATCGCCCGCGTCGCACTTGCCGACGACCCGCGTAAAAACAAGATCGGTCGCATCTCTTCCGGTGTCCTTCACCTTCTTCCCTACATCACCAACGGCATGGGATTCATGTTGGTGGAAGATTTGGATAATTAATTCATTATTATAGAGTATATTCGCATATTCTATTTATTTTATTCTTCCCTTTGTGTACAATGAACGTGACACTGGAGGTAGAATCATGAACCCTGTAAAAATCAACCATCTGAATACCGAACAACGCAATCCCAAGACGATGCTGTTGGATACCTTAAGCCCGCTTGAAATCGTCACGATCATGAACGAGGAAGACGGGAAGATCGCGGATGCGATCCGTGAAAAACTCCCTGAAATCGCCCGTGCGGTCGAAACGATCGTCGACGCCCTGCATAAAGGCGGTCGGGTGATCTATCTGGGGGCCGGCACCAGCGGAAGACTTGGCGTATTGGACGCTTCGGAGTGTCCCCCGACCTTCTCGACGACCGATGAATTCATCGGCTTGATCGCTGGCGGCGACTATGCGCTTCGCAAAGCCGTCGAAGGCGCGGAAGATTCGAAGGAACTCGGCGTGGAAGACCTAAAAAAACAATCATTGAGGAAAGAAGACGTCGTCGTCGGCTTGGCCGCCAGCGGTAGGACGCCGTATGTCATCGGCGCTTTGGACTATGCCAAACAACTCGGATGCGCCACCATCGCCGTTTCCTGCAACCCGGGATCGACGATCGGACAGATGGCGGATATCGCCATCGATATCGCGCCGGGTCCGGAAGTCTTGACGGGATCGACGCGCCTAAAATCCGGAACCGCCCAGAAAATGGTCCTAAACATGCTTTCGACCGCATCGATGGTCCGCTATGGGAAAACCTACGGGAACCTGATGGTCGACGTCGCCGCGACCAACTTGAAACTGATCGAACGTACGGTGAAGATCGTCCAGGAAGCCACGGGATGCGACGATGCGTCCGCACGGGAAGCGTTAAGTCGATGCAACCACAAACCCAAGGTCGCCATCGTGATGATCTTGTGCGAGTGTACGAAAGAAGATGCGTTGGAAAGACTGGAAAAAGCCGGCGGATTCGTCCGGGAAGCCATCAAATAAAGAGAACTCCGCAAATCGCGGAGTTTTTTATCGATTGTCCTTGGGCATTTTGCTTAAGGTGATTTTCCATTGGAAACCGGTGGAAATCGAATAGGCGTTGGCGAAACTGCCTTGGTTGATCGCGATCCCCATGCGGTAGAGCGAATTGACATAGAGGATCGCCGCCCCGATCCGTACATCGGCGAAACTCTTGCCATAAGGGATGGTGTTCTCATAGACCAAGGAGTCGCCCTTGAAAATGCTGACGAGGAATTTCTCGCCGAATTCGGGACGGAGTTCCATGAAATCCGATCGCTCGATGCTGGTCCACAGACTGCCGAAGCGGACATCCAGGGCTTCGATCGATCCGCTGACCGTGTCTCTCTCGATGACGGTTTGAACCAGGGGAAGCATGACGATGCGGGATAGGTCGATGATCGGTCCGACGTCTTCGAATACGATCTGACCCGACGCCAGTTTCGCCCCCGTCGCCGCATAGACATCCCTTCCATGGAAGGTATAAGAAGCTTCGGTGTTCGCCCGGCGATGCTTGCTTTCTTCGATCTCACGCATCTCGACGATGCCGATTTCCTTATGGACATGGGTCAGCGTCCCGTTGTTGGGGGTGACGATGAACATCCCGTCTTTGGTTTTAGCGACGACGCTTTTGCGCGTCGTGCCGACCCCGGGGTCGACCACCGAGACAAACACGGAGCCTTTGGGCCAATATTGGACGCTTTGCAGAAGGCGGTAGGAGCCTTCGAAGATTTGATAGGGCGGGATTTCATGCGTCAAATCGAAGATTTTCAAGTCTTCGTCGATTTGCAGGGCGACACCGTACATCGCGGCGACCGCACCGTCCGCATAGCCGAAATCCGATTGCATGACCAGGATCTTACTCATTTGACCTCCTTGATCGTGACTTTCCACGAGGGACCGAAACGTAAACCATAGGTATCTTTAGCCGAACCCATGCAGATCGCAAACGCGAGTTTCATCAGTTCGTTGGTGTATAGGACGGGTTGCCCTTCGTTGACATAACCGAAGGTCGGAACATACGGGACGATCGTATCCAACATCAACGTTGAATCATGGTGGATGAAAAGATGAATCGAATCCCCGTAGTTTAGGTTCAATCGTTTCATATACTCGTTGGGGATGTTGGTCCAAAGGTTACCGAAGTTGGGATCCATGATCTCGAAGATGCCATGCAGCCCTTGATCATCGATCCAGGGATCGGGGATGTCGAAACGTATGATCTCATCGACCGGATAAAGCGGACCGACATCTTCGAAAGAGATGATTCCGCTCGCTAAACGCGCGGCGCAATAGCCAAACAGATCCCGTCCATGGAAGACCGAGGTTCCGATCGTCGTTACGAGTCGATTGACCGATTCGTCGATCGACCGGACTTCGACGATGCCCGGATCGTTGAAGAGATGTGTCAGCGTTCCGTTGTCCGGTGTGACGATATAGTTGCCTCGCCGGGTCTTCGCGACACAGGCTTTGCGTTTTGTCCCAACGCCAGGGTCGACCACCGAGACAAACACCGTATCCTGTGGCCAGAACCGCACCGTCTGCAACAGCCGAAAAGATGCGCTCCAAATGTCGTATTGCGGGATTTCGTGGGTCGAATCGAAGATTTCAAGGTCGCGGTCGACGCTCTTGACGACGCCGTACATCGAAGAAACCGCACCTTCTTTGTAAGTGAAATCGGTTTGAAACACCAGGATGGGTTTTCTATTCATGACCGTCACCCGCCAAATCCAACATCGCCCCGGCATAGACTTCCACCAGTTTCTCCAAGTGCTGCAGGTCGATGCATTCGTCGGCTTGATGGGCCAGACTCGGTTCGTCTTGGCGATGCGGACCAAAGGCCACGCAGTTTCGGATCACTTTACTATAAGTCACGCCGCCGGAAATGATCGGACGCGAGGTCGCATCCTTGGACCACTGTGCATAGCGATTAAGCAGAAGTTTGATCATCGGATTGTTTTCATCGTTGAGGATAGGTTTCGCATCGTAATCCAAGCTCAGGTCGAGTCCGATCAGTTTCTCTTGTAATCGACGTGTCAAATCGTGCGAATCGCATTCGATGGGATAACGGCAATCGATCTCAGCATACAATTCCCCTTTATGAATCCGCAAGACCCCGAGATTCAGGGTGAGCTTGCCCATGGATTCGCTGGTGAAGGAAAGACCCGCGGACTCGCCATAGGGATCATTGAAAACACCGTGAAGCAGCTTTGCCAACGGCTCTTCGGTTGCCGTGGCGATGAGTTCCAGAAGTTTCACCGTCGCATTGTCCCCGAGTTCGGGTCGCGACGCATGGGCGGCTTTCCCTTCGACATGGACCAAGATGCCGTCGGGGGTGGTCTCGATGGTATGCGGGATCTTTGATCGATCGAGTCGCTCGATCAGGATTTCAGGGATCAGGCTACTAAAGCGGGCTTGGGCGGTCGGTGCGATGACGTTGCATTGGACCCCTCCGTCCAAGGTATCGAACCCTGCGAACACCTTCCCCTTCAGTGTCCACATCAAGGCGCCCTTCTCGCCGATGGATAATGGAAAATACCCGTCCGGGGTGAAGGCGAAAGTCGGTTCGCCGGCTTTCGATATGTAATGTTTGATGTCGTCCATGGTCCGCTCTTCATCGCAACCCAAAACGACACGCAGTTGGCGTTTCAAAGTGTACTGTTTCGATTCAAGCCCCTCTTTGATGTCTTTCAGGGCGGTATAGGCAGCCATCGCCGGACCTTTATTGTCCTGCGTCCCGCGTCCATACATTTTATAGTCGACGATTTCACCGCCGAAGGGATTTTTCGTCCATCCGACGCCTTCGCTGACTACGTCGAGGTGGCACACGATATCGATCCGCTCTTGCCCATCGCCCAAAACGATCGCGATGGCGTGGTTGTCGAAGTCCAATACGTTAAAACCGTCACGTAAGGCCAGTTCCTTCATATAGGTCAGCGCATTGAACGCGCCGACCCCGTAGGGATGTTCGGGTGTTACGGTATGTAGGTCGCCGACGCTGTTGATGCGGATTAAACCTTGTAGGTTCGTGATCATTTCTTCAATTCTACGTTGCTTCAGTAACATATCACACCTCGAAGGGGAACCACATTTTCGTCGCGGGTTCCCAGATGTTGCGCGACACGATCCAAGCCAGACAGAAGATAAACAAAGCAAGCGTCGACCAACGGAATAGTTTATCCATCAACGTCGGTTCGACTTCGGCGTAGTACGTCCGATCTTTCTTCAGTCCGTAACCCCGCAGGTCCAAGGCATTGGCGATGTTCCCGATCCGTTCGAACGAGGTGATGATTAAAGGAAAGAGGATGTAGATCGTTTGTTTCAAGCGTTTGAGGATCGGTGTTTTGCGAAGGTCCATTTCCACGCCCCTCGCCTGCATCGATACCTTGATATTCTCATAGTCCCGGGAAATGTCGGGGATGTAGCGGAACGCAAGCGAGACGACTGTACAGATCTTATACGGGACGCCCAGTCCATGTAGACCCGAAGCCAGTTCGCTGGGGGTGATCGAAAGGATGAACGCCATCGAAACCGCAAACGACGTCAGCATCTTAAACAAACGGACCAGCAGATACCAGAGCGTCTCCAGACTGACGAAATAGTAGGAACTAAACGAGTACAATATCGTGCTGGTTCCGCCGGTCCATTCTGAACCGATATCCGGTTTGACGACCCAATACAGGAAGATGTTGAAGAAGTTCATCAGGAAGATCGCGATGAAGAGGACAATGATCACTTTCCAATCGGGTTTCAGGCTGACGATCGCGATGAGGGAAAGAATCATCAACGGTGCCAACAAACGCAGGTCGAATGACATGATCGTATAGACGATGCATACGATGAAAAGCCCGACTTTCGTTTTGCCCGAAAGCTTGTGGAGGAAGGTCTTGCCCGGCACGATGTTGATGAAGATGCGTTTACTCATGGATTTTCACCTCCCGTTCATGGCCGATGAAATGATCGACCAAAGATTGCGCAGGTAATCCCAAACGCATCGCCAAGGTATAGAGCGAGGTTTGTTTGAGGTTGGCTTTCTGTATGATTTCATTATCGCTCAAGACTTCGACGACTGAATGATCGGCGATTTTCTCCCCGTCGGCGAATACGATCGCCCGATCGGTGTATTCGATCGCCAGGTGCATGTCGTGGGTGATGAAGATGATCGTAATCCCGGTCTGGCGGTTAAGGTCGTCCAGGAAATCCATGATTTCCGTGTAATGGCGATAATCCTGCCCGGCCGTGGGTTCATCCAGAATCAAAACTTCCGTATCCAACGCCAACATCGCGGCGACGGTGATGCGTTTGCGCTGTCCGTAGCTTACCGCACTGACCGGCCAGTTCCGCATCGGCCACAAGCCGCATACGGTCAAGGCACGCTGTACCCTTTCGTCGATTTCACTTTGAGGTAGGTTACGCAAAGTCAATGCGAACGCGACTTCGTCTTTGATGATGTTTTTCACCAACATTTGATTGGGGTTCTGCATCACGTAGCCGATCTTCTCGCCGATCTCACGGATCGACCACGCCTTCAAGTCGGTTTTCTGATACGTGATGTTCCCATGGTCGGGACGGACGATCCCGCACAAAAGTTTGGCCATCGTCGACTTCCCCGCCCCGTTTTTCCCGATGAACGCGATCTTCTCGCCTTTTCGCACTTGAAAAGAGATGTCCTTGATGGCTTCCTGCGTATCGTAGGAAAAGCGCACGTTCGTCGCTTCGATCAACACTTCCCCGGGATAATGTTCTTTCGGCTGGATTTTCGTCTGGATGAAGTTCAAAAGCGAATCGCGATAGGGATCCAGATTGAAACGGGTGACGGAAGACGGATGATCGTCCGCACGAAGGACGCATCCCGCATGGTGCATCTGCGTGATAAACAAGGGTTCGCGAATCCCGATTTCAGGCAAGAGTTTCCCGCATAACAGGGTGTCGGCGTCGCCGTCGAACACGATGCGGCCTTCATCCATCACCAAGATCCGGTCGACTTCGCGATGCAACACGTCTTCCAGGCGGTGTTCGATGATGACGACGGTTTTTCCTTGGGAATGGATATCGTCGATCAGTTCCACCGCGTGCATCCCGGCTTTCGGGTCTAAGCTGGCCAACGGCTCGTCGAAAAGCACGATGTCCACGTGCTCGTGCAGAACGCCTGCCAGCGATACTTTTTGTTTTTGTCCCCCCGACAAGGCATAGGGGACATGGTTGAGGAAGTCCTGCATCCCGACGATCGAGGCGGCCGCGATCACCTGGGGGATCATCATCGACCGTTGGATCGCCTGGTTCTCAAGGGCGAAGGCGATGTCCTCACCGACCGACAAGGCGACAAACTGGGCGTCGGAATCCTGTAGGACCGTCCCGACATGTTTGCTTAACGAAAAGATGCCGGCATGGCGTGTATCCATGCCGGCCACCTTGACTTCGCCGGTCGATTCACCTTTGAAGGAGAACGGGATCAATCCGTTGATGCAGTTGGCCAAGGTCGATTTCCCGCTTCCGCTGGGACCCAGGATCAACACTTTCTCCCCTTCAAAGATCGTAAGATTGATTCCATGCAAGGTCGGTTCGCTTTGCGATGCATAGCGGAACCCGAAATCATGGAATTCGATCACCGGATTCTTCATGATTATTCTTTCGTCAGGTTCTTGGATCCGCCATAACGTTTCGCGAGTAGGAACAACAACGGGATGCCCAACAAGGTCAAGACGAGCACGTTGGACGCGCCGCCGGTCAGCGACTGCATGAAGGTGATCGTCAATTCGCCGCCATAGAACAAGACGGTGAAGATCGGCGTAATGACGCCGAACGCCAAGGCGTTGGCCAAGACGGCGATGATGGCGAAGATGACGGCGTGTTTAACGTTGAAGATGCCCTCGTCGATGCGGGCTCCGTAGACCGGAAGCAAACCGACGAAGAAACCCAGGACGGCGTTCCCGATCGACCAGTCGAACCAGAAACCCCAACCGCCGATCAAGTCGGCCAATACATTCCCGACGCCGCAGGCGACAAAGGCCGGAACCGGTCCGAACAAGGCGCCGACGATGACCGGGATCAACATCGCGGTGGTCAGCTTTGTGTTGGTGAAGACTTGGACGCCCCCGTAATTCATCAAGACCCCGAACAAGGCGGCGCCGATCGCGACCGCGACGATGGTCTTGGTATTCCATTCCCCGACAATCAATTCGATGATACTCTTCTTCTTCATAGCATACCCTCCTTTGGTTAGGTTTATTATACCCCTTTTCCTGAAAACAAATAAAGCGTTACAATGAATTTTCACTCCTTTTCAACACAAAAAAAGGAACCGGAGTTCCTTTAGCGTAATCTGTTTTTCGAGAGGGCGATCAGCGACTCGCGCGTGATCTTGCAGGCAAGGGCCGTGCTGGCGCCCGAGTGGTCGTAGATCGGGGAAAGTTCGTTGATGTCCATCCCCACGACGCGCAGATGGCTCATGTGGATGACGGAGTTCAAGAGGTCCATGAAGCCGATCCCGCCGGCTTCCGGCGTGCCGGTCCCCGGGAAATTGGATGGATCCAGGACGTCGAGGTCGATCGTGATGTAGACGGGGACTTCACCCAGATTGGGCAGGATGTCCTTCAAGGTCTCGCAGGTCGATTTTTCGATGTAGTTGTGTTGCTGGGCGAAGATGAATTCATCGCGCGCCCCGGAACGCAGTCCGAAGTGGAAAATCTTCCCGTCGCCGACCAAGTCGTAGCAGCGTTTAAGCACGGTCGCATGGGAGAACCATTCGCCGTAATAAGTGTCGCGCAGATCGGTGTGGGCGTCGAAGTGGATGATGTGGAGGTCGGGGTACTTTTCATAGACGGCGCGGACCGACCCGAAGGTGACGGTATGTTCCCCGCCGATCATGAAGGGGACTTTCTCGTCGTTCACGATTTCCTTGGCATGCTGGTAGATTTCTTCCAACGCACGTTCGGCACTGCCAAAGGGCAGGACGAGGTCGCCGGAATCGAAGACGCTGCATTGTACCAAATCATAATCCTGATACGGACTGTAGGTTTCCAAGCCGATCGATTCGGCGCGGATCGCGCTGGGTCCGAAACGGGTCCCCGGGCGAAACGACGTCGTGGAGTCGAAGGGTGCGCCGAAGATCACGATGTGCGAATCTTCGTATTCCTTGTCGCAACCGACGAAGGTGGAGACGTTCTTATTCATGGTCATTTTTCAACAACTCCTTTACATAGTTGGGAAGCGCGAAGCATCCCACATGAAGTTCGGTGTTATAATACTTTGTTTTCAGATTTAATTCATTCCATTTGACCGCATCCAGGTCTTTGATCGGATCGAATTTCTTCGAAGCGAAGCCAAATAGCCAATAACCCGAAGGATAGGTCGGGATATGCGCCTGATAGACGCGCGCGATGGGGAATTTTTCGCGGATCCGACGATGCGCGCGTTGCATCGCGACGGCGTTGAAACTATAGTAGGGGCTTTCGTGCTGGTTGACCAAAATCCCGGATTCGCTCAGGGCGTTGTAGCAATTGCCGTAGAATTCACGGGTAAACAAGCCTTCGCCCGGACCGACCGGATCGGTCGAGTCGACGAGTATCAAATCATATTCGTTCTTCTTCGAACGGACGAACTTCAATCCGTCTTCGAAATGCAGTTTGACCCGCGGATCGTCGAAGGAACAGGCGGTCGACGGAAAGAACTGACGGCAGACCGTCACGACTTCTTCGTCGATTTCGACCATGTCGATGTGTTCGATGGTGGCGTAGCGGCAGAGTTCGCGGATCGTACCGCCGTCGCCCGCGCCGATGACCAAGACCCGTTTGATGTCGGGGTTGACGGACATGGGGACGTGGACGATCATGTCGTGGTAGATGAATTCGTCTTTCTCGGTGATCATGATATAGCCGTCGAGACTGAAGAACTTCCCGAATTCAGGGGATTGGAAAACGTCGATGCGTTGGAAGTCGGACTGTTTGCTTAAGAGTTGACGGTCGACTTTGACGGAGAAACGGACGTTTTCCGTATGTTGTTCGGTGAACCAGAATTCCATGGGTTATACCTCCAGTACGTTGATGTATTCGATGGTCGTGTCTTCGATGCCGGTCAGGAAACTGCCTCTGTCCTTGGCATAGAGGATGTAGTCGATGGCTTCCTGCGTGATCAGTTCGCCGGGGGCGAGGATCGGGATGCCGGGGGGATAGACCATGATCGATTCGCCGGCGATTTCATCCAAGGCTTCGACGATCTTGACTTTCTTCTGCGTGGCGTAGAAGGCGCGCTGCGGGGAGACGCGGACGATCGGGGAAACGTATTCATAGGTGATCATCCCGAAGTCTTCTTTGGCGTAGTTTTCCTGGATGTCCATCAAGGCGCTGATCAGGCGTTCGATGTCTTGTTTCTTGTCGCCGATCCCGACGATCGCCAGGATGTTGCCGAGGTCGCCCAGTTCGACCTGGATGTCGTATTCGTCGCGCAGGATGTCGTAGACTTCGATCCCGGCCAAGCCGATGCCGCGCGTGTGGATCGTGAGTTTGGTCGTATCGAAATTGGCGATGTTGCCGCCGTTGATGATGTCGCCGCCGAAACAATAGAAACCCGGGATCTTGTTGATCTCGGTGCGTGCGTAGTCCGTCAGCTGCATGACCCTGGAAAACTCTTCTTCCCCGTGCAACGCCAGGAACTTGCGCGTGATGTCCAATGAAGAAAGCAGGAGGTAGCTGCCGCTGGTCGTATGGGTGAGGTTGAGCACTTGGCGTACTTCCCCCATCATTTTGGGATCTTGGATGAGAAGGAAGGAACTTTGGGTCAAGCTTCCTCCGGTTTTATGCATGCTGACGGCGGCCATGTCGGCTCCCGCGGCCATCGCGCTGACCGGTAGTCCGCTCTTAAAGTAGAAATGCGTCCCGTGGGCTTCGTCCACGATGACTTTCATGTTGTGTCGATGGGCGAGTTCCACGATGGCGGGAAGGTCGCTGCAAATGCCGTAGTAGGTCGGATTATTGACGAAGACGGCCTTGGCGTCGGGGTTTTTGAGGATCGCTTCTTCCACGTCCTTCAGTTGCATCCCCAAAGGGATGCCCAGTTTGGGATGGACGCCCGGGTTGACATAGACCGGGATCGCCCCCGTCAAGATCAAGGCGTAGATCGCGGAACGATGGACGTTGCGCGGCAGGATGATCTTCTCTTCTTTACGTGCGACGTTCATGACCATCGCCTGGACGGCGGCGGTCGTTCCGTTCACGATGAAAAAGGCATGGCCGGCGCCGAACGCCTGGGCGGCGATTTCCTCCGCCTCCAAGATCACCCCGACGGGGTGGCAAAGATTGTCCAGATCTTTGCGTGAATTCATATCGAAACGAAGGCACTTGTCACCTAAAAACTCCCGAAGCATCGGATTCCCCTTCCCCTGCTTGTGCCCGGGAACGTCGAACGCGACCGTCCGTTTATGCGTATGCGTGATCATCGCTTCCGCGATGGGCGCCTTGTTTTGATCGAGTTGTGTCATTGAACCTCTTCCTCTTGGTAGATGTTTTCCCCGCTGAAAATCTCAATCATTTCTTTGTATAAGGCGTCTTGGATCTCACGGCGTTGCGTCGGACGCAGATCGTCGGGATCCGTATTGAACATATAGTTTTCAAGGTCGATGTGGTTGATCATCATCTTGGTATGGAAAAGGTTGGTATGGTAGACGTTCACATCCAGCGCGTCGTAGCGCTTCAGTGTCTTCTTGTCGATGAAGTTCTGGATCGAGGTGATGTCGTGGTCGATGAAGAATTTCTTCCCTTCCAGATTGCGCGTGAAACCCCGTACGCGGTAGTCGATCGTGATGATGTCCGAATCGAAACTGCCGATCAGATAATCCAGGGCTTTGAGCGGTGAAATGCGTCCGCAGGTCGAAACATCGATGTCGACCCGAAAGGTCGAGATGTTCTGATCGGGATGATGTTCGGGATAGGTGTGCACGGTCACATGGCTCTTGTCCAGGTGGGCGAGGATGGTACGCGGCGTGACGTCCCCGCTCATGTTGAGCGAAGGGTCTTTCAATTGTTCCTCGACCGGCTCTTCGCTGATCAAGACCGTGACGCTGGCGCCTTGCGGATCGTAATCCTGCTTGGCGATGTTGAGGACGTGGGCGCCGATGATTTCGGTGACGTCGCAGAGGATCTTGGTCAGACGCGCCGAATTGTATTGTTCGTCGATGTAGGTCAGGTAGTCCTTGTGTTCCCTCTCGCTCTTGGCGTAGCAGATATCGTAGATGTTGAAACTCAATGTTTTCGTCAAGTTATTGAATCCGTAAAGAGCGATTTTCTTGTTCATTTCCACAAACCCTCCTGTTTATCAATGCGAAACAAATTATACAGTATTATTAAAATTCCGCAACCCTTTTCCCTTGATTTCACCAACTTTTTCACCCCCGGATTCCTCCAGTAAAAAAGCCTCGTCCAAGAGGCTTTTCGCGCATTAATAAAAGTTGAGTTGCAACCACGCCGGCTTCAAAATCATCAGTAATCCGATCAGGACCATGATGATCCCGCCGACCAGATGCGACCATTTCCCGTACTTCGTGGAGATGCCGGTCAAGGTCATCGTCTTCATGGCGATGAAGAACACCAACAAGTCGTCCAAGAGGAAGAACAGGATATAAAGCAGGAGATAGCCGACATATTGGAAGGCATCGAGGTTCTGCAACGCCAAAATCTGGGTGAAGATGACCGGGAACCCCGCCGAACAGAGCAGTTCGATGAAATTGACGGACAAGGCCAAGCCCATGATGCCCAGGATCGCCAGGTAGAACACCGGTTGGTTGGAGATCGACAGGACTTTCTTCTTCAGTTTCTTGCGCTTGTCGTCGTCGACGACTTCGCACCCGTCGTCGGGTGTTTTCAAGAACGAGCGGAAATTGAAGATTCCGCCGACGATCGCGACCGCCCCGATGGCGAAGCGGACATAGGAGATCGATCCGAAAAACACGGTGATGTTGAGCCAGGAGAGCATGAAGAGGAAATACATCGCGGCGGAGGTGATTAAGAACGCTCCCCCCAGGATCCACATTTTCTTGCGATCTTCCATACGGAACAACATGCCGATCAAGAAAAGCAAAGTCCACATGGCACAAGGGTTGAATCCGTCGAGGATGCCCAAAACGATCGCGACCAGAGGGATGGATACGGTCGCCATGTCCACGGTGCCGAAGAACGGAAGCGTGACGGTCGAACCGCCGGTGTAGTCGACCGTCCCCGTACCGGGTTTGACGATCCCCAACATTTCGCCGACCAGGTCGCGGACCGGGTTTTCCTTGGTGTCCGCGATCGCATCGAGGATGGTTTGATCGGTGATGCCTTCGGTGAATCCCGAGATGCGGTATCTTCCGATCAACACGAAAGGAACGGTCTTGATGGGAGCCCCGATCAGATCGCCGACTTTCTTCATCAATTCCCGGTTCGCTTCGTTTTCGATGACTTCGTAGCGATGGAATTCAAGGGTCGGATCCTCTTCTCCAAGCTCGTTCAGGAACACTTCCTGGTTGGCGCAATGGATGCAGGTTTCCGAGTAAAAGACATAGATATGGAGTTTCGCGGGGGCTTCCTCGGCCGATACCGGCAAAAGAAACGCGAACAGCAATAATCCGATGAATAGGATCCGTTTAATCATGGAAGACTTCCTCTTTGAGTTCTAAGGCGGTACGTTCGCCGACGATGCGTCGGATTTCCTTCCCATCCTCATCTAGAACGATGAAGACGGGTAATGTTTTTCCGACGGTATAGGGTGCGACTTTCTCTTCGTCGAAATCCAGATCCAGGATTTCAAACGAATAGCGCGCGGTCACTTCTTTCAATTCACGAAGACGCTTATGGACGATGAGACAAGCCGGACACCAGGTCGCGGAGATCATGACGACTTTCATATCAACGAGCCGCCAGTTCTTTCAAGGCTTCGATCAATTGTTCGAGTTCGTCCTCGTTGGTCAGATGGGAGAGGCTGATGCGGATGCTGGAGGTCGCGCGGGCTTCATCCTTGGTGATCGCATGGACTGAACGGGAGAATCCTTCCTTCCCGCTGCAAGCGCTGCGCGCCGTGAGATAAATCCCCTTCTCGCTCAACCGTTCCACCGTCTCGTCCGAATCCTTGCCCAGGAGGCTAAGATTGAGGATGTGGGGGGATGCCGTAGCGATTGGTGTTAAAGGTGATCGAGGGGATTTCGCCCAAGGCTTCGCGAAGTCTGTCGTTGATCCGTTTAACTTGATCGTATCGATTCGATTCGTCAAGGGTAAATAGTTCGACCGCTTTGGCCGCCGCCGCCACGAAGGACACCGCGGGGGTTCCGGATCGCACGTTGGTCAAACTCTTTCCCCCATGGATCAAGGGGATCAGTTCCAAGCCGATGTTGCGGATCAATCCGCCGATCCCTTTGGGACCGTAGAACTTATGGACGCTGAACGAGACAAGGTCGAACGCGTTAAGGTCGATGGGGCATTTCCCGATCGCCTGGGTCGCATCGCAATGAAACAACACGCCTTTTTCATGGGCGATCAGCGCGGCTTCTTCGACCGGTTGACGGATCCCCGTCTCGCTGTCGACCGCCACCAAGCTCACCAGGCAGGTATCTTCACGGATCAATGACGCAAGCGAATCCAGATCATAGCGTCCGTTTTCATCCAAGCTCACGAAATCCAGATCATAGCCCTGACGCATCAGATGGGTCAGAGGGGCGACGACGGAGGAATGTTCGATCAAGGATGTAACGATGTGTTTCTTTTCGGGCAACTTACTCGCAACCCCTTTGATCGCCAGGTTATTGGACTCGGAAGCGCCCGAGGTAAAGACGATTTCCTTTTGGATCAAGCCGAAACGCGACTGGATCGATTGGATTCGTTCATCCAAAAAAGCCCGGGATTTCCGTCCAAGAGCGTGGGAAGCATTGGGGTTGGCTACATAATCGCGGTCCGCCTCCGACAAAGCTTGTGAAACTTCAGGGTCGCATGGCGTGGTCGCGCTGTAATCGAAATAGGGCATAGAATCACCTTCCGGCTTTCATTGTATCACAATCGACTTACTTTTCGTTCGTCCGACACTCTTTTCACCTGCTTTTCAAGGTGTGGAAAAAAAGGAATCCTTGAGGATCCCTTATGGTTTTAGATGTAATCCCAGGGACTCATGTAGTTCCCGTTCTTGATGACCCCGAAGTGCAGGTGGTTCCCCGTACTGTATCCGGTCGACCCGACCTGTCCGATCTTGGTTCCGACATTGACGCTTTGCCCGACTTTCACCAAAGTTCTGGAGAGGTGGAGATAGGTCGTTTGAAGTCCGTTGCCATGGCTGATCGTGATGTAATAACCGCGCAGGTTGGTGTAGCTGACGGTTGTGACCGTCCCCGAGGCGTAGGAGTAGACCGAAGACCCATAGGCGGCGGCGATGTCGATACCGGTATGGAAGGCCTTCTTCCCTGAAATCGGATCGGTGCGCCATCCGAAATTACTGGTTAGGCGACCGGAGGAAACGACGCCGAAATTCGAAGAACTGATCCGCACCAGGGTGCGTTTGGTGCCGACTTTGACGACGGCTCCGACCGGCGCGACGATTTCTTTTTCGGTGACCACGGTTACGGTCTTCTCATACCCGTTCTCCATGACGATGTCGTAGGTCACATCCTTCTCCCCTTCGACACCCTTCTTCATGACGATGCGCTGCGTCGCCAACAAGCTCTTGTCTTGGACGTATTGGGTCGTGTATTCGACCGGTTCGCGAAGCGTCGTCTGAAGTTTCACTTCGACGTCCAACACGGGGTTCATCGGTTCGAACAGCAATTGGTTGCCGGCCCAGATCTTATCCGGGTTGATCTGCGGGTTCAGCATGATGATGCGGGACAATTTGATGTCGTTGGCGATCGCGATGTCCCAGAGGGTATCGCCGCTTTTGACCGTATAGTAAACCGCCGGCACTTCGACGGCGTAAAGCATTTGCTCCGCCGCTTCCATGCTCATGAATTCTTCTTTTTCGACCTTCACTTCTTCGACAACGACACTCTGCGTGAAGTCGACGCCGACGATTTTCGCCTGTTCGCCGATCCCGGTCATGTAGGAAGCACGGTATTTCTCGATCGCGTCGGCCAAAGCGGTCTTGTCTTCGACGACAAACCAGGGTTCCCCGTCGACAGTTAAACGATAGCCCTTCACCAACAGACTTTCTTTATAGGCGTTGGTCGCCAGATTGGTCAGGAAGGCTCCGACGATCACCACGAGAACGAGGATGACAGGTGCCCTAAGTTTTCTCTTCAATTTCATATGTACCTCGATCGTTCCCTGAACGCAACTTCGATCCGACGTCGTTGAATCGAAATTCTTTGTGAAAAATCCGCCCACTTCTCGCGACGATTATAGCAGAAGTTTTCCAAACTGACAACCTGTTGCCCTTATCTTGTGTCAGATAGAGGTAAATATCTCAGATTCCTTCACAAATCAAGCCTTATCGGACCACGACCGCCGTACCGCTGGCGGTGACCATCAGCATGTTTCCACCCTGTCCAAGCACTTCATAGTCGATGTCGACCCCGATGACGGCGTTGGCGCCCAGCGCGATGGCGCGGCGTTCCATCTCCATCAGCGCGTTTTCACGCGCTTCGATCAGTTCACCTTCATACGATCCCGATCGTCCGCCGAAGAAATTGGAGAAGGAGGCGGCGATGTCCTTGACGAAGTCCACGCCGGAAACCACTTCCCCGAAAACGATGCCTTTGTATTCAACGATGGATTTCCCTTCGATCGAAGGCGTGGTGGTTAGGATCATGTTCCCCTCCTGCGCAGGATTGCGACTGAAAAGGACCCGAAAAGGTCCTGGTTTTCATTGGTTGACGATTCTGAAGAAAATACGGTAGGCCGCCAATTTATCCGGGCTTCCGCTGACTTGGACCAAGGTGCCCGTTTCCGTTTCCGTCATCGACAAGATCCTGAATTCACTGCGGATCTTACTGATGAGGTTCTGGTTCTCAAAGGGGATGAACAATTGGACCTGGATTTCGCTGAGCGATAGTTGACGTTCGACCGCCGAGATCAATTCTTCCATCCCGGTCCCGAACTTTGCGGAAATGCGTACGCCGTCCACGGGGACATCGAAACAGGACTTGTCGGTCTTGTTGAAGACATTGATCATCGGGATATCCCCCGCCCCGATTTCCTTGATGGTCGCCAGGGTGATTTCGGCTTGCTTCATGGCATCGGGATGCGCCGCGTCGATGACGTGCAGGAGGATGTCGGCTTCCAGGATTTCTTCCAACGTGGATCGGAACGCCTTGATGAGTCCGTGGGGCAGATGGGAAACGAAGCCGACCGTATCGGTCAAGACGATGTTCTTCCCGTTGCGCAAAGACAAACCGCGGCTGGCGGTATCCAAGGTGGCGAAAAGCATGTCCTTGGTTTCCGCGAACTTACTCTCCTTTTCATCGAGGAATTTGATGAACGCGTTCATCAGGGTCGATTTCCCCGCATTGGTATAGCCGACCAACGCGATGTTGGGCAAATCTTTCTTAAGTCGTTGTTTCCGTTGGGTTTGGCGTTGGATTTCCATGATGCGCAGTTCTTCCTGCAGGTCCTGGATCCGTGATTTCAGATGACGCCGGTTGATTTCGATCTGGCTTTCGCCCGATCCGCGATTACGTGATCCGCCGCCCTGCTGTCTTCCCGCGAATGATCCGTGACGGGTGTTGCTGCGGGGGAGCTGATAGGTCAGCTCCGCGACTTGGACTTGCAGTTTCGCTTCGCGCGTCTTGGCGCGCTGTTCGAAGATGCGCAGGATCAACTGGGTGCGATCCAAGATCGTCACCGGCAGCCGTTCTTCCAGGTTGCGCAGTTGCGATCCGCTGAGTTCGTCGTTAAAAATCACGACGTCGGCTTTTTGCGCCTCGATCGCTTGGGTTAACTCTTCCAGTTTCCCGCTTTTCACATAGGTCGGCGAAGCGGTGGATGCGGCCTTTTGCGTCAGGGTCTGGGCGACCGTGATGTCGCAGGCTTCCGCCAAGGCTTCCGTTTCGCGGATTTCCTGTTCGAAATCCTTACGTTCCGGTGTTTCCAAAGCGACAAGGATGGCAATGGGTTTCATCAGGATTCCCCTCTTTCGTTAGTCGATGACCTTCCATTCGAGCTGAAGGTCGATATCGAAGCGTTCTTTCACGCGTTTCATGCATTCGTTCACTAAATCCAAGACGTCTTTCTGACTTGCTTTGCCCAGGTTGACGATGAATCCCGGATGTTTGTCGGACACTTGCGCATCCCCGATCCGATAGCCTCTCAACCCGGTTTCCTCGAACAGTTTCCAGACATAGTAGGTTACCCCGTCCTTGGTCGGTCGCTTGAAGACCGACCCCGCATTGGGATAGTTCCTGGGCTGTTTACGATATCTTTCCCGCTTGTACTCCAACACTTTTTCCAAGCTTTTCATGCTTTCACCCGGCGGCGTGCGAAGTCCGCAGGCGAGGACGACCGCCCCTTTTTCTTCCAGTTTCGAGCGGCGATAACCGAAGAACTCCGGATCAGGATCGATCCGTTTGAATTCATCCGAAGCCGGATGATACACGTCGATCCAGTTCACGTACATCCCGATCGTGTATTCGAACTGACCGGCGTTCATGATCAAGGCGCCGCCGACGGTCCCCGGGATGTCTTCAGCGAACTCATAGCCGCCGATGCTCTGTTCGATGCAGAACCAGGCTAAGCGGTCCAGCGTGACCCCGGCTTCAGCCACCATTTCCCCGTTTTCAAGACGGAGGTTGCCGGCGTTGGAAGTGACGATGAAGGCATAGGAGTCGTCGTAGTAGGCTTTGGCGAGAAGGATGTTCGCGCCTCTCCCGATCAGCACCCGGGTTTTGTCCTTGGTCTGGATCAAGGCTTGTTTGAAGGCTTCCTGGGAGAAAGGTAAATAGAGGTTGGACGCAACCGCGTCCAACCCGAGTGTGTTGTATCGCTTCAGTGAAGCGTCATGGAGGAGAAACAACTCATTCATCGTGTTCGACGTTCTGTTTGATGCGAACGTACTTGTGGGTGATGTTGGGGTTGGAGGTCTTGCGGGACTGGACTTCAAAGCCTTTCAAAGAATTGATCAGCGGGGTCAGTTTCTGATAGCCGTAGTTGCGTGAATCGAAATCCGGATAACGCTTGTTCAATACGTTGCCGATCTCACCCAAAAACGCCCAGCCGTCATCGTCGGAATTGTCGTTGATGATGGTCTTGATGGTTTCGATCAGTTCTTTCTGTGAAGCCATCCCGCTCTTTTCCTTGATGCCGTTCTTCTTTTCGATCTTTTCCTTCGGATCCGCCGTTCCCGACGCATCGGTGGGGTTCAATAAGACTTCGAGGTACTTGAATTTCTCGCACGCCGCGATGAACGCGGTCGGCGTCTTCTTCTCGCCCATGCCCAGGACGTATTTCCCGGATTCACGCAGACGGCTCGCCAAGCGGGTGAAGTCGCTGTCGGAGGATACGATGCAGAAGCCGTCCACGTTTTGCGAATAGAGGATGTCCATCGCATCGATGATCAAGGCGGCGTCGGTCGCGTTCTTCCCGGTGGTGTAGGCGTATTGCTGGATGGGGGAAATGGAATAGTCCAATAACAACGCTTTCCAACTGGCGAACTGCGGTTTGGTCCAATCCCCGTAAATCCGTTTATAGGTCGGAGTTCCATGATTCGAAACTTCGTTGAAAATCGCTTTCACATATTTGTCGCTCACATTGTCCGCATCGATCAAGACGGCGATCCGTAAATCTTTTTCCATAGAGTACCTCGTTTTTCTTATTATACCATGTTTACTTTGCCTTCAATAGGTCAGTTACGACGGCATAGGCGATCAATAAGCCCGCGGTGGAGGGCACGAAGCTGATGCTTCCGGGGGTTTGACGTTTCCTATGGCTCCCGTTTTCATCGAGGTCGACGTCATATCGTTTGACGGGTTCTTCGGTGGAATAGACGACTTTCAAGGCATCGATCCCCCGTTTCCGCAATTCATGGCGCATCACTTTCGCCAAGGGGCAGACGGTGGTTTCAAAGACATCACCGATCTTCAGGCGGGTCGGATCGAGTTTGTTGCCTGCGCCCATGCTGGAGAGGATCGGTATACCCAGAACTTTGCAGCGTTGGACCAACTCGAGTTTCGCACTGACCGTATCGATCGCGTCGACCACGTAGTCATATTCCGACAGATCGACTTGATCCGCGTTTTCCGGCAGATAAAGCATCGGTAACTTCACCAGTTTCAGTTCAGGGTTGATATCCAATAGACGGTCCCCCATCGCATCGACTTTCTTCTTACCCAAGGTCGAATGCAGTGCCGGGAGTTGCCGGTTCAGATTGGTGAGATGGATGTCGTCATCGTCGATCAGGGTGATCGATCCGATCCCGGAACGGACAAGGGCTTCGGCCGTGTAACTTCCGACCCCGCCGATCCCGAAGACTGCCACTTTGCTTTCATTGAGCTTCTTGATTCCGTCGGCACCGATGATCAATTCGGTTCTTGAAAATGGGTTCATTTGCATCCGCCTTTCAGATAGTTAGAGTATACCTTGCATAAATCGCAGGAAACAAGTAGAATAGGCACTGGATTTCGGAGGTTCTTATGAAACAAAACGACGTACAGAAATTAATGAAGATCGCGATGATCGCGGCTGTGTATAGCGCAGTGTCTTTGCTTTTGGCACCCCTGAGTTTCGGGGCGATCCAGATCCGGGTCGCGGAAGCACTGACCCTGTTGCCGCTCTTGTCTTTCTTGCCGGTGTGGGGATTGACCCTGGGCTGCGCCTTGACCAATCTGATCGGGGCGATGACCGGTGTCAACATCCTTGGCTTCTGGGACGTATTGTTCGGGACCCTTGCGACCTTGGTCGCCGCGTACTTCACGTATCGATTCAGATCCGTGCGATACAAAGGCATCCCGTGGTTGAGCGCCTTGTTTCCCATCATCGTTAACGGTATCATCATCGGGGCGGAACTGGCCATCCTGCTTGATCCGACCTTCAGCGGATTCCTTATTTTCGCCGGCTATGTCGCCTTGGGCGAAGCCTTGAGCGTGCTGGCGATCGGGCTTCCGTTGATGCGCCGGATGGAAAAAGGCAATTTCGCAAAATACTTCAGCGTTTCCTGAGACTTAGGCGTCGATCAGTCGACGCTTTTTTTATACCCGATTACGATCTCTTCCGCAAGTCCGAGGAGGTGTTTACTTACCTTTCCATCCCCAATCAGTCGGATCACATGGAAAGGATGAAGTGTGAACCGGATTTCCCCCGGGAAATCCCCGTCGGTTTTAAGAAGGATCGTGTTCGAGTCGATTCGTTGTCTGGTATGAAGTTGACCGTTGAGTTCATAGGATGTTCTGCCGGTTTCGCTCGCTTTGATCTTGCGGATGGTTTCGCCTTTCCCTTCGATGTAGGCGTCGATGTCGTTGGGAAATCGGTCCGCCATTTCAAGTTTGATTCGGGAATATTCTGCTAGATATTCAGTGTTAGCCCTCAGACTGTCGCGTAGGGCGAGATGGCTGAGATATGCGTCGCTTTGAGGTAGGACGACATAGAGATGGTGGCGCATGAACGAACTGCTCCCGTAGCCAAAGGCAAAGCGTTCGGGAATCCCAAGGTCGCCTCTGAAAAAATAACCACGCTTTTCCAAAAGGGCACGAACACTCGGCAAGTCCTCTGAATGTTTCAACACGACATCCACGTCCAGGATCGGTTTGGCGTGGCAGCCTTCGACGGATGTGGATCCGACATGCCGGATCGCCAATACCTCTTCATCCAGGATTTTGGTCAAATGGGTGCACAGCCGGACGAATTCGTTTTTCCACTTTGCTTGATAGGGGGAGACATAGACTCGCTTCATTGACGGGATCCCTGGATTTTAGCCACGCTTTTGCGTGCGACACGCCGACCGAGGACGATCGTCAGGAAATGCAGGAATTGGTTGCGGAAACCGGAAATCGCGATCGCTTTGTTGCGTTTGGCATCCCGAATCGCTTGTCGCACGACGTCGTCGCTACCCATGAGAAAGAGATTCTGCCCGAGCGCGCGTTTGGGTCCGGTATGGTCGAAGAATTCCGTCAGGGTCGGACCCGGACAGACGGCGACCACGTGAACGTTGAAGGGCAGCAATTCTTCATGTAACGCTTCGCTAAGTGAAAGGACGAACGCTTTGGATGCATAATACGCCGCCATGTAGGGACCGGCCGTAAACCCGGCCATCGAGGCGATGTTCAGGATCGACCCTTCGCCGCGTGCTTTCATTTCAGGGATGAAGGCATGGCAAAGTTCGCTGACCGCACTGATGTTGACGTCGATCAGTTCCTGGACGCGGGGATAGGGCGTCGATTCGAAGGTCGAACCGATCCCGAACCCGGCGTTGTTGACAAGGATGCCGACTCTTCCAAGACACTGCCGGATGATGATTTTCCGACCTGCGATCGATGAGAGATCGGCGGAAATGACTTCCACCTTCACGGAATATTTCGCTTCGATTTCGGTTTTCAACTCTTCTAGCCGATCGAGACGGCGTGCCGTCAAGATCAAGTTCTTCCCTTCCATCGCATAGCGGCGCGCGAAATCCGCGCCCAGACCGGAGCTGGCTCCGGTAATCAGTACGTATGTTTCCATAGTCTCCCCCTTAGGCATCGTGTTTCACCTTCGATAACCGCATTCTCTCAAGACATTCCGCGCAATACCCGAACACTTCGACCCGGTGTTCCGTGATTTCAAAGCCTTCCGCTTGGACATGCACGTCCTCGTGGATCGGGCAATCCTCCAATTCGAAGCGTTGATGACAGCCGACGCAGACGGCGAAGTGTTTGTGTTCATGCCGGTTTAGTTCAAATAATGTGTGATTGACATCCATCCCTGCGATCCGCAGAATCATTTTTTCCTGTTCGAATTGTCCCAGGACGCGATAGACGGTCGACAGCCAGAAATCCCCTTGATTGATTTTGGCGTGGATTTCCTTGGGCGACAACGGTTGGGAAGCCGCTTCCAGGATTTTATAGATGGCGACACGGGATTTCGTGCGTTTCATTCCTTTGGGCCAAGCTTTCATTTTGCCAACCCCTTCCTTGAGGTAAGGGCGATCAAGCCGAGATAGGTGAATACCCCAAGAAGGACGATCGCACCGCCCGGTTTGATGCCGAAATAGAAACTCAGGATCAAGCCGGTGACCGTAAAAAACAAGCCGAACAAGATTGAATAAACGGTGGTTTGTTTATAGCTTTTCGCGATCCGCATCCCGGATAAAACCGGCAGGATCGCCAAGGATGAAACGATCAGCGCCCCGACAGTCTTCGCGGCGATACTGACGCTCAAGGCGGTCAAGGTCATGAAGACCATGTTGACAAGACGTACGTTGACGCCGCTGAGCCGGGCGAAGGTTTCATCCAAGGAGACGGAGAACAACGAACGATAGAAGATCAGGAAGACGGTGAAGACGACGACGCTCCCGATCAGAATCAAGAGATATTCGTCATCGGGGATCGCGACGATGCTTCCGAAGAGAAAGGCGTTGAAGTTGGTTCCGCTCTTGGTGAAATCGGAGAGGATCGCAGCCAAGCCGATACCTAGCGACAAGACGACCGCGATGGCGGTTTCGCCATATTCGGGGAGGACTTTGCGGAGTTCGTCCAAACCGAACACCGCCAGGATACACGCTAAAATCGCGCTTAACACCGGATTCATCCCGACCACCAAGCCAAAGGCTACACCGGCCAAAGAAACATGACTAAGAGCGTCAGAAACCATCGACATGCGTTTGAGGACCAGGACTTGTCCGATGGCGGGGACGATCAAGGCGACCAAGACGCCGACAATCACCGCCCTGCGCATGAATTCATAGTTGAACAGATCCATGGGATTCCTCCTTGTGCGGGTGGCTGTGTTTGTGGCGCAGTTCTTCTTCGATCTGCGACTTCTCCAGTTCGACGATCGAGGTTTCTTCCAGGCAATACACGGTATCCGCGAACTCCTTCGCCAAACCCATGTCATGGGTGATCACGATGATCGTCGTGTTGCGTTTCATATTGATTTCCTTCAGTAGTGCGAAGAACGTGTGGGAGAAGGAAGGGTCCAGCGACGAGGTGGGTTCGTCCAACAAAATCGCATCGGGGTCGCACATCAGGGCTTGGGCGAGGAAGACCCGTTGGATCTGTCCTCCGGATAAATCGGATAACAATGTATCCGAACTTTCAGGCAACCCGACCAAATCCAAAGCGTCGACCGCTTTTTTCCGGTCTTCCATCGTATAGCGATCCAACCATTTCTTGCGTCCGTTGAGTGCGGACAAGACGACTTCCTGGGCGGTCGCGGGAAAACCGCCGTGTTGTGCGGCGGCGTTTTGTCTGACATAGGCGACATGTCCTTTGGGATCAATCCGTTGGTCTTTTTCATCGATCCATCGGATTTCCCCTTCCTGCGGGATACTGACACCGCATAACAGGTTCATCAGAGTACTCTTGCCCGACCCGTTGGCGCCGACGATGACGCAGAATTCACCGGGTTTCACACTGAAATCCGTTTCTTCGATGATGCATCGGTTTTGGTAGCAAAACCGTAAATGTTCTCCTCTTACCCCAAGATTCATATTAGTTCGCTCCTAACGCGATTTTAAGTCCATCCAGATTCTTTCCCATGAGGCTGAAGTAATTTCCCCCTGCCTTGATATCTTCTTCGCTTAAACTTTCGATCGGGTTGAGTGTCATGATGATCGCCTGGGTTTCGTTGGCGATCGCTTCGGCGATCTTGGGATCCAGATTCTCTTCACTGAAGATCACCGGAATCTTCTCCTCATTCACCAGATCGATGATTTCCTTGAGTCGCTTTGCATCCACGTCCCCCTCGGGGTTCGTCCCGGCGATGGATCGTTGGGTCAGACCATAGGCGAGGGCAAGATAGGAGAAGGCATCGTGGGCGGGGACGAAGAGATCGCGTTGCCGATTCTCGAGGGAAGTTTCAAACAAATCATCCAATTCTTCCAGTTCTTGCACTAATAATTGTGTATTGGCACGATAGGTCGCTTCGTTTTCAAGATCTTTTTCGATCAAGGCGTTTTGGATCTTGATCGCGATTTCCTTCGCCAGCATCGGGTCGAGCCAAATGTGCGGATCGTTCTCATTTCCCAATAGTCCGTCGCCGGTACGCACGATCAAGGTGTCTTTCAATCCCGAAGCCACTTCATCGAGCCAGGATTCAAAGCTGGAACCGATGGCCAAGAGCACATCGCTCTTGTCCAAAAGGATGCGGTCTTGCGCACTCAGTTCGAAATCGTGCGCTTCGACCCCCGGCGGAACCAGATTCACCACATCCACCAAATCTCCCCCGATCCGACGTGCGAACTCTTCCAAGACATACACACCGACGACGATGGACAATTTATCATCGCTTGGTTTTTTAGCACAGCCCGACAAACTCAACGTCAGGACGATAAGTATCGTTAGTATTCGTTTCATTCTCTCTCCCACTTGCGAAACATTCGCATCTAGATAAAGGATAATTCATTTTACACAGAATGAAAAGGATAAAGCCTTTCAACGGGCTTTATCCTTCTTTACTAGAACCATTTTTTCCGTTTAAAGTAGATGACCATGGTGATCGCGATCGCGGCCATGACTGCCAGAGCGAACGGATATCCGTAGATCCATGGGATTTCAGGCATGTATTTGAAGTTCATGCCATAGACACCGGCGATGAAGGTTAGGGGGATGAAGATGGTCGAGATGATGGTCAACACCTTCATGATTTCGTTCATCCGGTTGGAAATGCTGGAAAGATACAGATCCATCATTCCCGAAAGCAGTTCGCGATACGTCTCGATCGAATCGATGCTTTGGTAGACATGGTCGTAGACATCCCTGAGATAAGGGATCGTTTCCTTATGGATTTCCTTGGGTTGATCGCTCAACATCCGTGAGATCACCTCACGCAAAGGCCAAATGGCTTTATGCAGGAAAAGGAGGTCACGCTTGTATTGTCTGAGGACACTCAGGAGACTGATGTCCGGATGTTCGAGCAGTTCTTCTTCCCTTTCATCGATTTTTTCGCCCAAGACTTCCAAGACGTCGAAATAGGCGTCGACGATCGAATCCACGATGGCATAGACCAAATGATCACTCTTGCCTTTCCGTAAGTTACTTTCCGGATTCTCCAAACGCTTGCGAACCCCGTCGAAGACATCGCCATGCCGTTCTCCGATCGTGATCACGGTGTCCATGTCAAACAGAATCGACAACTGTTCGAACACCAACTCCTCGTCGGCATAGTAAATCATCTTCAACATGACATACGCGTATTCGTCGTATTCTTCGATCTTGGGTCGCTGGCCGACGACCAAGACATCCTCCACGATCATCGGATGGATCCCGAAGGGTTCCAAGATGCTTTCGATGCGGTCATGGTCGCTGATTCCGTCGACGTTGATCCAGGTGACGGTCGGCACGAACGGTCGGGAATCGTTCACATAATCGGTATAGGCGATTTTCTTGATTTCCTTGGGTGAATAGATCGTGACTTCGACAGCTTGGTTGTTTTGGATCTCGGTTACATTCATCGTCTTCCCTCTTTCGCAGCTTTCCTTCATTTTAGCACACTCTTTGTCTTTCTACGCATTCCCCCGATAAACCCTTCACCAAAACCGATGAATGGCGTTGTGATTGAACTTTTTCACCTTATCTTGCCTATTCGTTCTTTTCACCCGACATCTTGGTGGTATAATACCCACGGGAATGAAGTACTCCCCTAGCTCTGCTAAAACCGCCAACGGCTGATGACTTCTACGATCTTTGGATCGCGGTCACGGCTTTTTTTAAAGGAGGAATCGAAATGTTGCTGAGTCTCGCCTTGATCTTGATTACTTCCCTTTTTCTGGGTGGGGTCATGAACCGTTTGAAACTCCCCGCTTTGTTGGGGATGTTGTTGTCGGGGATCTTGTTGGGTCCCTATGTCTTCAATCAAATCTCTCCCAAGTTACTAGACATTTCGTCGGAAATCCGTCAGATCGCCTTGATCATCATTTTGTTTCGTGCCGGTCTGTCACTGGATCTTAGCGACCTGAAGAAAGTCGGTCGGCCGGCGTTCTTCCTGTCCTTTATCCCCGCGACCTTTGAAATCTTGGCCGTCACATTTCTTGGACCTTTACTTTTGGGCTTGTCGACCTTGGATGCGGCGATCTTGGGAGCGATCCTCGCAGCCGTTTCGCCGGCCGTCGTCGTCCCCCGCATGCTTCATTTGATGGAGGCGGGCTATGGACGCGACCATCGGATCCCCCAGATGATCATGGCGGGTGCCTCGGTCGACGACATTTATGTCATCGTCGTTTTCACTGGATTGATCGCCCTTGCGACTGGCGGCACCTTCAGTTGGCTGACCTTGGCCAACGTACCGCTCGCCGTCATCCTGGGAGCGACGATCGGTTATCTTCTTGGTTCTGTTCTGGTTCTCTTCTTCAAACGGGTCCACATGCGGGATACCGTGAAAGTCATCTTGCTGTTGAGCGCCAGTTTCTTTCTTGTCAGCCTAGAAAGCGCGCTTGTGGGTAAGGTCGCCTTCTCCGGCTACATCGCCGTCATGGCGTTGGGGATCGCAATCCTCAAAAACTACGAGATCCTGGCGAAGCGTTTGTCCGGGAAATTCTCGAAAGTCTGGGTCGCCGCGGAACTGTTCCTCTTCGTGATGGTCGGTGCCGCCGTCCAGATTTCAAGTTTGCGGACCGTCGGTTTCCTTGCGGTCGCTTTGATTCTCCTTGCGCTTCTGGTCCGAAGCCTGGGGGTCTTATTGAGTTTATCCAAGACAACGGTTACGTCAAAGGAGAAACGTTTCTGCGTCTATGCCTATCTTCCCAAGGCGACCGTCCAAGCCGCGATCGGAAGCATCCCGCTTTCATTGGGACTAGCTTCGGGGAACACGTTACTCAGTGTCGCCGTCTTGTCCATCCTGATCAGCGCCCCCTTGGGAGCCATCCTGATCGACACGAATTCTACTCGACTCCTTCAAAAAAAATAGGCGAATTGAATAGCCCCAGGTAAAGTTTACTCATCTAAAAAGCATAGTTTGAATCGAAACCTCCTTGAATCTGACAAATGTCGTATGACAGATGTAAAATAAGCCAAAGGAGGTTTCTTTATGGCTAAGAAAGGCAGTACATTTACGAAGTATGATCCGGCATTTAAGCGAGAAGTGGTCGAAGCATACCTTTCAGGAAGATTCGGGGGCTATGAAC
>JBGSTC010000031.1:0-4921 GCA_041736705.1 Erysipelotrichaceae bacterium
GACCAAGAGGATGGTCGTCCCGCTCGCGTTGATTTCCTTGATGATATTGAAGATTTCACGAACCAATAACGGGGCCAACCCCATCGACGGTTCATCCAGCAGCAGCAATTTCGGACGGGCCATCAACGCCCTGGAAATCGCCAACATCTGCTGTTCCCCGCCCGACAAGGTCGCGGCATCCTGGTTTCTGCGGTTATACAAAATCTCGAAGCGCTTGTAGATTTTTTCGAGGTCTTCCTTGATCCCCTCTTTATCCTTACGAAGATAGGCACCCATCAACAAGTTTTCATAAACCGTCAAGCCGGAAAAGATACGACGTCCTTCCGGGACTTGGACCAAGCCCATCGTCGGCAACAGTTGCGCCGATACGCTGAGGATGTCCTTGTCGAGGTAGACGATCGACCCGCTGGTCGGTTTCAAGAGTCCGCTGATGGTTTTAAGCAAGGTCGTCTTGCCGGCTCCGTTGGATCCGATCAACGAGACGATCTGCCCTTCCTTCACTTCTATTTTAACATCTTTCAGCGCATGAATCACGCCGTAATGCACATTCAGTTTTTCGATGTTCAACATCGCCCTATTCCTCCTCGCCCAGATACGCTTCGATGACGCGCGGGTTGTTTTTGACTTCCTGGGCCGATCCTTGGGCGATCAGTTTCCCGTAGTCCAACACGAAGATGCGCTCGCAGATCGACATGACCAACGACATGTCGTGTTCGATCAAGACGATGGTCAGATTCATTTCATTACGGATCTTGGCGATGAATTCCGTCAGGGCATGGGTTTCCTGCGGGTTCATCCCCGCCGCCGGTTCGTCGAGAAACAAAAGTTTGGCGCCGGTGGCCATCGCACGTGCGATTTCAAGTTGTCTCTGTTTTCCGTAGGGCAGATTCTTCGCCTTCACATCGGCCAATTCATCCAGATGGACTTTGGCGAGGAACTGCCGCGCTTTCACGTCGATCGCCGCTTCGGACTTATAGAAGCTGACAGATCTAATCAAAGCACCCAGGATACTGTACTTCGCTTCCTTGTTCATGGCGATCTTCACGTTGTCGAGGACCGACAATTCCTTGAAGAGACGGATGTTCTGGAAAGTACGCGCCACCCCTTGATGCGTGATCTTGTAGGGGGGCATCTTATTCAATTCGACGGTCTTCCCGTCTTTCGTCAATAACACTTTGCCTTCCGTGGGCGTATAGACCCCGGTCAGCACGTTGAAAAGGGTGGTCTTCCCGGCGCCGTTGGGACCGATCAAGCCGACCAGTTCCCCTTCTTCCACCGAGATGGAAACATTGGAAACCGCGCTTAATCCGCCGAAGTTTTTCGTCAGATGTTCGACTCGTAATAGACTCATCGCTGTTTCCCCTTTCCGATCGACGCGGCCGCGACCCTGAATTTTTTCAGCGTCACCAGGTCGATCAACCCTTTGAGTGCATTCTTATAGGTATCGAGCGAGAAAATGGCTTTCAGCGAAGCTTCGCTGGTGCCAAGCAAGCCTTGCGGGCGGAAGATCATGATGACGATCAGCGCCAAGGCATAGATGATCATGCGCCATTCCGCCAAGGGCTGGAACACGTTGTTGATGATGCCCAGGACGATCGCGGCGACGGCGCTTCCGGTCAGACTCCCCATCCCGCCGAAAACGACGATGACCAGGATGTTGATGGAATTGTTGATGCCGAAGGTTTCGGGTTTGATGACGTAATAGGTCGTCGCATACAATCCACCGGCCAGCGAAGCGATCAACGCCCCGAACATGAAGGCCATGACCTTGTACTTGGTCGTATTGATCCCCATCGCTTCCGAAGCGATCTCGTCTTCCTTGATGCTGATGCAGGCGCGACCGATCGCGCTGTTTTTGAAGTTGGCTGAAAACATGATGGAAATGAAGACGAAGAAGAACATCAGCGGCCAACTGATGAGATACGGGATATTACTGATCCCGGAGGCTCCGTTGGTGATTTTCATGTTGAGGATGACGATGCGGATGATTTCTCCGACCCCCAGGGTCGCGATGGCAAGATAGTCGCCTTTTAGACGCAAGGTCGGAATGGCGACGACCATCGAGACGAAGAGGCTGATCAGCGCCCCGACCGCCATGCCCAGAAACAACCCCGTGAGATTGGGCATCGAACGTAGGACGACGGCTGCGCTATAGGCACCGATCGACATGAACCCCGCGTGGCCGAGGGAGAACTGTCCGGTCACCCCGATGATGACATTCAAACTGACGCCCAGGATCGCAAACAAACAGATCCAATACATCGTAACACGATAGTACGGCGTGATGACTCCGACTTGGATCAACACTTGGATTAGAAAGAAGAACGCGACGCCAAGGATCAACCATGTCAGATTCTTTTTATTCAGGAACGTGTTTTTCATGGCTAGACCTTTTCCTTTCTGTTCTTACCCAACAAGCCGCTGGGTTTGATGATGAGGACAAGGATCAGGATGATGTAGACGACCGCATCCTTGTACAGGGTGCTGCCATAACCGCTGACCATAGTTTCAATCAGACCGATCGCAAATCCACCGATCATGGCTCCGGGGATGATTCCGATCCCCCCGAAAACCGCGGCGACGAACGCCTTCAACCCAGGCGCGAAACCCATCAACGGATTGATGGTGTTGTAATAGATGCCGACCAGGATCCCGGCCGCAGCGGCCAGTGAACTCCCGATGGCGAAAGTAAGCGAAATGGTACGATCGACATTGACCCCCATCAGTTTCGCCGCGTCCTGGTCTACCGCAACCGAACGCATGGCACGACCGACTTTCGTCTTCTTGACGATGACCTGCAACAATATCATCAGTAAGATCGCGGTTACGAAAATCGCGATTTGCTGGGTATTGAAGCGTAAACCATAAAGCATGAACGTACGGTTCTCAAGAACGGGCGGGAACGTATAGATCTTGGCGCCCATGATCCGGCTTACCGCATTCTGCAGAAAGAAGGACACCCCGATCGCCGTAATCAGCGCCGCGACACGCGTGGATTTTCTCAGTGGACGATATGCGATACGTTCGATCACGACGCCCAGGATCCCCGTGACGATCATCGTCGCCGGAAGCGCCAGTACGAAAGGTAGTTTGAACGTAGTCACCGAGATCATTCCGACATAGGCCCCGATCATATACATATCCCCGTGGGCAAAGTTGATCAATTTGATGATCCCGTAAACCATGGTGTATCCCAGGGCGATCAATGCATAGATACTGCCGATGGATAAACCGTTAATCATTTGTTGTAGAAACTCTAGCATTCGGTCCTCCTCCTAGTGAACGTAAACAGGTGAAAGTCGCCTTTCACCTGTTTTGCGTTACAGCCTTCCCTACGTATTAAGGATTAACTACAGTCGCGCTGGCTTGTTCGCCATTGACCAATTCGACGACGATCGCCGATTTGATCGGATTATGCCATTCGTCGAAGTTGATGGTTCCGGTGATTCCTTTGAAGTCTTTCAGCGCTTCAAGAGCGGTGTTGACTTTAACGGGATCCGTGGAATCGGCATCTTCGATCGCTTGTTTCAGCATGTAGACGGCGTCATAGGCGAGGGCGCTCAAGGCGCTCGGCGCGGCACCGGCGGATGCGGTATACGCAGCGATGAAATCTTTAACGGCTTGGTCTTCACTCAAGGTGGAGAAATGGGTGGAGAAGTAGATGTCGTTGACTTTGTCCGCTCCGCCGGCCAATGCGACCAAGTCGGGGGATTCAAAGCCGTCGGGACCGACGATCGGGACCATGATCCCTGCGGTACGGGCTTGACCGATGATCAATCCGGCGCGTACGGCGTAGTCGGCGATGAACAGGACATCGAATTCACCCGCGTTTTGAAGTTTCGTCAAAATCGCGTTGAAGTCGGTATCGGTATCGGTGTAGTATTCTTCAGCGACCACGGTCCCGCCATTCTTTTCGAATTGGTCCGCGAAAATCGTCGCCAAGTCTTTTGCGTAGTCGGAAGAACTGGATCCGATGACAGCCGCTTTCGTGGCTCCCAATTCGGTGGAGGAGAAGTTCGCGATAACGACGCCTTGGAACGGGTCGATGAAGCAAGCTCTGTAGACATACGGGTAAACGGTGGTTCCGTCATTGGTTACTTTCGCATTGGATCCTGACGGGGTAAGCATCGGTACCATGTACTGGTTGGCAACCGGTGCGGCGGCCATGGTGGTTCCGGAGATCGCGGCGCCGATGATGGCGACGACTTTATCTTCGGTGGCGAGTTTGGTGACGTTGCTGGTGGATTCAGCGCCGTCGGTCTTGGTATCGTAATAGATCGCCTCGACCTGTTTGCCTAAAATCCCTCCCTCATCGTTGATTTCCTTCACTGCCAATTCAATCGCTTTCTTCTCGGGTTGACCGTAGACGGCGGCTTCCCCTGTCAACTCGACGTTAACCCCGATCTTAATGGTACCTTTATCCTTGGACGTACAAGCGGTAAATCCCGACAGAACCAATAAGGCCGTAGCCACTAACACAAGAATTCTCTTCATAGAATACCCTCCTCTCGGTAATATGTCTCGATTATATATGAAAGAATGGTGAAATGCAATCATAATCTTTCATTATTTCTGAAAATAAATAATCATTTGTTTTCATAAATGCAAACGCATTCACTTCATCCGGGGTGATTCCATTCGTGGCGGACGGTTCCGTCTTATGAAATGAAAAAAAACCCATCCTTTCGGACAGGTTTGATTTTCAATGGTGACCCGTTAGGGACTCGAACCCTAGACCCACTGATTAAGAGTCAGTTGCTCTACCAACTGAGCTAAGGAGACAAATTTAAATACCAACAAAGTATACCTTAAATACTAGGTAAAATCAATGGTTTTGTATAAAAAATAAAAGATTTGTAAATCTTTTATTAATTAATATTAATGGCGGAGTAGGAGAGATTTGAACTCTCGCGCCAGAATA
>JBGSTC010000025.1:0-156473 GCA_041736705.1 Erysipelotrichaceae bacterium
GGAGACAACCTGATTTCCGTTTCCATCCAACAAACCAATGATATCATCTTGTGCATTGCGAATATAGTAGTATTCGGTGGAAACTCCGGCTTCCGTCAAATTCATCGAAATAAGTTTGTCTTGCGCATCATAGGTATAATAGATCGCATGGGTTCCATCGGATTCATAGGTCACTTTATCCCCGACCAAATGATAGTTGGTCGGGACAGAGTTCACAATCTTCTGGATCCGGATTCCAGCATCGTTGTATTTGTAGTCGATATCGAACCCAGTATTATCGATGCCACTTAGTTGTCTTCCCATCGTCCAAGTATAGGTCGATCCATTATAAGTGAGCGGATTCCCGATGGCGTCATACGTAATCGGAAGCCCACCATAACTCGTCAACTTATCCTTCCAGTTGCTGTCACCGTAGGTATAGTTAACGGTTACTCCACTCACTCCATCCAGACTACCAACGGTAAAGGGATAAGTAACTTTACTGAGGATATTGCCACCAAGATCATAATTATATTCATAGGTGGCATTTTCCCGTTCGTTATTTTCACGCACCAGTTCGTTCAGTTCATTGTAGAAATATTCGAAGCTATCTTCGGAATCAGTGATTAACGTGATGTTTCCATTGGCATCATATTCATAGGTAAAGGCAGCACCATTATTAGCGATGCTTTCAATTCGATTGGTGGTCGATCCTTGAAGTCCAGAAAGATAGGTGTAGGATGTGCTGAAAGTCGAACTTCCAGTCGCCAGTGTTTTCATTAAAAGTCGTCCGAGTGCATCATAATCGTAAGTGGTTGAAGAACCATTATTCGCGACGACACTTAGAGGTTTTCCATCTTCACTGGTATAAGTCGTTGTAAAGGACTTCGTCCCGATCATTTCACTGAAGACGCCCACATTGCTGTTTTGATTATAGTCATAAGAATATCGATTGCCGTTGGAATCGCCGACACCAACCAACCGGTCTGAACTATCATAAGAATAGCGAAGAGTAACTGAGTTCGCAATATCCTCGGATATCGTCAGGTTTCCGCGGGCATCGTAGGTATATTTGAATTTGATCGTCCCATTGTACCGGATCGCACTGATTCGATCGGCGCTGTCATAGTCATAACTGACGGTCTGATTATTAGCATATTGCGTTTGAAGGAGTTTGTTGGTGCGAGTCTGGTATCCATTGGTCACCAAGACCTGGCTTCCGACACTGATTGAGGTTAAATTACCCAGCGGATCATAGACAAATCCATAATTGAATCCATTATGCGTGATAGAACTTAACCGATCATTCGTGTAACCGTAGGTATTTGTTGCGGTCGAAGAGCCGACCGTTGAGCTTACGGAAAGAAGCGCATCGGTGTTGGGATCATAAGAATAGGTCGTTGCGTGCCCATTAGCGTCAGTATAACTGCTGAGCGTCCCTTTATTGGGATCATAGAGGGTTCGAATGACATTCCCTTCACTGTCAATTTGAGATGCCAGATAATTCCCATCCGTCGAGTAGGTTGTAGTAGTCGTTGTAAAGAGCGTATCGTTCCCTGTCCGAGACGAGGTGACATTCCCATTCGCTGCAGAAATAAACGTTGTTTCCACATTGTCGGGTGTCGTGATTCCACTGATTTCTCCATTTGTATATTCAATTAAGGTTATATACCCTTCCGGATCTGTAATACTCGTCAGTTCGCCGTTAGTATACGCATATGTCGTGACTTGACCATCCAAGTCGGTGATTGTCGTGATATTCCCATGATAATCATAGGCATATTTTCGGTCAAAGTTTTCTTTATGCAACACCAGTGAATCGAACATCGCCGAATTCGCATTATAGGAGTAAACCGCAATGACATAGACTGCTTTATATTGCCGCTCTGCCACCGCCCTGAATGAAAGGTATTGCCATTCAGTGGAATCCACATTGAAGACGGCTTTGAAATAGCCATAATCATTGGTTGTCATATAATCGAATCGAATGTATAGGGCAACCAACCGCGAGCCGGACAGGGGAACGGAATCTGATTTCGCCCATCCGCTTAATACATAGGAGTCGCCTGCGGCTCCGCTAACATTCAAACTTTGGTAGAACTGTTTGTTGACACCGACTTCCCCGTTGATCCGCATGACATTATCATCGGATGAAACCGGGTGCAAGGGATCGGCCGTAGTGATAACCGTTGTGTCTCCACTGACTGTCCAGGAGGTGGTGCCATATCTGAAATCCGGGTTTTCAATCAGATTATAGGCATTCGCAACCGGTCCGTCTTCGACTTGAAGCGCATCCAGATAAATCGTTCCGGTCCCATTGACATTCCCAGCACAAAACATTACATTCGCCGAGGACGCATCGCTTGGCAAGGTGAACGTTACTTCCACTCGTTGCCAATCCTGGGTTCCAGTGAGATACTTCGAAGACGCCGTAAGCTTTGTTCCGGCACCGTTTTCATAATAAATAAATAGATTTGCCCCACTGTTTGTCGAACCTATGACGCCGACGGTCTTGACATAGGCCGAGAAGGTATATGTTTTACCTTTCGCCAGACTACTGATTTCTTGCTGATAGAAGTAACTTCCAGCCGCAACGCTTTTGCTAACTTTCAGGGAGCGGTTGCCGAAGACTTTCTCATCGGTGTCGTACACATTACTTCCCAAAGAACCGCCCAAAGAGTAATAACTCCATGAAGAAGGCGTGAGTTCGCCGCTCGTGTCTTTGAGATAGTTGAGCACCGTCTTTTGCGGTTTCGAAGCGCTAATCAAAGAATTCTTTGCGTTTGGATCTAAATCATACCCATAATAGGTGGCGATATCATTCCCGTCCCGGGCGTTCGTAGTGTTTCCATCATTATTGAAGGTGTAGATTTCTTTCGTATTTGCCACATTGTCTTTCATGACCGTGGTATTGGATCCATAAGTCAGCGAATAGGATTTCCCTGATGCTGTGGGAGTAAGACTCGTGTTGGACTCATTGATGCTTGTAATTCGTGATGGCTGAAAGACGTAACTGATTGAAGTATAGGTGTAAGTGATCCGATAGCCTCCGGATGAGTTTTCCTTGTCGGTTGCGCTAAGCAGATTCCCAGCATTAAGACCTGTTGTGTCGTAAGTATAGATCGATTTTCGTTGATCGGGATGGGTGATTTCAGTCAAATATCCACCCGAATAGGTATAGGTTGTTACTCTCTCTGCTGGATCCTTGATTACTGACAGTCGATTATTGGTATCATAGGTAAAGGTCGTCTCTCGTGAGGCGCCATCCGTCACTTTATCCAATCTGGATCCAGTATAACTAAGCAAAATAAAGTTCCCGTTTTCATCCGTAATGCGAGTCAACAGATAACTATTGACATTATTACTGGTACTATAGAGCGTGAAATCGTACTTCCTGTCGCTTGAATCCAGCAACTCAAAATTACTGCCCACGAGCTTAATCCTATATTGAGGACCGGCTTCGTCTTCAAAGTAGCCTTCCGAATTGGCCGTTGACTTGAAGTAGTGGACGGTGCCATCTTCATCGATGTACGACTTCAACCCGGTGGATGAATTATATTGAACAAGTTGGCTTACGTTCAACCGCCACCCGACGCCAAAGTCACCTGTGAATGGTGCAATCGTCTTCGTTCGATCATTGTTATTGTAGACATGATTCACGGAAATCGGCATCAAATTCCCAGTTCCGACCGTGTCTTGATGGAGAAACACCAAGTTTCCGTCATAATCATTGACATATCCGACACCTGCGCGTCCCACATCTTGGCTGTGATAGGTCCAATAGGCTTCCAGACCATTGTTGTTAACATAAGTAATCTTGATGACCGGACGATAGCTTAAGTACGCTTGGCTGGTGTCCGCGGAGTAATATTCCTTATACCCCGATGTCTCCACATTGTCTTTCAACATCAATCCGTTATTCACGCCACTGCTATACCATTCCTTGACGATCGAGGTGATGTTCCAGGAATAGGCTTGCTGTGCTGCATTTTTTCCGACGACTTCATAGTCTTCGATCTTCGTGTTATACGCCGGTTTATTGTTCCAGGTCAATCCCGTTTCTGTCCAGCTCCCCAACACCTTATGCGCATTGACTTGGTAGTCGTTTTGCGAATTAGAAGTTACATTGGCAAGGCTCATCGCCAAGGAAGCGGTAATGACCATATCGGACGCGGTTAAGGTCGGCAAAGCAAATTTCAAATAGGTACGGTGAATGCATCCGCCAAACCCTGTTTTGAGAATATAACTATTGTAGAAGTTGGAGTTCGGTAAGGTAGCGGTGACATGTGCGTCATCGATGGCAGCCGTTGAAATCAAAGTGCTGACGGTCGGGTCCACGACAACGGGATATGTACGTTCTGGTGCGTTCAACCATTCTTGATCCGGTTCAATCGTCAGTTCCCAGGTCTCGTTCACTTGGGTCCAACGGGTTTTGATTGCTTGACTCTCTTCTCCCTTGGCATCCACCATCAAGAAGCGCTCAAGACGAAACACCATTATTCCCTTCTCATCCACGAGCCAAACCGTTCCATCCTCTTGCGTCTTCGGTGTCAATCCGTTGAAGCGGAACACTTGGGTAAACGAGTGTTGGGCGGTCTTGGATTTCAAGATGAGGTTTTCTTTGATTTCATCCCCGCTCAGGACATATTCCAAATCCACACCTTCGAAAACATCCAGATAGGTCACGGAAGAAGTCAGGTTCTCCACCGTGGTCAGATCTTCATCTTTCGCTTGGGAGGGTTGGACCACTTGAACGGCTTTCTTCGCGATGTCCTTAAAGGTCCACGAGAGTCCGAAATCCCCGGACTTCAGTGAAACCAGTTTGGTGGACTGGGAATTCTTCGCCAAACGGATCTTGATCCCGCCGGCGACATTCTCCAACACGTCGCTCTTTTCTTCGTCGACCGTATCAAGTAAGGTATTATCGATGGCTTTCCATTTCCCGTTCTCAGCGTAATGGACACTGACAGGATAGACCATCGCCACATAGCGGAAGTTATCGGTTAGGAAGTGTTTGACATTGGCTTCCCGTTTCTCTTCCACTTCCTGGATCGGGATATCTTCGGAAGGATCGATGGCCGCTTGGACCTCTTGAATGACATCAGTGGGCTTGGATTCTGGGATGGAATCCATTGCCCAGACCCGTTGAGTCAAAGACGAAAAAACCAACGCAGTAACGATCGTTGCGATGAAAAGATGACGAATTGATTTCATAAAAATGCCCCCACTTTTGTTATGTGAATCATAACACAAAGTGAGGATGGTATGTCAATGACTTGTTGTATCCATTTACAGTTTTCTTCAGCACAAACATATTTTTCATCTAGAAGGCGTTTTCCACATGCACCCGAAACCCCATCGATTCAAGCTTTCCTGTGATTTCTTGGATCTTTATCTCATCGGTCTTTTTCTGGTCTTTTAGTGGGTATTCCTCACCCAATGCCACATACTTCCCTTCGCCGAAGTTGTGATAAGCCAGAAGTTCGATGCGTTGGAAAGACGAAGGATGATGTTTGAGCCATTCGAATCGCTTCTCCCATTCCTGATCCGTATCGTTGATTCCATCGAGAAGCACCATTCTCAAAACGATGTTCTTCTTTAACCGTATCAATTTCTCCAAGTTGGACAGGATGTTTTCGTTGTCTTGTCCGGTGTACCGAAGATGCTGGATCGGATCGATGAACTTCAGGTCATACAGATAGAGATCGACATAGGGGGCGATCGCCTCGAACGCTTCGAAACCCACGTTCCCCGCGGTTTCAATCGCGATATGGATTCCTTCTTTTTTCAGGTGTTTTACGACTTCTTTGAGGAATTCAGGTTGAATTAAGGGTTCCCCTCCGCTGAAGGTCACACCGCCGCTTGACTCTTCATAAAACAAACGGTCGCGCAAACATGTTTTCACGACGTCTTCCGCTTCGATTTCCTCATTCACCCTCACAAATACCTTGTACGGGCAGACCGCGATGAATTTCGCCAATTCTTTCTGCGGATCAAAGGTCAACGATTTCCCATTCATTGTTAGTGCTTGGTCGGTGTCGATCGAAAGACAGGCGGCACATCCCGTACAGCGGGAAGCGAACACCATGATTCTCTCTTCATTACGCAGGGATTCCGGGTTGCTGCACCACAAACATCTCAGACCACAACCTGCTAAAAAGACGGTCGTCCGGATTCCGGGACCGTCATGTAGGCTATAGCGTTGGATGTTGGTGACGCGACCTTTCATAGGCTAACTCCGTTTTCACTTCGCGCCAGAATCGCTTCTTGTGCCTGGGGCATCAAGGAGACAAATTGTGCACAGTATCCTGCGACTCTGACCATCAAATCCCCGTAGTTTTCCGGATGCGCCATCGCATCCCGTAGGACTTTGGAATCCAGGACATTGAATTGATTGTGATAGATGCCCAAACGGACGGAAGCCCGTAATAACGCTTTGAATTTGGCCAGACTTTCCGGACTTTTCATCGACGAAGGGGAAAAACGCATATTGAGTAATTGTCCGGCCGCGACTTTCTCGTTGGGGAGTTTCGCGACGGAAAGAAGCACGGCGGTGGGACCGCAGGTATCGCTACCTTGGGTCGGGGAACAGCCTTCGTTGAGCGGACTCTTTGCATTGCGTCCATCGGGGGTCGCTCCGACCTCCATCCCGTTGGGGACATAGGAAGTGATGTTCGAGGTGGACATCGTATAGGCGCTGATGCGCGGTCCTTTTCCTTTGCGAAGGGTTTCCAGTTTAGGCAACAGGGCGAGATAGGAATCAAAAACGTCCTTGACGATTTGATCTACGTCATCACGGTCGTTTCCGAACTTTTCCACATCCAACACCTGTCTTCGAATCATCGCGCTTTCATGGGATGTCCAATTGTCTTCCATCGCGGATTTAAGTTGAGCCAGGGTGAATTTCTTCTCTTCGATGACCAATTTCTTCAACACCATCAATGAATTCCCGACGACACTGGGTCCGATATTGGACTGGGAGATGATGTCGTAGCGACATCCGCCTTCCTTCACCGTCTTTCCTAGCGCAAGACAATCGAGCATCATGGACGAAGAGAAAGGATCCGCATCATAGATTTCAAGCGATGCATCGCAGATTCGGTCGGCTTGAACCGCCAAGTTCGTATAGAAATCCAACACGTTTTGCCAAGCCTTGAATAATTCATCGTAGTTCGTAATGATGAATTCATCGGAATCCTGCTCCTGAACCTTCCGTAAGCGAATCCCGCTTTGCGGGTCTCTTCCGTTGTAAAGCATGAGTTCAAGCATCTTCCCCCAGTTACTGTAGGTCATCCCGGTCGGACGGTGTCCGTATTTTCCAGGGATCCCGGTCTCGACGCATCCGATCGCGACGTAATCCCGAGCTTCGGGTAAGGGAATCCCCAAATCGACCAAACCTTTGATGGCGACCTCATCGTTAAACATCGAGGGCATCCCGCCTCCCGTGGCGATCAGCTTCACCGCCGTTTCCAGCAGTTCATCGGGTGTATCGCGATGATAACGCATGGAGAAGTTCGGCTCGTTGAGCGCGGTCTGGTTCATGGCTTCAAGGCAGAGATACGACAGATCGTTGGTCGCGTCGTTGCCATTCTCATCGACGCCTCCGATCATTTGGTTGGTGTAGAGCGGATAACCCTGGGAATAGACGGTATGGGCGTTGGGACGCAGTTTATTGAGGGAGTTGGTCATCAGGAAGAAATGGATGAGGGTTTCAAGGGCTTGTTCCTTTGAAAGAGTACCGGATTCCATATCTTTTTTATAATAGGGGTAGAGGGTTTGGTCGAAACGTCCGAAACAGAAAGAATGACCGTTGCTTTCGATCGATTGCATCACATGGATCAGATACATCGCCTGGACGGCGTCTTGAAATGATGATGCGGGACCTTCAAACAAGCGGTTCGCCCGATCCGACATTTCAAGGAGTTCTTGTTTTCGTTGAACTTGGTTTTCATGTTCGGATAATTCTTTGCATAATCCGGCGTACCGTTTCGCAAAATCCAACGCCGCGCTTAGCGCGATGCGTACGCCACGATAAAAGTCGTTGGTTTCGTCGATCGAGTCGAGGACGGACCGGAACCCATGCGCCAAAACCGTTGGGAAATCCGGCACCAGATGACCGTCGCCGCTCATCGAAATCCCACCCAGATGTAGGGCGCCTTGGCGTGTGGCGAGTTTGATTTCCTCGGTGAGGTTGCGATTCACCTCATCCTGATGTGTCTTCCCCTTCCAATAACCGACGATGGAAAGGATGTCGTTTCTTACCTTGGGGTCGACCGCGAACGCATCGCCTTGACGAAGGGCGAACGTGTCGATTTCCTTTTCGATCCAGTCGATGGAATATTCCGGGAAGACCGGGGCGGCAAAATTGCGCGACGCTTGGTTCCCGAAGATCAGGCTGTCTTCTTCGATAGAGATGCTCATGTGGCGAAGGGTATGCGAAAAGGCCTGCGCTTTACGCAGGATCATCGCTTGACCTTCGGTTTCTTGAAAGGATCGGGTATAGAAAAGCGCCCGTTCGCTGCACAGGGAGGCGTCGTGACGCAACATCTTGCGTCGCAAACGGTCGATCCGGTTCAGATCGATCGCTGTAAGGTCAACGTTCTGTGTAAGCTGCGGGCGCATGGGTTTATTTTCCTTCCCGTACGTCTTCGATCGTCGTGTTCAAAACCAGACCGGTGGACTTATAACCGATCCCCATACGGTCGACACCGAGATCGATGTATTCAAGGAAACGTTCGCGGGTACGGATCCCGCCCGATCCTTTGACTTTGCATTTCCCCTGCACGGCATCAAACATCACGGCCAAGACTTCCGGCGTCGCGCCGTCGCTCTTTCCGCCGGTGAAGAAACCGGTCGAGGTCTTCACGAAGTCGACGCCGACTTTGGCACTGATTTCACAGGCTCTGCGGACTTCATCCAAGGTCAAGGCATCGGTTTCGAAGATGACCTTGATTTCTACTTTGTGTTGGTGGCAGGCGTCGGTGACGGCCTTCAGGTCTTCTTCGACCAGATCCCAGCGTCCGCTACGGATGTGACCGTAATTGGCGACGATGTCCAGTTCGAAAATATCCCAATGTTCGCAATAATGATGGATCTGATCGACCCGTAACTTGGTCGTGGAGAGACCGAAAGGGAAATCCGCGACGACGCAGATCTTGGTCGGCGTACCCCGGGTCAATTCCTGGGCGATGTCGAGGGAAGTTGGGTTGATACAAACGGTCTTGCATCCGAAATCGACGCCTTCCTGGACATATTTACGAATCTCTTCCTCGGTGAATTCCGGTTTGAGGACGGATTGGTCGATGTATTGGGCCAATTCCAGACGGGTCATCTCAATCGCTTTTTTACGTGCCATGATAGCCTCCTTTAGTTGAAATACAAGGCATCGACGAATTCATCCATGAGCGAGGGTTCATCCGCCAACTCGACGGTCTGGATCCGACTCAGATCGACCGGGTCCTGCGATTCATCGAGAAGCAACTTCATCGTTCCTCGAAGCGCGGTGTTACCGACCGTATGGATCTTCCCGTCGAATTCTTTCGGAAACAATCCAATGTTGATCGCGGCGTCGATGCGTAGGCCGCTGCCGAATCCTCCTGCCAAGTCGAAGCGTTCGATCTCTTTAGCTTGAGTATCCGTCTTTTTCAATAAAATTTCAATCCCTGTTCGAATCGCGGCCTTCGCCAACTGAAACATCCGGACATCCTGTTGGGTCAATCCGATTTCAGGTGTTAATTCGACGATTTCGTCAAGATGTCCCCCTTCGTCCATCTCATGGCCGAGGAGTACGCTGAAGAGATCGATGTAGCCGGATCCGCAGATGCCGACCGGAGGTTCATCGGAGATGGTTTCAAACCCGATCGAACCGTCGTCGTTGCGGAATACGTTGTGGATCGCCCCGTCGATGCTTCCGCATCCGCACGACAGGTTCCCACCTTCAAAAGCGGGACCCGCGGCCGTACTGGTCGCATAGGCGATGCTGTTTTTAAGCAGGACGAGTTCCCCGTTGGTACCAAGATCCAGAAACAGATGGGTACCTTTGCGACTGAAGAAGTCGAGTTCGACCAACCCGCAGAGGATGTCCGCGCCGACATAGGCGGAGATCGGCGGATAGACGATGACTTCGGCCGGGTAGTCCAATGCGGGAAAGAGATCGGAGAGTTGAAAGACTTTGGTTTCCTTGACGGAAACGGAATACGGGACACGGATGATCGGATCGACGGGGGCTTGCATGAAGAAATGCGTCATGGTCGGATTGCCCGTCACGCCGATCTTGTATCGTGACCCGGGGAATTTGGTGAAGAGCGAGACGAGAGCGGATTCAAGGGCGTGACGCAATGCGTCTGAAATCGGCTGGATCCCGAGTTCCTGACTGGCTTGGATCCGCGACAGGACATCGGCGCCATAGGCCCGTTGGGGGTTCAGGAATCGGATCTCATCTAGGACGGTACCCGAGCCATCGACCGCAAGCAAGACCACCGTGGTCGTTCCGATGTCGATCGCGATACGGATCGTCTCATCCGGATGGTTGATCTGGAAATGGCGGATGTCGGATCCAAGGATCGTGAATTCCGCTTCTTCCAAGCGTTCGATCGTCGTGTCCACGTCGATCGTATGACGACAGGCCAAACGGATCCAGGCACTGAGCTCATCTCGTTGAAGCAACTTGATTTCTTCAGAAGTAGGCAACGGGATGGGATCGATGAACTTCACCTTGCATTTACCGCAGGTCCCCTTCCCGTTGCATGTAGCGTCGATCGGAATCTTCCGTTCTTGCAGGTAGGCAAGGAAGGTTTGGTTGGTCTTCGGGATGCTCATCCGACTCACGGATGGATGTCTTTGGTCGTCGCCGGAGATTCGTTATTTCCGGACCGACCTTCTTTCGCGATCTTTTCGCCGTATTCATACATTTCCTCGAAGAACGCTCTCATGTTTTCATTGGGGATGTCTTTACCCAGACGGTTCCCGCTACTGAACACCGCATGCCCTTTTCCGGGGTGGTAGAAGGTATCCATGAGGAAACGCATTTCCTGACGGACATCCTCGGGGGTTCCGAAAGGCAGGATGCGTTGGACTTCCATGCCCGCCCAGATGCAGATCTTGTCGCCGTAGAGTTCGGCGATCTTCTTCTCGTCCATCGTGTACTTTTGGATCGGATGCAAGACATCCAAGCCCATTTCGACGAAATGCGGGATGAAGGGTTCGACGTTGCCGCAAGTGTGCAGCCACACATCCAAGCCCTTTGAATGGGCGTAGTTGATGACTTCTTTATAATGGGGTTTGAGGAATTCGATGAAAATATCTTCCGAAAAGAACGGACGGTCCTGCATTCCGATGTCGTCGGTGAACGCGATCGCGTCGAATTTGTATTCATCGCTGCTCGCCCGGTCGATGGCGCGCATCAAGACATGTTTCAAACGATCCAACAGATCTTTGATTTCATCGGGGTTGAGGTAGAAATCCATCAGGGTTTCGCTCATTCCGCGGAAATGCCAAAGACGCTCGAACGAAAGACGGGTCCAGAAGACGCCGCGGTAACGTCCATCATCTTCGAAATAGTTTTGGACCAAGGATTTCGGGGCGAAGGGATCGGGGATATCCCGGGTGATTTTCTGAATGCTATCCCAATCCAAGGCGGTCTTCTCGTCGATCCCGATCGTCGCCCCCGGTTTGAGTTTCAGCATCGGGTCGGCCCCTTCGACATCGCACCACACATAGCGGTCGCCGGGTTTCCCGAAATTGGCGGGACGGGTGTATTCGAAGAACACGGCGTCGTCGGGGTATTCTTCGATCAGATTCTGCATGAATTCTTGTCGTTCGGGTTGTTCTTCCGGAACGAAAAGCAAAGGGGTGATGACTTGGGCGGGACGGGTTTTCCCTTCACCGCGTAATATGGCTTTTACTTCTTCCCGGCTCAGAATGTTCTTCTTCGCTTTGGGGAATTTCGATGGATCAAGTGGCATATGTACCTCCTAGGCCAAACGTCTTTCAAGATGTTCGGCGAACGTCACGGCATCCGGTTCGAAGATATCGGCTTCGATCTGCGAAGCGAAGGTGGCGGTGACCGGCGCGCCTCCGACACAGATCAATACGGAATCACGCAAACCCGCTTCTTTGAAGGCTTGGACGACTTCGGTGAAATGGATCATCGAGGTGGTGAGAAGCGCAGACATACAGACGACTTTCGCTCCGCTTTCTTTCACGGCTTCGACGAATTTCGCAGGCGGGACATCGACACCCAAGTCGATGCATTCGAATCCATGCGATTTCAGCATCAATCCGACGATGTTTTTCCCGATGTCGTGAAGGTCGTCCTTGACCGTCCCCAACACGACTTTCGCCTTGGGTTTTTGATTCCCCAAAACAAGATAGGGTTCAAGGATCGCCAATCCGACATTCAAGGCACGGGCAGCGATCAGGACTTCGGGGATGAAGACCGTCCCGTTCTTCCAACGTTCGGCGACGATCTGCATGGCGGCGAGCAGTCCGTCATCCAGAATCTTGAAGGCGCTGACGCCCTTCTCCAACGCTTCCCTGCATAAACGATCCACATCCTTGACTTTACCTCGCGTTACACTCAGAATCAATTCTTCATAAAAAGCCTGGTCCATGGTTCATTCCTCCCTTGTTTTTTCTCGATCATGGTCTTGATTGACAGTCGTTAGGATTTCATCATAATCGTAGATTCCAATGAATTTTTGATTGGGCTGGAGCGTGACGCCGACGTGGTCGTCGTCCCCCTTCAGCATCCTTCTCAATAAACCTAAATCCCCTTCGATCACGGAATAATAGCCTTCTTCTTTGCGTCGGATCTGGGATTCTTCCCCATCCAGACCGAGTTTGATGTAGGTGACGGGGGTCGAGAACTTGTCATAAAGCATTGAGAATACATAATCCGCATTGTCTTCCCCGTATTCTTCAGAGATTTTCCGATATTCCGGCGATGTCCGGGCGAAGTACTCGTCGTCGCGCTCGCCATAGGACAGGCAATGGTAGCGCTTGTGGGGATTCCCTTCGAAGCGTTTTCGATAGGATTCGTTGGACCCCATCAATGCGGCGGCGCAGTCATGCACTCTTAATACCTTGATCGGTATCACTCTGGAAACAAGCGGTAGGATCGCGTTCCCGCACAAGCCGTAAAACAAGAGGATTTCATCGACGTCTTTCGTTTCATCGATGATCGATTGGATCGATCTAGCCAGAAGCTCCGGATGGTCGTGTTGACGGATCTCCAGATAGTCCACGGTTTCAACGCCGCTTTCTTCGAAAAGCTTATCTAGATATGGTTTGAAGACCTCGCAGGCGATGATTCTGTGGCTCATGGTTTGAGCCTCGCTTGAGGATGATGACGATGAAGCGTCTTCAGGATGTCTTGGGAAGAGGATTCCTTCGAAGAATAAAGCATCACGATCTCGTCGGTGACTTTGCTGTCGAGTTCGATCAATCGGGATGTCCCGGCGATTTCGATGCGATAGCCTTGATCAGAAGTGCGGATCGTCCCCTTCAAGCGAAGAAGAGACGGTTGGACTTCCCGCAGAAACGATGTGATCGAAAGCAGGTCTTTCCAGTTCTCGCAGACGACGGTAAGTTCGGACGACGAGATGTCTTTCTTGGAACCCAGTTGAATCGGATCTTGGATCGATAAGATATGAAACTTGAGCCGATCGTGGTCGAAGTTTCCGTAACTTCCCGTCAGTTGGACGGCATGCGGATTAAGTTGGTTCAGACTAGTACGCAGTTCTTCGATTTGGTCGAGCGAGGCGATATCGGTCTTATGGATCAAAATTACATCCGCGCATTCAACCTGTTTGCGAAGCATGGCCATCGAACCGATCAGTTTCATGAAGGTCGAGGGATCGACCAGTGAAATCGCCGAGACGACGATCGTTTCGATGTTCGCCTGGTTCATGGCTTGAACGATCAATCCGTCCATCGCGCTCGGATCGGCGAACCCGCTGGATTCGACCAAGATCCGATCGTGTCCTTCACGCAGAAGTTTGGACAACACATCGATGAATTCGGGGGCTTTACATGTACAGAAGATGGACCCGTGATGGATCGACGTCACGGCGTCGCTCAGTCGTCCTAACAGATCGGCGTCGTAGGTCGTTTTCCCGAATTCGTTGACGATGACGGGGAACGGCGTTTGCGCATCCATGAGGAAGCGTTGGATCAGGGTGGTCTTTCCGCTACCCAAAAACCCGTTGACGACGATCAATTCCATTATTTTCGCACCTTTTGGATTTCCGCGACCAGTTCGGACTGGCTGGGGATGAGAGACGAATAAACCAGGTTTCCGTTGATGTATAAGGAAGGAAGATGTTGGACCTTCATTTCCATGCAGCGTTTGATGTTTTCTTTCTTGGTGAATTTGTATTCGACATAGTCGAAGGCTTCACCCAGTTCTTCTTTGACGCTGTGGACCATACCTAACATATACCCGCAGGCGGCGCAACTGGCGGAATCCAAGGTAAAGACCTCCACCAAGGGTTTCTTCAATAAGGAATATTCAGGCAGATCGATCGTAATGCCGCTGAGATCCAACGAACCGTCGTCGCTGCCAAGCATCGCTCTTGCTTCATCGGGATGATGGATGGCATATGAGGCGGCGATGGCATTGTCGATGGGGGTCGCGTAAGGCATGTCGCATCCCGGGCTGACGATCAGGTTCTTCGAACCGCACGCGTCCAGGATATCGAGGACCGCTTTCATGTTCGCATTCTGCGAGCCGTGAAGCATCGTGATGGTCAGTTGGATGTTCCCGCCGATCGTGACGTTATATTTGTCGCAAATCGCTTTGGCGGCCTTGATGTCGATGTTCTCGTCGATCGAGATGCTGTCGGGGGTGCATCGGCACATCGCTTCGATGTTGCGGGTCGCATCGCCGCAGACAAAGAAGGAAGAGAAGGTTTTCTTTTCGCGAAGGTCCTTGAAGATTTCGGTATACGGCAAGGTCAGAAACTCTTCGAAATGATCGCTGGAAATCTGGGAAACCAGTGGGTCCACCAACGCGATGACATCCATGCCCGCATCGATGTACATCACCGCCATTTTCTTGGCGACCGTTGCACAATAGCCCAACAATCCGATGACGAAATCCGGGTCGTCGTAGAGATCCAGAAACAAGTCGGTGCCACGCAGATGCGACGCCAAGGTGAAGGGTCCGGTGATCAAGCCGTAAAGCGCGGTGGTTTCGCCGACCTTCGCTTTCATTTCACGCATCGCCCCCAGAATCATCGGTAACCGTCCGTCGTTTTCATCCGGAATCAAACAGTTACAAGGAATCTTCTTGTCTTTGGCTAAGGGATGGCTGGATACCATGGGTGGACTGTCATCGACCCAAGCTAAATCGCATCCTAGGATTTCCGCTTCGACTTGTAGGTCGAACAGGACGGGTTGTCCGTCCGGTGCGTAGGCACGGTTGACTTCCAATAAACTTTCGACCAGTTTCGCTTGGTCCTGCAAGACTTCCTTGGCGCTATACCCCTTCAATGAGCCCGCATGGACGCCGCAAAACGGAACCCAGGGGGCACGGTCGACGTCTTCATGTCGTAAGGCTTGAAAAACGAGTTCTTTTCCCATGGTGGCTCCTTGTTTTTATTCGAGGTTTGCGTGACGTGTAAACATCTCGCTACCGGTTAAGTTCATTTTGTCCATCATCAGCATTACGCAGATATCCAAGTAAAGAAGCAGGGATTGTTCGAAGAGGTTCCCCATCGGCTGGATGCTTTTGAGATCCCCTTCCTTGGCGGCCTTCGGTGAAGGCGCGTTGATGCGTACGCAGACATCGGCGAGTTTACCGATGGTCGACTCCGGATTGATCGTAACCAGGACGACCTTCGCATCCAACGACCTGGCTTTTTGCGCCATGGAAACCAGACTCTTGGTTTCACCCGACCCCGAACAAACGACCAAGACATCGCTTTGACGCAGGTTGGGTGTGACGGTTTCCCCGACCAGATAGACTTTACGTCCCATATGCATCAGACGCATCGTGAAGGCGCGCGCCATGAACCCGCTGCGGCCTGCGCCGCAGACGAAGATTTCATCCGCGCCTTCCAAGGCTTCGATCATCAAGTCGACGCTTTTCGGATCGATCTGGTTCAACGCCTGGTTCAGTTCACTGGTCACTGCGTTGGCATAGTCATGCAGATTCATGGTTCATCCTCGCTTTCATGGTCTTCGCGGTTTGGATCGGATCGGCTTGGTTGGTGATGCCCCCTCCGACCACGATGATCGAAGGATGCAATCGGGCGATGGCACCCAAGGTCGACAGCTTCACGCCACCCGCGACCCCGGCTTTGGCGTTCTCAAGGACGCTGAGTATGATTTCCAGTTCCGCCAAGGGATTGGCTCCGCTGGATTGCAAGTCGAAAGCGGTGTGGACGCAGATCACATCGACCCCCAAACGATCGACTTCGATCGTCCGCTGACGCAGGTCGTGCACGTCGATCATATCGACCATGACTTTTCGGTTATACTTCCGCGCCGCGCTGACGACACCGGAAATCGTGGTGTCGTGGCTGGCGCCTAAGACGGTGACATAATCCGCTCCGGCTTCGAAACATTGGGAGGCTTCATATTCCCCGGCATCCATGATCTTCGCGTCGGCGAGGACTTCCAGATCCGGGAACCGCCCTTTCATTTCACGTACCGCCCACAATCCGTATTCAAGCAACACGGGCGTCCCGATTTCGACGATGTCCACGGTATCCTTCACTTTCTCGACCAAATCCAGGCATTGTTTGAGGGACAGGGTATCCAGGGCGAGCTGCAGTTTCATTGAATTTCCTCCGTGAATTTCCATTCATTCGTGTAAGGTAGGTTTGGCGCATCCGCTTTCCCTTCCGCATTGGTGATCAAGACATCGAAATCATCGAATTTACCATAGGTATAGGTTCCGGTCACATCGAACTTACTCTCATCGAAAATCAGGATCTTCGTATTGCTTCGACGCAACACTTCTTTTTTGACCAGGCTTTCTTCATAGGAGAAAGTCGTCGGTCCGCGTTGCCCTTTGAATCCGTCGGTGCCCATGATCGCCAAATCGAAGTGAAGGTCCATCAGTTGGTCGACGGCGAACCGTCCGACCAAGGATTCCGAACTCCGTTGTACCCGACCGCCCAACAAGATGATTTCGTGCTGGGACGGAAGCAGGATGGAAGCCGCGGCGATCGAGTTGGTGAAGATCGTCAGTTCTTCCTTCTGCCAAAGCAGGCGCGCCAGTTCAAGCGCCGTGCTGCCCGGATCCAGGAAAAGTTTGCATTTCTCGGGGATGTACGCCAACGCTTCCTTGGCGATTTTACGCTTCTGCATCGTCCGCTTGCTCATCTTCACGCCGATCGGCTGTTCGGAGTACGGTCCGCTCAGCAGAGCTTCCCCGTGCCCTTTGATCAAGAGACCTTTTTGCTGGAGATAGTCCAAATCTTTGCGGATCGTTTCCGTGCTCACGCCGAAAATCTCGGCCAATTCCTTGACCGTCGCCTTTCCGTCCTGAATGATTCGATTCGCCATTCCCTTGCGCCGATTCAGTTGCTCATTTGCCATGCATCGTCCTCCAATGCCAACGTTAACCAAATTATACACTTGGTTATCATTGGTTTCAATCCGATTCTAGAAGATTTTGCGAATTTTTGTCGTTTTATGTCGGAAACGAACACAGAACCGTTTATAATGAGAGAGAGGAAAAAGGGAGAACACGTAGAACACATGCCGAAAGTCAACATCACCGAAGAAGAAGCGTCCTTACGGCGGATCAACATCTTTAAAAACCGCCACCGTCAGTTTGTCTATGTGCGCAAATGGCGCAAAAAAGCCTATGTCATCAACAAGGCGGATTTCCGTTTCATCGGCTATTACCAAAACCGCATCTTCCTGGTTCTCCTGGTGTTCATGGTCCTGACCATCTTGACCAACACCGTCGCCCCTTGGCCGATCCTCGCCGCGCTGGCTAGTTGGGGGATCAGCGAAGCGGCCTTCGAATTTTTGGTCGTCCGTCATTATTCGTCGACGAAGTTCCCGGAGGACATCAAGGAGATCGGATTCGTCGCTTCGGCAATGACCGAAGACCCCAAAATCGTCAACATCAAGATCGTCTCTTATTTCGCCGTCGCACTGATGTCGGGGATCACCGCTTATGTGAGCAAATACGAGGGGATTTATCTGTTGGGGATGATCGGGATCTCGCTTTACGGATTCTTCCAGGCCGTCTTCTACATTAGCGTGCAAATGAAACGCAAGAAAGGAAACGTGTGACATGAAAACGTATAAGGAAATGTTTGATACCCTGAGTCGTTATACCAATCTCGATTATGAGGAAGTCTATGTGGATGAACGTTATGTCGATACGCCTTATCTGAAGATCGAGGATGTATTCGACGAAACGATCGAAATGGCGAGAACGCTCACCAAAGAAGAAGCCACGAAGTTGATCGTGCATTTGATCAAGTCGACCGAAGCCAACATCAATTGCCGTTTCACCATCTTGAAGGATTATCGTCTGGGGTATGCGGTTGAATCCGCGAAATGCGCGAAGTCGTACCTCGATGCGGCCGATGCGCTGATGACTGTGGATTTCGCGAGCTTCGTGACGACCGATCCCAATAAAATCAAAGCGATCCTGAATAAAACCAAAGCCGTGGTCGCGCAATTCATGACCACCCCGCGCACGATCGTCGTCTATGACCGCAAACCGGATTATGTCCCCGATATGATCCAGACCACGGTCAGCCCGTCCAAGATCGTCGACTTCAATCCGTTGGACCATAGCGATACACCGCAGGAAACTTGGGGTAAATACCTGCAGGAATTCTCGGTCGGCGCCGAATTGCCGACGAAGGAAGCCTTTGAGACGTATATGAAGAATCATCGGATCGTCAAGGAATACATCAAGAACGAACCGAAATCCAAGAACATGTATAAACACAAAGGATTCGAGAAGACCTTCAACTATGTACGTGAGACAAGACAAAGCAAGAAGGTCGGATTGATCGTATTGGGTTTGGCCATCCTTGCCGTCATCTACTTCCTGGTGTTTGCATAAAAACAAAAACAGCCCTGATCGATGCATCGCATGAATCAGGGCTTTCTTTCGTTCTTTTAGTGTTTGACGTTCTCGGATTTACGCCAGTTGTCTTGATAACCGCTCAGCATGTCGACGAAACGTTTCGCGATCAGATGCGGACGGGTGATGGCTTGTCCGACGACGACCGCATGGGCACCGAGGAACACGCATTTCATCGCGTCTTCAGGGGTATAGACATGGCCTTCCATGAACACATAGGCTTCCTTCGACAATTCACGACAGAAATCGGCGAACATCCGGTAATCCGCCCCTTCGATGTGGGCGGTTTCCTTGGTGTAGCCGTAAAGGGTCGGGGCGACGATGTCGGCGCCCAGTCTTACCGCTTCCCTGGCTTCTTCGATCGTGGAGACATCGGCGAAGACCGGGACGTCGGGGAATTCCTTCTTGAATTCAGGTAGCAGATCGATCGCACGACGTCCGTCCTGATTGATCTGGAACGTACAATCCATGGCGACGATATCGCAACCCGCTTCGATGATGTCACGGGCGCCTTGCAAGGTCGGGGTGATGAAGACATCGGTGTTGTCGAACCACATCTTATACAAACCGATCAGAGGAAGTTTGACTTTTTCCTTGATCTTGCGGATCTGTTCAGGTCCGTTGGCACGGATGCCGACCGCTCCCGCCCACTGTGCGGCTTGGGCCATGATGACCATCATTTCATCGCTGTGGATGATTTCATCGGGATAGGATTGGCAGGATACGATCAAGCCACCCTTCATTTTTTCAATCATTTCATTTTGTTTCACTACGTTTTTCCTCCCAAGAGTGCAGATTATCCATCGCATGTTCGTTTTGCGGAAGCAGATCCGTGAAGACGGCTTCGAAGTCGTCCGTGGTGCAGCAGTAACAGAAAGCGCGCTGTGCGAACTTACTTGAATCGACGATCAGGAAATTACGCAACGAGTTCTTCATCGCCGCGACTTTATTGACGACCGTTTCGATGGTCGCGCTATAGACTTCCTTCGTCAGCGGGTCGACCCCTCCGGCACCGAAGAACGCCAAATCGTATCTGAATTCGGACGTCGCCTGCGTGGCCTTGCTTCCGATCGACATGTCGAAGAATGGTTCATAGGTTCCGCCGATGATCTGTACGCTGCATTGGCTGTGGCCGAGGTTGCGTACGAAACGGATGTTCGGCGTCACGATGTGGATCTTCTTGTTTTTCAGATAGGGGATCAGGAAACTCATCGTCGAACCGCCGTCGATGTAGATGCAATCTCCGTCTCTTACGATTTCGGATGCCAATTCACAGGCCTTGCGCTTCCCTTCGGTATGCATCATCGTCTTCTCGTTGATCGTCCAATCGGTCGATTCCGAAATGGTATGAAGCATACTGTTGAGGACCGCCCCGCCGTGTTGGCGTTTCAATTTCCCTTGACGTTGAAGCTCGTCCAGATCGCGTCGGACCGTCGCCTCGGAAATGTTGAGTTCCAACGACATCTCGCGGATGGTCACCGCGGGATGTTCCTTCAATCGATCCAGAATGTACATTAATCGTTCACTTGCTAACATGCGCATCGCCTCTTTCTTTCATTATATTCCAAATTCTGTCATAGGTGTTAACATTCTGACATTTTCTGTCACTTTTTTTCATCTTTTTTTGACATTCCTTGTGAAATGTGTGGATACTTTTAGATTATATCACGGAATTTTCACATAAAAGCGATGTTTCAAACAAGAATGCACATTTTTCTCTGTCATTTTCAAAATTTCTCTCATCATCGTTTTTAAGAAGTTTGCAAAATCTTCTAAAATCGTTCAAATCCCTGCTCAAAAGTCCGAAAAATAAAGTATCATTAAAGAAGAGAAACGAGGAAGAGCCATGAAAATCTGTTATCTACTGCAAGGCCGGGACGAACCCGAGATCGCGCTGCAGTACGCGGTCGCACTGAGTAAGGAAGACTACGTCGTATTGTCGCTCAACGACGACAAGTGGCGTAACGAAGCGTATTTCACCTTGGTTAAAAACCCCAATATCCTGCTTTCGACGTCGACCCCCTTCGCACAAGAAGGCGACCTCTCTTCGGCGCGTTGCTGGTTGTATCAGATGAAGGACGCCCTTGAGAAATATGATTTCGACCTCTGCGTCAACCTGACCGAGAAAACCTTTCCGACGGGATCACGCGAAGCTTGGGTGAAGATGCTTGGCGACCAACAAATCGCCAACGCCATCCGCTTCGACCGCGACAGCGAGACGGACCTTGTTTTCGCCGCGACGATCAAGCGCTACTACATGTCGACCAACTCGAATAAATTCGCGGTTTCCGAGAAGTTCAGAAAGAATGCGCGACGTACCGCGAATCTGATTTATGCCTTGGGTTTTCGCCGCAAGTTGACGGATGTGGTCTATGAAGGCGAACCTTGGTTCGTTTTCGACAAGAACACCGCAAGTAACTTCAGCGCCAACCTCGTCTACCTGACGGAACACTTCTTGCTGGGATGGTATCCCGAGCGCGTCATCTTCCATACGATGTGGAAGAAATTCCTGGGACACAAGCAGATCGAGAACACGAACTTCGTCCAAACCGAACCGACGGATGAAGCGAAATATTTCAAAAAATACGACGTCCTGCCGGCGCGTAAAGAGATCGCCGAGATTCTCAAACAATACCAACCCCTCTATGTCCCACCCTATGAATTCATTGCGGATGAGATCGTCGAGGAAGACAACCGAAGCGTCGTCAACCGGATGATCGACCGATTTAAAGGAAAACAATAGAAAAAAAGAAGTTCGCTCGCGCGGACTTCTTTTCATTCTTCCCTGACTTTCAATTGTTTTTGATAATCGGCGAACACGACGGTTCCGATGTCTCCATAATCCTTCAGCCTCGCCCAAGCGATAATGCAGGCATGGACGACGGGAAAGAATTGTGCCGTCGTATAATGTTTGGAGGATACGATCTCCAGCGATAAGCCCTCACGCGGCGCCCCCTGCCCGATCCAGAGTACGTCATGCCCTCTTTCTTGGATGACGGGATAAACACGCCGGACGAATGCTTCGCTCTTGCCATCCACCAATAGGATGACCAGATTGTCTTTGGGATCGGTGGCACAGATGCCATGGAGGAACTCCTCGGTTTCGACCGCGAGGGAGAAACGTCCTTGGACTTCGATCGATTTGATCGCGAATTCCATGGCGGTTTCGACCAAGTCGGCAGTTCCCAAAACGGAGATCGTTTTCGCCTTTTCAAATACATCCACATTCTTTTCGACCCAATTCGTCGCCTGAGACGCCAATTCATCATAACGCAGGGTCAAAGCGCGGATCTCTTCGATGTTATCGTGAAGCTCCGTCTTCGTTATCCGGACATTATGGTATGCAAGTCCAAGGATGACGATCCAAAACGCATAAAGAAGACCGATGACCCCGGTGACTTTATAGCCGACATGTTCGACACATTCGGGAAAAACAAGGGGGAATTCCGCTTCTTTGGCGACGGGTGAACCTTCCGTCGCGGTTAAGGAGATCGTTCGAGCGTTCTTCGCTCTCGCAAGTCGTATGCTTTCAACCACTTCATGGCTGGTTCCGGTTTGGGAGATCGCAACGACGATGTCGTCGGGACGCACCGCATCCACCAGACCATGGGTGAAGGAATACGGGGTAACACACAAGGGCAGGATGCCAAGTACGCTTACCGACAAGAAGGAAGCGATTCTCGCACCTTCGCGGGAAGATCCGTTTCCGATGAAATAAAGACGGGTTGATTCATGGATGGGTAGTTCGATCAATTTCGAAACGATCTCGTCATGACGATCCAGAATCGAAAGCAGATTCGTTTGAGTCGATTTCAAATAACCGGTCATTAATTCGATTTCGTGTTTCATTTCACCTTACCGCCTGTTTTCGAATTGAGTTGGTCGATCAACGAAAGGACGTGTTTACGTCCGTTGATCAGTGCGACCACGACCAAACCCGAGAAGAACAGCGCACACGCGCCGATCGCCGTGGCGACCCATGCGATGGGTTGACGAGTCGCGACGCTGATATTGGGGAGAAACGCATCGCTGACGCCCGAGAAACCCCAGAACGAGATCAAGGCGCAGACCAGCACCAACAACGTACTCAACAAGAACCAAATCCTCATTTGACGCAAATAAATGTTTTTGGTTAAGATTTCTTGACGCAAACGTTCGATTTCCGTTTTTTTCATCGCTTTGACTCCTTTGAAAGAAAAGCCCCGCCGCTAAGCAGGGCTTTTTCAACGAATGATAGATTAGTAAGACAGACCCGGGTCGAAGAAGCCGATCAGAACGCCGACCAATGCGACGACAACGAGAATCAACATGACCGTGATCGGAGACATTTTTTTCTTCGTCATCAGATACCAGGTGAACAATACGGTCAACAAGGACAAGACGTTCGGGAAAATCCCGTTCAGGGTGTCTTGCAGACGGAGGACATTCGCGACTTGTTCGCCGGCGGCATTGTAGTAGGTGCCGAGGTCGAATTTCAACGCGGTGGATACGCCGATCCAGGAAGCGGCCAAGGAACCGATAACGATGGTACCGACCATAACCATGGATTCACGGAACGCCGTCGCTTGTTCGCCGATAACGACATCGACAGCACGGCCGCCCAGTTCGTAGCCTTTGTCAAAGATATACTTCATGAAGAACGTCATGGTTCCGATATAGACGATCGCATAGAAGATCGCGCCTAACGGAGAACCATCGGTGGATAAACCTAAAGCGATGGACAACAAGATCGGGATATAGGTGCCCGGAATCAAGGAGTCGCCGATACCGGCTAACGGACCCATCAAACCAGCGCGGATACCATTGATCATTTCATCGTCGATTTCTTCATGTCCGTTTGCACGGGCTTCTTCCAAACCGACGGAGATGCCGACAACCATCGAGCCGATTTGCGGTTCGGTGTTGAAGAACGGAGTATAGGTCTTCAAAGAGCGTAGACGATGCGTGTCGTCTTTGTACAATTCTTTGATAACCGGAATCATCGCACACATAAAGCCAAACGTCTGCATGTGTTGGTGGGTGAATCCAGTCAAGTTTCCATTATACCACCACCAGAATGCTGAATCTTTCGTCTTTTTAGTTAATTTAACGCTCATCTTAGAGATCCTCCTCATGGGAAGCGGACTTCTTACCGGCTCCAACCATAATAATCTTGTAATTCAAGAAGGCAATCATAGCGCCGACGAACGCGGCTCCGACCAAGTTGATCTTCAATGCTGCGGCGAGAGTGAAGCCGAAGAAGAAGATGATAAGGTCGACTGGATTCTGAACGACTTGTTTCAACAGGATCCCGATACCAACGGCCGGTAGTAACGAACCGAGGGTGAACATCGTCTTCATCGGGATACCATCCATCGGCAACCATTCTTTCAAGTTCGCGACGATATCGGTACCATAGTAGGTAATGAAGAACGTCGGAAGGAAAGCGATGACGAAGTGGGAAATCAACGGGAAGATGAAGTTCGTAAGATAGATGATTCTGTAATTCAGTTTGTCGATGGCTTTCCAACCGATTTGTTGCCAAATCAAGTTCATCGTCGCGGTGGAATAGAACATGACGGTTCCGACCGTACCGACCAAAGCACCGATGGAAACGGCCAAACCGGCTCCTTGCGCTGATGCAGGATTCAAACCGGCGCCCTTAACGGCAGCAACCGCCAACGGGATACCGATATACGAAACGGCACGCAAGTCTGCGGAAACGGTTCCGCCCGGAGTAACCAACGCGATGTAAACGACTTGGATCGCGGCTCCGACCATGATGGACGTCTTCACGTCACCTAGGATCAAACCGACGATAAGAGATGCGACCAACGGTCTGGATAAGGTGTACCAAGAGTACGTCGTACCAAGAGCGCCGATGACGGATGTCAGCGATGCCATGACCGCTAACAATAAGGCTTGAAAGATATTAATCTCCATAAAACCCTCCCTTTCTTTCAGGTTTTTAAGCTATCAATCTCGGATAAACAAGTCACTCTCACTTGTATCCGAACATTGAACGGAATTTAGGCCAGTAACCGACCGCGTCTTCTTTGACGAGCGCGAACAGGATTTCATAACCGGCTTGGTGGATTTTCTCGAATGCATCTGCTTCGTTTTGCATCAGAGATTGGTTGTTCCCGATCTTAACGGCACCGGGACGGTCGTTGGCGGGTCCGACACAGACCAGTTTCGGTCCGGGCTTGAATCCGTCGTCGACAAGGATCTTCGCCATCAGCATCGGTTCCTTGGTGATCAAGAAATAGTTCTTCTGGCTTTGCAGGACTTTGTCGCATTTTTCCAACCATTCGGCGTACGTCCAGATGTAGGTCGGTTTGCCGGTGGCGGACAAGAACGAAGCTTTGATGAACGATGTGTTCGCCGCATGGTCGTTGACCGCTACGATCGCATCGCAGGGGTATTCCTTCGACCAACGGGTGGTGATTTGACCGTGGATAATCCGGTCATCGACGCGTAAGAATGTAATTGCCATACTAACCTCCTAGAGTTCTTCCTCTTGATAATCGGTAACGGCGTCCATCTGGAACAGAGTGACCCCGAGTCTGCCTTCGCTCAATACCGCCTCGATCATGTCTTGTTTTTCAAGATTGTCTTTCATCAGGACGGCTGTCAGAACCATCGGCATGTTCATGCCTGCGAAGACCGTCGTTTTGGCGAACAATCCGCGTTGGTTCAACACTTCGATCGACGTCGTGAACGGGGATCCGCTCAGGATGTCGCTAAACAAAAGAACTTCGTCGTCGTTTGTCAGCGGTTCGACCAGTTTTCTAAAATTCTCGGCGAAATCGTTGGTTCCCATATCCTCTTCCAGGGATGTGCTTAGGATGTCGTCGCGTTTTCCGCTCATCATCATGACGGCGGACTGTAATCCTTGCGCGAAATGACCGTGACTTACCAAGATGACATATTTCATGTTTTGTTCTCCTTCATTCGAAAGGGGTTACATTAACTTCTAAACCTATCATAGTTTATTTTATTAGCCAATGCAAGACGATTTTGAAATAAATTGTAATTTTTTGGAATGTTTTTATCGTTTTTGTCGGTTGTGTGAAATACAAGATTTGTTTAGACATATTATACTATACAGATTAGGGAACTAGTCAAGGAATTTCAAAAGCCCCAGCGCTTGGATCGCATAAAGAACGATGAAAACGACGACCGGGATCCCGATGATGACCCAATACACGCGGTTGAACTTGGTCTGGAACTTATTCCAGTTTTCCTCGCTGTAGTAAAAGCGGTTGTCCTCGGTACGTATGAGGATGTTGTCGGACATCATGTTGGTGATGGTGTAGGCGATGACATTGGTGGAAAGCGGGAGATCCTTGCAGATCTCCGCCGGTTGGGCGGTTTTTTCACTGAACGCCCGATGTTCCTTGAAGGTGTCAAGAACCAGTCTACCGGCGGTTTTGCGTGGATTGATTTTGGTGGCCATGTTATTTCCTTTGAAGCGCTTCGACAAAACGTTGGGCGGTCAGATGCGGTCGTGTGATCGCACCCCCCACGACGACGCACAGCGCACCCAGTTCGATGCAACGGCGCGCTTCGTCGGTCGTATTGATTTTCCCTTCGGCGATGACTTTGCCCGGGAAATCGCGGCAGAGTCTTTCGATCATCGGGAAACTGGGACCGTCGTATTGGTCGGAATAATCCGTGTACCCGCAGAGCGTCGTGCCGATGAAATCAGCCCCGAGCTTGATCGCGTTGGCGCCTTCTTCATACGTCGAACAATCCGCCATGACGAGTGCGTCGGGATATTTCGCTTTAATCTTTCTGATTAAATCATATGCTTTTTCACCCGTCGGCGCAAGACGGTTCGTACAATCGATGGCGATGATGTCGCTGCCGGCTTCCATCAAGGCATCGACTTCATTCATGGTCGGCGTAATGTAGACGTCGCTGCCTTCGAACTCCTGTTTCCAGATGCCGATCACCGGCAATCCGGTCGCGTCTTTCATTTCTTTGACGTTCTTGGGTTCGTTGGCTCTCAGTCCGACCGCCCCCGCCCATTTGGCGCTTTCCGCCATCTTCAGCATGATTCCTTCCCCATGGATCGGTTCGCCTTCGAAACTCTGGCAGGAGACGATCAAACCGCCTTCGATCTGTCGGATCAGTTCTTCTTTTTTCATACGTTCGCCTCTTTCCAGACCGCTTGGTTGTTTACATTGAAACAGCGCACCGGGAATCCGCCGCGATCGATCGTTTCATAATCATGTCCGGCCAATACATTCCAACACGCCGCGACCGCCATGACGTCAGTGGCGTGGATGTTGATCAGTCGATGGGCATATTTCCCATTGATGTAATGGACGGAACCGGGGTAGACTTTCTCAGCGAAGACTTCGTCCTTCCCGTCCCAATACAGCAAGAATCCTTCGCCGGAAAGCCCGAAATAATATTCGTCGTAGTTCTTATCCGCATGGAAATGGCCGCGGGTGAAACTGTATTCCCCTTCGACCGTATACGGATTCAGGTAGGTGACGCCGAAATTGAGCGTCCCCGCCACGGCCGGGCTCGGCGCGGGGATCGATACGACGCGATAAGCGATCTTCTCATGGAGTTCGCCTGGAATCGGATGCCGGTAGGAAGCGCTGAGCGCCTCGACCTTCTTCTCATACGCATCCAATTGGTTTCCACTGAGTGAAAAAGGCAGCGGAAAACTAAAAGCGGGTGTGTTACGAATTTCCATAGTCATCCTCCCTTGTGCCACGGACAAACGCGTGGATCAATGCATGTTTCCCTTCGCCGACCGGTTTGACGATGAATCGTTTGACCGATGCGGGTACGATGAAACATTCCGCATAGTGGAATTCGGTATCCTCGAAATGGTGGTCGGGATCGCTGATGATGACGCTTTGTCCTTCCACCAACATCAATTCGTGGACGGTGTTTCCGGTGTCGATTTCAAAGGGTCTGTCGAACCAGGTACGAACGGTCTCGATGAACTCCAGTTCATGCAGACCTGTCCGTTCTTGTTTAATCCCCTCTTCTTCATGGAGAAGCTTGACGTTGTTGACCAGATGGGAATGGACCCATTCCGTATCCCGGTCGACCTGTATGACATGCTCGGCATGGTCGAGATGGACGGGACGAGGACGTCCGTCCATGCCCAGTCTTCCCCAGTCCCAAAGTTTGAAAGTGAAAATATAGGGCGTGGCGCTGATTTCCAAAACAACGGATTGTGTCCCGCTGCAATGGATCGTCCCGCCGGGGATCAGGAAATGGTCATGCTTTTTCGCAGGGATATTGTTGATGAACCGTGGGTCGTCGAAGAGTTTCTCCCCTCGTTGTGCCGACCGCAGGTCTTCCATCAGATCGTCGAGTTTCGTCCCGGTTTTCACCCCGAGATAGACATGGGCGCCTTCCCCCGCATCCAGCATATAATAACTTTCGTCCTGGGTATAGGTCATCCCGAAGGTACGTTGGATATAATCGGTCAGAGGATGGACTTGCAAGGAAAGATTCCCGCCTTCCATCGTGTCCAAAAAGTCGAAACGGATCGGATACTCACGGCCGAACCGTGCGACGGTTTTCTCCCCCATGAGGTTCTTAGATTCAAACAAGACCGCGTCCATGGCTTGGAGCGTAAACGTTTTATCATCGATCTTGAAACAAATCGCGTTCTCTTCCGGAACACCGTTGAACGACCAGGCGTAGTTGGGTTTGTCTTGGGGAAGGTTGCAGTGTTCCTTCATCCATTGTCCGCCCCACACCCCGGGATCGAAGTACGGGACCATGCTGAACGGTTTGGACGATGTTTCACGCAACGCCAGATCGACCGCGTGTTTACTCAACAGTTTCGGCACGCCGACCAGGTCGTCATCCAAAACATAGGCGACGCGATCCCAAATCGAGATCTTATGACGATCCGCGATCCGCCAATCGACGAAATAACCGCGTTTAAACATGCGCAGAGGATCTTCTTTGAAATTGCCTGCGTTATAATTGTCCGACTCCCCGCGACGGAAGCGTAGTTGGATTTCCCAGCGCGAAACGCTGCTTAGCCAGATGAGCGCGTCATTACAATAAAGCGAACTCCCCAAGCCGATCAACAAGCGTTTTCCAGTCGATCCGTCGAAATCGGCCTGCAGTTTCGCCGCACGCTCTGGATGTCTTAGGTCCGTGATCGTCTTGTGGGTGATGTGGCCGAATACCCGGTCGTCGGTAAGGTCGCTCGCCAAGAGCGCATTAAGTTCCTCGCCGGAAAGATTGGCTTGGTCCGTGTCATAGACCACATCGAAAACCCCAGAGAGTTCTTGGATCAGTCTTTCTTTGTTTGTTCCAGGATAGGTTTCGATCGCGACAACATCCTGGGTCATCAACAGCACCGCCAGTTCGTTGCGCAGCGCTTCGTAGCCGATCCTGATCTTTTCATCGACCGATGAGATTTGGATCACAGGATGGGGACGATAGGGATTTTTTTGCATGGTTTACCTCCGAATTGTGCAGGAATACATTGAAACTTCAGTCAATACACCGTAAAGTTAAAGATAAGAGAAGAGGGCTCGACGATGACGAAATATCAAGAAATCGCGCAGGATCTGATCCAACTGATCAAATCGGGGACGTACCGCGCCTGGGGCGCCATGGAAGGCGAACATATGTTGGCGAAACGCTATCAAGTGAGCCGCGCCACCATCCGCAAAGCGTTGAACGTCTTAAAGGAACAAGGCTACATTCATTCGAGACAAGGTTCCGGAATTTACGTGAATCCTGAAGAGTTTTACCAGGAACGGTTGATGTTTACGATGTCCGACCGTTTCCGCAAGACACGTTTGGATTCAAAAGTCCTGAAATACACCATCGAAGATGCGACCCCCGAATTGGATCGTCAATTCAGTTTGGGAAGCGACAAACGATTGGTCCATTATCTTCGCCTTAGATCATTGGAGAAGAAACCCTTGGTGTTGGAAGAAACCTGGATGCCGGTCGAATTGTTTCCGACATTGACGAAGGAAATCTTGTTTGGATCCATCATGCAGTTCATGGAAGATCAAGGAAACGTCATCAGCCATGATTTCAAGACGATCCGGGCGATTCGGCTGGATGCGAACCAGGCGAAGCATCTTCGCAAGGAAACCGACGACCTGAGCCTGCAAATCACCCATCATGTCTACTTCCTGAAATCGATCTTGGCGCAGATCACGATCGAAACGCAGGGAGACAACGAGATGAACGCCCTCTCGGTCCGCGAGAGATAAAGCAATGATTCATCACAGTGCGACTGAAACTCAGTCGCACTTCGATTTTCAATCACGGTAGGTACTAATCAACGCGGTGATTTCCCCTAAGATTTCGACTTCACCGAACGAATCCGGCACCAACAATGTGGTTCCGGGGCGAACATCGATCTCATTCACCTTGCCTTCGCCTTCGATCACTGTGATGAAGTAGAAATGCGGGTCGTCGAAGATACCATGGTTATCCGTTTCGATTTTACGTAACGTGAATTTCTTCGGCTCGTCGATGAATTCGCTGATCAAACAACCCCTAAAGAGGAACGGTTCGGGATGGATCGGTCCTTTTTCTTGATGGGGGATCGTCAGGACATCCATCGCACGGTCAAGATGAAGGTCGCGGTGCATGCCGGTCTTGGCATCGACGCGATTGTAATCGAAAATACGGTAGGTGATGTCTGCGTTGCGTGAGATTTCAAAGGTGACGACATTCTTTCCGATCGCATGGATCGTCCCGGCGGGGACGTTGAGGAAATCCCCCGCATTCGCATCCACATAGGAAAGAAGTTCATCCCATTTTCCGTCATTCGCCTTCTTCAAGAATTCATCTTTGGTTTTGGCCGTATGTCCGAATTGGATTTTGTGGTTTCCGTTGGTTTCCAAAACATACCAGGCTTCCGGTTTACCGTACGAACCATAATGTTCGGTTGCGTACCCCTCGGTCGGATGGACTTGGACCGAAAGGTTGTCGATGGGGTCCATCAAGGTGCAGCGAAGCGGGAATTGTTCGCTGGCACAATTGAACCATTCCGGTAGTTTTTCATAGGCTTCGCTCAGCGACATCCCGATTTCAGTCAACCGGTTGTCCCCGTTGCCTTTCAGCGCCGCGACACACCACATCTCTCCGATACGGTCGATGTCGGTTTCCCCGTGGAATCTTGTCTTCATCATCGTTCCGCCCCAGATTCTTTCTTTGAAGATCGGTTCGACATGTACGATTTGCTTTTTCATGGTTTCCCCCTCCGTTGATAGGTGACATAGGCGATGCAACACTTGCCCGTAATCTTGATCCATGGATACTCACAGGGCACGAACCAGGTTTCGCCTGCTTTGAATTCTTGGTCGTCGATTTTCCCGTTCCCATCAAGAATGGTAAGGAAATAAAACTCATCTTTTCCGAAGTAACCTTCATGTTCGATTTCCAGTTTCCCCGCCGTATAGACTCCGGGTTCATCATGGAAGACCGTATGAATGATCCCGTCTTTTTCAACAGGATGCAAAGCGACCGGCCGGGTATCATTGTTGGGGATTTTGATGTTGTCGAGAACTTGTTGGACATGCAAAGTGCGTGGATTCTTTGTGATCGGATCGATCCGATCGTAATCATGAAGGCGATAGGTCAAATCCGCGTTCTGCGTGAATTCGATCAAGGTGACACCGCCGCCGAAGGCATGGAGCGTTCCGTAAGGGACATCCACGAAGTCGCCGGCACGTACCGGGATGACTCGCACCAATTCATTGAATGCTTTCGCATCGACCCTCGCTTTGAATTCTTCGTATGTTTTCGCGTTATGTCCAAGCACCATCGTGCCTTCCCCTTCGATGAAATACACGCCGTCGGGTTTCCCTTTCTTCCCTTCGTGCTTCATCGCATATTCGTCGTCGGGATGAAGCTGGATGGACATGGGGATGACCGGGTTGGCCATGGCGGTTCGTACGGGCATTTCGTCGGTACCGCTCTTGAAAAGATCGGGATGGTCGCTAAAGAAGTCGGATAGTTTCTGTCCGGTTTCTTCGACCGTACAGTCCAGATGCCCTTTCATCGCGATGACGTTGTAGCACTCGCCGATGTTGGGGAGGTCGCTGACATAGCCGTATTTTTCCTTGAGCCGGTTCCCACCCCAAATGCGGTAGTTGAAGACCGGCAAGATTTTATAGAGTTTATTATCATTAAAACGCTGAAACACCCGTTTGCCTTCGCGATAGGTCGCAAGGACGTCATAGTGATCATCCAAGATCGTGAAGTCCGCGAACTTACCGGGCTTCAATCCGCCGATTTTCTCAAGTTTAAGGAGTTTCGCCGGGTTGACGCTGGTCATTTCAACCGCTTCTTCGATCGTACACCCCGTGAATTCCAAGATGTTCTTAAACGCATCGATCATTCCGATGGTCGATCCCGCGATCCGTCCCGTGGCTTTGGTCAGCGCCTTCCGACCGACGTTGACGCACTCGACACCTCCGAAGATGAACTCCCCGTCCCCCATCCCTTTGGCCGGATTGGCATCGGTGATGCAGATCAATCGGCGGCTTCCCAAGATCTGATAGGTCAGTTTCACGACCAAGGGATCGATATGGAATCCGTCCGTAATCAGTTCACAGTAACTGTCGCCCTTCAATAACGCAGCCGTGACGGCTCCGGGATTGCGGTGGGTATGTTGGGTCATCGCGTTGTAGAGATGGGTGAACCCGTCCCCTCCCGCCGCAAGGGCATGTAAGGTCTGCTCGGCCGTCGCATCGGTGTGCGCGAACATCACCGCTACCTGATGATGATGGCATTCTTCGATGAATTCCCCGATCCCTTCGGATTCGGGGGCGACCGTCACCATTCTTAGTCTGTTGTTTGTAAGTTGAACATCGTCGTCGATTTCGCCCTTGACGATCGAGCGGATGCCTTCGGCTTCCATCATCGCCTTGAATTTTAGGTTTAAGAAAGGGCCTTCGTTATGGATACCGATCCATCTCGCCCCGTCATTCGGCACATCCAGTTTTCCGTAAGCTTCGAGAAACCCGCGTTCGATATCCCGTGGTTTCGCCATCAACGACGTTAGAAACGAGGTCGTGCCTTCCCCGGCATAGAATCTCGCGATCTTTGCCAAGTTCCCTTGATCGGGATCGATGAAATCATGGCCGAGGGCGCCATGGGTATGGATGTCGAGGAATCCGGGGATGAGGGTCGAATCTCCGTGATGCACTTGATGCACCTTGGGATCGCGTAGATAGACGCGCAGCGCCGGATCTTCAGGCCGCGTCACCAGGACGATCGTTCCGTCTTCTTCAAGCAGGACGCCGTCGTCGATCTTGGGTCCGTATCCGGTGACGATCGATTTCGCAAAGTGTAGGGTAAATGTCATCTCGTTCACCTCTTTGTCTCTATTGTACGATAGATTATGCGTTTTTACGATAGTTTTTGAGAGATAATGATAGATATATTTTTAGATTTGAAAGAAAAAGAAGACGTTTCCGTCTTCTTCAGCCTTGATTCCGTTGATTCATGCGATAGTTTTCAGCCAACCGCACGGCTTGTCTCACCAAATGTTCGCATTCTTTGACGGTTTTCCCGTCGACTTCCATTTTGGGGCGTGATTTATTGAGTTCAAGCAGATCGTCGCAACGCGTCGATCCCTTGGCGACTCTAAACGCTTCCCCGATTTCCTTGATATCCGCATAGAATTTCGTCTTGGTTTCCTTATCGACCGGATGACCATAGCCATATTCCAAGCCCAAGGCCATGAAGGACCCGGTCAAGGCTCCGCAGGCTTCTCCCAAATGTCCCATCCCGCCACCGAAGGACGATGAAAGATGGGCGGCTTGATCCAGGTTCAATCCCAGATCTTCGGCGTAGGCGCAGAACACGGATTGTGCGCAGTTGTATCCTTGTTTGAAGAGTTCGACGGCTTTTTCTTCACGGTTCATTTTTTTACCTGTCTTTCATTGGGATGGGGGTAGTCGTTGGGGAGTTTGTTTCCCGCATGTTTTTTCTCAAGATGGCTCATAAAAGCTTCCGCATCCGTATTGACGATCAATTCCGGAGGGAATTCCGTTTCTTCAAGTAAGGGCAGGCAGTTGTCGACGATGCCGACCTGCGATTCATGGTGGGCGTCGCTGCTAACCAGGATCTTGATCCCTTTTCGCTTGCATAGCGTCAAGATTTCCAGATTGTTTTCACGGACATTGGGGCGGGCTTGGGGATGCGCCAAGGAATTATTGTTGAGTTCAAGGATGACGTCGTATTCCTTCGCCGCATCGGTAACCGCTTCGTAATCCAGGGGAACCGACCCGTCGTCGGGATGACTGACGATATCGACCCATCCGCTTTTCATCGCCCTGACGATAGCGTTGGTGTTTTGTTCCATGGTCCCGGGGACATAGCAGAATTTATGGATCCCGGCGATCCGCAGTTCCATCTGATTCATCAGACGCTCCGGCATGCTTAGCGTCCCATCATAATCCAGGATATTGAGTTCGACACCCAAAAGCAGGCGCAGTCCCTCGTATCGGCGCGGTACGACGCCATAGTTGGAAAAATAGAGGTAGGAACAGGTACCCGGCACCCCTTCGGCGTGTTCCGTCACTCCGAGGATCTTCAATCCTCGCCGTGAGGCGGCATTGACCATTTCCCCCAAGGTGCTGTAGGCATGACCGCTGGCGATCGTATGGGTATGCACATCCAATTCAAAATGAAACATGTCACTTCCTCCAAATCTACACCAAGTATAGCACCATCCAAAAAAAAATGACGTTAAACTCTGTCATTTTTTGTTCGATTCACGCACTTTTTCGACGATTCCAACAAATTCAAGCGAACGTTGTCGGATGCTTTCCAGAAAACCCTCGCTCCCGCTTTTCTTGAGGTCGACCAATTGACTGCCGATCCCGATCGCGCTCGCGCCGGCGGATAAATAGTCGAAGGCGTTGTCGATATCGATCCCTCCTGTCACCATGATCGGGATCGAGGGCAACGGCGCTTTGATGTTTTTCAGGTAGTCAGGACCCAGTTGAACCGCCGGGAAAAGCTTCACCATGTCCGCTCCGGTGAATGCCGCCTGGGCGATTTCGGAGGGGGTGAACACCCCGGGGACCACTTCGACGTTGCGTAGTTTGCAATACCTGACCACTTCGACATCCAAAATCGGGGAGACGATGAACGTAGCTCCGGCCACAAGGGCTTTGCGCGCCTGGTCGATCGTCAGTACCGTACCGGCACCCAAGGCGATGCCGTCGATGTCTTTGCAGGCTTCGATGGCGGCATAGCCGCCTGCGTTTTCAACGGTGATTTCGATGGCGAAAACACCGCTCTCCTTCAGCGTTTCGACGACTTCCTTGATATTGTCCGGCGTCGCGTTTCGCAAAACGGCGACGACGCACGATTTCGCGATCGCTTCCTGTAGTTTCATGGAATCCCTCACTTTCGAAACGCCAAGGCTCGACGCGGATTGTGGATGAAAAGGTCGTCGATGATTTGGTTTGCATCCATCTTTTCCGCATCCAACCGTTGTTTTAATTCTTCCTTGAACGACGTCAACAGATACTCCAGACCGAATTGACCGCCGTATCCTTTAAAGTAGCTTTGGCGCGCGAAATCGCCGCTGATCAGAATCTGGGTATGCAGGTTTTCTTTCGCCAAGCGGAGAATGAAATCGATCGCCCGTTCTTTGGTGTTGTATTTTGTTTTCGGGATGGAGTCGTAACCTAAAAACGCACCGCGTTTCACCAGTTCGTGGTGGACGTTGAAATCATCCAGTTGGTCCATGTGACCCAGGATGATCGACGAGGGATCCAGCCCTTCCTCGACGAAAAGGTCGAGTTGTTCTTTCGCCATGGTCCCCGCCTGGGTGTGGGTGGTGATGGGGATGCCCGTGGCCAGAGATGCGCGGGAAATCACACGGAGTCCGATTTCCTCCCAGGGATGGATGACGTTCAAACTGGTGCCGATCTTCAGGACACCCGGACGGATTCCGCTCCCGTCGACCCCTTCTTCGACTTCTTTGATCAATGTTTGAGCGACCTCGTCGATCGACCGGTTCTCAAGAAACGGACGATTGTAGGTCCCTTTATTGAATCCTCCGGTCGCGACGATGTGAACGCCGCTTTTTTCGCTGAGTTCTTTTAGCTTATAAACGTTTCGCCCATAATCGACGGTGGTCACTTCGACGATGAGAGATCCGCCGGCTTCCCTAAACAATCCAAGATCGACAACGACATTGGCGATATCGTCAAGGACCATCGTCGGGTTTTCCGCCCTAACTTCGGGCGTCGCCGTCGTGTAGAGATGTTCGTGGACATAGGTGTTCCCCACGTCCTTCGCATCCACGAAGCCTCTGACGGTCAAGATTTGTCCTTTCACACCGTTTCCTCCTGTCCTAGGTTAAGGATCGCCCCGTTGGCGATCAAGGTTTTCTGAAGTTGTTTGATGTCGATGTCTTTGGGGGTTTTGTGTTGCAGATACGCCAGACTGGCGGCGGTTCCCGCCGCTTGTCCCATCGCCATGCATTGTCCGATACTGCGGACCGAGGCATGGGCGTCATGGGTCGCGGACAGGCAACGTCCGGCGACCAAGAGATTCTCGCTGTTCTTGGGGATCAGGGAACGATAGGGCACCTGGTAGGTCTGTCCTTCGGGAAGATAAGCCCATACCGTCGAACTGGTTTGGTTGTGGTCTTCGATCGGTGCGCCGCATTCCACCACCGCATCCTCGAATTTACGGGCGGATAAGACATCTTCGCGGGTCAAGGTATACTCTCCGAAGATGCGCCGTGTTTCACGGACACCGATCTGGGTGCTGAAGTTCAAGAACCCTGCGTTTTCATATCCCGGGAGATAGTCTTTCATGAAACGGAAATACTCGAGGGCTTGGCGGCGACCCAGGATCTCCGCCTTGGAGAGTTCGACGATGTCGGTGGGGTCGGGGAGCGAAAGACGGACCATGTTTGTGGCCATGACGCCCGGCAAGGTCGTGATGTGGACGCTGCCTTCTTCACGGGGCAACCAGTACTTACCGCTGGCATTGGCTTCCTTCATCCATGCCCACATTTGGTTCTTGGTGAAGGTTTTGGCTTTTTCGTTGTCGACGTTACATAATCTGAACGTTGTCGTCAGGGATTGGACCGGTTCATGCGATCCGATCCCGTCAAACGGAAGACCGGCGAGCGCGACGATGTCCGCATCGCCCGAGGCATCGATGACGATATCGGCTTCGATCTTCAAAAAACCGGATTTATTTACGACGATCACCCCGGTGATCTTGTTTCCTTCTTTGACCACGTCGACCACGAAACTATGCAGAAGGATATCGACCTTGGATTCGGTCAACAGTTCTTCATAGACGACTTTCAGGGTTTCGGGGTCGTAGGTGATCCCCGTCCCCGCCCCGTAGGTGTTGGGGCGCAGCAACATCGCCCCCCTTTGTTTCAATTTATCCAAAATCAGATCGGGGATGCCGCCGACCACTTTGCGTCCTTCTTTCCCGGGGAGATAGAACCCGTAGAAGGTATCCAAAATATACGTGCTGGTCCCTCCCACGAAGCCATAGCGTTCCACAAGCATCGTCTTGCGGCCTTCCCTGGCGGAAGCGATCGCGGCGTTGCATCCGGCACTACCGGCACCCACGACCAAAATCTCGGTATGTACGGTTCGTTCGATTCGTTTTGCGTAGTTTGTCATTGGGCTGTCCAACCTCCGTCCACCGGGAGGATGATCCCGGTGATGAAATCCGATTCTTTGGCGGCGAGGAAGGTCGCTGCTTTGGCGACCGAGAGCGGGTTTCCCAATGTATGCTTATGCGCATAGATGGGTTGTTTGTAGTCCATGTACTTCAGGATGTCTTCGTCGCTTTGCGCCCGCAGGCTCATGGGGGTTTCGATCAACCCCGGTGCGATGACATTGACGCGGATATGTTGCTTGGCATAATAGATCGCCATCGCACGCGACATCCCGATGATAGCCGCCTTGGAGGCGGCATAGGCATGGGTCGAGAACATCTCGTTTCCACCGACCATGCCCAGGACGGAGGCGGTGTTGATGATGCATCCCGGACGGTTTGCATCCAGCCAACGTTTCACCATGAACTTGTTCATGACGATCTGGGTCGTGAGGTTGAGGTCGAAGGTTTGACGATAGGCGTCCATGGAGAGTAAATGAAGGGGACCGTCGCCGAATCGGCGTCCGCTCCCGCCGGCGATGTTGAAGAGAACCTCGATCAAACCGAATTCGGTTTCAATCCGATGTAGTGCGTTTTCGACTTCAGCTTCGTTGGTACAATCCACCGTTTCATAGCGGAAAGAATCAGGAAAGGAAGAAAGAAGGGAGAGAACCAAGGGGTCGTTTGAAGGTTTCACGTCGATTCCGACGACCTTGTCCCCCTGCTTCAGAAACAGATCCACCGACGCTTGACCGATCCCGCCCAGGGCGCCCGTGATCACGACGACGCGCTGGGTGTTCATTGGTTGCGTAAGGTGCGACGACGATAGTCGTTGTAGGTCGCTTCGAAGACGGCGCGGGAAGCGTCGATGCCGATGAAATGAGGACTGGTCAAGACCAAGGGCGCTTGTCCGGCTTGGGTCAGCAATTCGGCGACACGGGCTTTGATGAGATTGACGACCAGGGTATTCCCGATCGTCGAGGTCGGGGAGACGGGATAGATCAGGTTAGGTACGCGGACCGCTGCATCCCCCAGGGGGACGCAGGTATCGATGACCAGGTCGGCGATCTCGATCAGTTTCTTACCGCTTGAGTGTTTTACCGGGGTTTTCAGGCTGTTCTCGACCGCGACGACCGCGACCACGAACATCCCCCGCTGTTTCGCCCCCATCGCCATTTCGATGACGACGTTGCCGACACCGCTGGTGGAGAAAAGCAAGAAAACGTCTTTAGGGTAAAAGACGAAATTACGCAGGATTTGTTCGGCCAAACCTTCCACGTTCTCGATGAACATGGCTTGACGTTGTCCGTTGGCGCCGACGACTTGGTTATGATAGGTCATCGAGAGTTCGACGATGGGATGGAAGCCGGGATAGCTGCCGTAGCGCGGAAAGACTTCTTCCACCGCCATACGGGAATGTCCCGAGCCATAGACATGGACCAAGCCGCCGTTGGCGATGGCGTCGGAGAAACGTTTGGAAGCCTCCTCGATCTTGTCCATCTGGGTTTCGGCGATGTCGTTGACGATTTTCGTGGTCGCTTTCAAATATTGTGTGTATACGTCGTTCATGGTTTGCCTTTCAGAAGTTCTTCTTCTATATTTGTATATACAAATTATAGATTGATGGAGGAGTAATCGCAATCCTAACGCCTTATCGGCGGCTTCTTCGATCATATTCGTCCACGACCGCATCGAACGCTTCTTTCGCGGCTTCATCGCCGATGACCTGCGCTCCCGTGATGACCACGGGTGGTTTTTTGGCCAAGGTCAGAAGTTCGGCGACCCGTACCTTGATACTGTTGACGATGGCGGAATTCGCGATGGTCGACATCGGTCCGACCGGATACTTCAAACCATCGATCCACATCGCGGCGTCGCCTACGGGCACGCAGGTATCGATCACGAGGTCGCAGACGTCGACGAGTTTCTGACCTGTCGAATGCTTCGCCTTCACAAGAGCGCTGTTCATCACCCCGGTGATCCCGACGACTTTCAAGCCGCGCTTACGCGCCTCGATCGCCATGTCGATGACGACGTTACCGGCACCCGAGGTGGAGAAAAGCAAGAAGACATCGTTGGGGCGATATTTGAAATTACGGATGATCTGTGTGGCGAGCCCTTCCACGTTCTCCAAAAACATGGACTGGTAAATCCCGTTGGCACCGACGACTTGACCGTAATTGCTTGTGGAGAGTTCGATGATCGGATGGAACCCTGCGAAACTGCCGTAACGTGGAAACATCTCTTCAACCCCCATGCGGGAATGACCCGAGCCATAGACATGGACCAACCCGTCTTCGGCGATGCTGGCGGCGAAAAGCTGCGCCACCGTTTCGATCGTATCCTTCTGTGTCGTCTCGATCTCACGGATGATCCGGATTGCTTCTTCCAAATACTTCGAACTGATGTTCATCCTGTTTCCTCCTCGGTGATGTTCATATTTGTCAGTTTTTGTCATATTGTATTCGATTTCTACCTTATCTTGGGTCTATCGTATCATCATCTCGTCGATTTCACAACGATTTCGAACTTTATGGTGGAATCTTTGCATTTTCTTGCAAACTCTGTGATATCATGAAGAAAAGCCGGAGGACAACTATGGAATACCTGGGAATGGATCTGCACGGGATAAACGAAATGGTCGAAGTACGCGGAAGAAAGATTTTGTCCCGTTATCCGCACGCCGTCAACCAAGCTATCAAACATACGACCGCCTATCAACTCAACGGGACGGAAATCCGTCTTGTCCCGCTAGAGGATTGTTATGTCACGCTGGAATCGCTGGGTCACCGCCATATGACCAAGGTTATGGTGTATTACGGGGACATGGCTTATCCGGAGGAAATCCACTTCGAAAAGGAGACGACCATTCCCGTATTGGTCGCCAAACTCAACGATGTCGAATTGGCTGAACAATTCCCCCATCCCTTTGGTTTCTCCTTCAACGTAGTCCGTATCTGCATCTTCTCGGACAATGTCCTGATCAAGCGCGTGAGTGGGAAACATCGTCTGCCGTTCGAGGATGAAGTCCCTTCATTGAAGATGATGACCTACGGGACAAGCATCACCCAAGGGTTTTTCCCGACGTCCGTCGATCTGACCTACCCCAACATCGTCGCCCGCGCACTCAACGCCGACCTGGTGAATTATGGACTGGCCGGGAATTGTCTCTGTGAAAAGGAAGTCGCGGACTTCCTGATGAAAAGCGGCACCTATGACATCGTCATTCTGGAACTTTGCGTCAACATGCTTGTGGCGGGGATTCCGGGGGAAGAATTCGAGAAACGGGTACGCTATCTTGTCGACGGACTGATGATGCATCAACCCCAGGCCAAGATCGTTTGTCTGGGTACTCTTCCCTTCTATGGGGATTACGGGATGTCCAGTCCGCGCGATGTGATCGTGAGTTCACCGGCGGAATATCGTGCGATCCTGAAGAAAATCGTCGAGGAGAAAAACTCCGACAAGATCGTCCATGTCGATCCGATGAAAGCCTTGTCGATGCATAACCTGAGCACCGATTTCATCCATCCAAGCAATTTCGGGATGATCGAAATCGCGAATACCCTCATTCAAACCCTAAAATAAAAGAAACGCGCGAGCGTTTCTTTAGTCGATGCTTCTGAGTGTATATCCCGCTTTACGGACGGCGTTTTTCAAATCGAACTCGTCGATCTCGCGATCCAGGGTCAAGACGGCCGTCTTGTCGCCAATGCTGACTTTGACGTCCTTTACCCCTTCCAACGCATACATTTGGATATTGATCATGCCGGCGCAATGCGCACAGTACATGCCATCGATATGCAGTGTCTTCTTCATGTGTACACCACCTTCCATTCCATTATAAACCAAAGGCGTATCCGATGTTCGGATACGCCCTCTTTTATTGGATTTCCTTAAACGTCGTCAACTGGATTCCATCGTCAAGCAAGGATTTCTTAATCGATTCGTCGGTCAGGATCGCGAGTTCCTTGACGCGGTCCAGATTGTAGGAAGAATGCAGGAGGATGTAGGGATCCAGATAGGCCGGATGACACATGACCTCCAACAGATCCTGGTCAAGGTGTTCGTGCAGTCCGATGAAATTCAAGAAATACTCGCGCGTGACGCCTTCCTTATAAAAGTCGGGGACGCAATAGGCATACTTCACGCCGGATTGACGAAGCAACTGTAATTCCCGCACCGGATCGACACCCGGCAGATAACGGATGGGAAGCTTGTATTCCTTGGCGAGTTTCAGGGTCAGTTCGAAGGTGTCGGGGTGTTGGTGGAGATGATGGTGGCCGTCGAGATGGTCCGGACGGATGCCGGATGAAATCACTTTCTCGATCTGTGCACGCCATTCCTTCTCCAGTTCATCGATATTCAAATTCAAATGTTTCATCCCGTTGAACTTCTTGAAGTATCCGTCCGCGCCGATTAAGGACGGGACGTGATCCGGATGAAGCACCGGTTTCCCGGCACTGAGGACCAAATGGACGCCGATCCCGAGATTCGGATTGTCATGGGCGAGGTTGACCGCTTCGACGAAACCCTTCATGTTGGGCATCAGGGATGCCGAAGTGACGATGCCATGACGATGGGCGAGTTGGATGCCGAGGTTCTGGCCTTGACATAGACCGAGGTCATCGGAGTTGACGATCATTTTCATCTTTATCCCTCCAGTTTCTGAATTACCGCCTTGAATTGCGGAAGATGGCGCTTGTGCGCGATCAGGAGTTCATCCAATACCTTGCGTCCAAGCACTTCACTTTGGACCAGCGGATTGGTGACCATGGCCACCAAGGCGTCGTTGTAGTCGCCGCTCAGTGCCGCTTTCGCCGCGAGAAGTTCAAACGCTTTGATTTGCTGGACGATGCCTTCGGCGGCGATCGGAAGCCGACCCATCGTAAGCGGACGCGGTCCTTCCTTAGTGATCACGCAGGATACTTCGACTGCCACATCGTAGGGAAGGCTTACGATCGCCCCTTGATTGCGCGTGTTGACGGTTTGGATGTCTCTCTTATCATTATACATCGAGGAAATCAGATTGCATGCGGCATCGCTGTAGAACGCACCGCCACGTTGGGATAGTTCTTCCGGTTTGATGTCGAGGGTGGGGTCCGCATATTGTCTGAAGAGTTGTTCTTCGACTTCCTTGACGATCGTCCCGCGTGTTTTCCCGTGGGCGAAATCCTCCAGGGTATGTTTCAGCATCTCTTCTTTTTGGAAATAATACCGATGATAGGCGCAGGGCATCGCATCGAGCCCGCGCAGGAATTCAGGCGACCACGGGAGGTTGGCGATGTTCTTCATCGTGACGCTGCCGGCTTGGTCAAGCAAGTCCTTGAATAATTTTTCTTTGACGCTCTTGCCGTCCACATAGAAGTTTAGACCGAACACCATATGGTTGAGTCCGGCGAAGTCGATGCGCAGACGACTCTTTTCGATGTCCAACATTTTCGCGGTGGCTACTTCCATGCCATAGGGCAGATTGCAGACCCCGATGAATTTATCCCAGTTTGCATAACGGAGGACGGCTTCCGTCACCAATCCGGCCGGGTTGGTGAAGTTGATGATCCACGCGTCGGGACAAAGTTCACGCGCGTCTTCGATGATCGAGAAAATGACCGGGATGGTACGCAAGGCCTTAAACATCCCGCCGGCACCGTTGGTCTCTTGTCCGATCAAGCCGTGGCGTGCGGGGATGCTTTCATCCAGGATGCGGGCGTCGAGTCCACCGACCCTGAGTTGGGTCGTGATGAAGTCCGCGTCTTTCAGCGCTTCCCTGCGATCCAAGGTCGTATGGATCTCAATATCGACGCCGGCTTTCTTCACCATGCGCTTCGCGAGATCCCCGACGATCGCCAGTTTCTCTTTCCCGGCTTCCACATCCACCAGCCACAGTTCTTTGACAGGTAGTTCCTTGATTCGTAAAATGAATCCTTCGACAAGTTCGGGGGTATAACTCGATCCGCCTCCGATGGTGACGATCTTCAATCCGTTTTTCATAGCGTTCTCCTTTTATAGATGTACCTATTATATCAAATCATACCAATGAATTAAAAGCATTATGATGAAAAATGTGAAATTTTGTGATTCCCTCTTTACAAACCGAAAAGATTGGATATATAATGACAACGTAAAGAGATACCAATGAATCCATTAAGTTGGCTTGTATTCACAAATTTGGTTATGCTTCTTCCTCTCATTCTATCGTAGACCTTTTCGCGGATGAAAGTCCACGGAAACGCGCATTCAAGTCGGGAACATCCGTTGACGGAAGATCTTCCGTCGATGGTAACCATAGAGAAAGGTCAAAGGAGAAAACTCATGAATGGTTTAATCACCCTCTTAGAAGAGAAGTTTGTCCCCATCGCCGCCAAGTTCGGAAATCAGAAGCACTTGGTCGCGATCCGTGACGCGTTCGCCGGATTATTACCGCTGGTAATGGTCGGTGCCTTCGCCGTCTTGTTGAATAACGTATTCTTCGTACCTTGGTCGTTATTGGCCGGCTACATTCCGGGCGGCGCGGAAAACGCGTTCATCGTCTGGGCAAACGCGAATGTCGCGCCCTTGTTCAGCTTGATGGAATCCGGTACGTTCTCCATCCTCGCGCTTGCCTTGACTTTCTCCTTAGGGTACAATAGAGCCCTAGGGGAACACAAAGATCCTTCCGCCGTCGCGTTGATGAACGTTTCCTCCTTCGTATTGCTGGGTGCCTTATCCCGCAACAATCCAGCCGTCGCAAGCTGGGTCGGAAACTTCTTGGGCGCACAAGGGATTTTCATCGCCTTGTTGGTCGGTTTGGTCGGTCCGGAAATCTATTTCGCGGTCGTCAAAAAGAATTGGGTCTTCAAACTTCCCGATACCGTCCCTCCGGCGGTAGCACGCGGCTTCTCCGCGATCATCCCGGGTTTCCTGACGGTATTGAGCTTCGCCGTCGTCGCCTATTGCTTCAACAAATTCGCTTCGATGTCGATCTTCACCTGGTTTGAAACCTATCTGTCCGAAACCTTCATGGAACTTGGACAAAGCATCTACTCCATCGTCTTCGTATCCTTCCTGATTCCTGTGTTCTGGTTCTTCGGTCTGCATGGCGCCAACATCTTGGAAGCCTTCATGAGCCCGATCTACGGTACCTTGGGAACCTTGAATATCCAAATGTATAGCCAAGGCATCCGCGAAGTCGGTACGGCCGCCAACCAATTGGCCCCGTGGGTTCGTGGATCCTGGGATGCCTACGTTTTCTTAGGCGGATCGGGCGCTACCTTGCCTTTGATCGCCGCGCTCTTGTTGTTCGCTAAATCCAAAGACGCCAAAGAAGTCGCGAAACTTGGCTTGGCTCCGGGGATCTTCATGATCAACGAACCCATCCTCTTCGGTCTCCCGGTCGTCTTGAATCCGATCTACCTGATCCCCTTCGTCTTGGTCCAACCGATCCTGACCTTGGTCGCCTACTTCGCGACCGTCGCCGGTTTCGCCGGTCCGATCGTCAACTCCGTTCCTTGGACGACGCCTCCGCTGTTGAACGCCTTCTTGTCCACCAACGGTAGCTTCGGTGCCGTCATCGTCGCCGCGGTCAACTTGGTCATCGCCTTCTTCGTCTACCTACCCTTCGTCTTCGTCGCTAACGCACAAGCCGCTAAGAAGTAATACCCTACTCAAAAAAACGTCCCCGGTCCCGCATGGGATCGGGGCGTTTCTTTATAAGGAGGATCCATCCATGGTCACAAACGAAATCTACATCCAGCAGACTCCCGACGTCATCTACCTCTACCTTGAAAAAGAACTCTGCAAAGCCTTTTCCTGTCAGCCCGGACAATTACTGGGGAAGAAAATCACCCATACGCAAAAGATCTACGGGAAGACGATCGAAATGGACCAGGAAGTCACGGAACGGGTGAAAGGCGAATCGCTGGCTTTCGTTTCGGTCTATGGGCAGGACTCCTTGGTCGTCCGCTATCAGATCCTTGCGGATGATGAAGGCTGGTCGCGCGTGATCCTGACGGAAAGCGCCGATAGCACCAATAAATTCAAGTCCCTCAATTACAAACTCTTCAGCCTTCCGGTATTACGCAATGTCGGAAAGAAGAAACTCTATCGCAAATTGACCGCGCTTAAACTATCACTTGAAAAGGAGTAGACCTATGATCATCGTCAACGCCCCTCTGAAGAGGGATTTTATCCGCGCATTGTTGGATGGGAAAACCATCGAGAATGTGACGTTCACCTTCGTGAAACAAGACAATATGAAGCTGTATTTCAGTGTCGAGGGCGATTTGAAAGCCGCGGTGAAAATCGCGAAGAACACGATCAAACAATCCGAATTCGGATCCGTTTTGTTCTTCAACGTGGAAGAACATGTCGGATAAGAAAATCCTTTGGGGAAGCGCTTCGGCCGCGTATCAGGTCGAAGGCGCGTTCGACCAGGACGGAAAAGGTCCCTCGATCTGGGATCGTTGGGTGAAACTCCCGGGTAAAACCTTCGAAGGGACCAACGGCGATATCGCGACCGACCATTACCACCGATTCAAGGAAGACGTGGCACTGATGAAGGAGATGGGCTTGGAAGCCTATCGCTTTTCGATCAGTTGGCCAAGGTTGATCCCAAACGGGGTCGGCGAAGTCAATCAAGCCGGCATCGACTTCTATTCGCAGTTGATCGATACCTTGATCGAAAACAAGATCGAACCGGTCGTCACTTTGTATCACTGGGATTTACCCGTAACGTTGCAGGACAAATACGACGGATGGCTAAGCCGTGACATCGTCGCGGACTTCACGCAGTACGCCGACCTCTGTTTCAAGCATTTCGGAGGTCGCGTCAAGTACTGGATCATCCTGAACGAACCCAACATCTTCACTTCCCTGGGCTATATCCTGGCGATGCATCCTCCCGGCCATGTCGACCAGAAGGAATACCTGCAAGCCTACCACAACACCGCCTTGGTCCATGCGAGCGTCGTGAAGTCCTTCAAAGAGAAAAACATCCCGGGGATGATCGGATCCTCGATCGCCTATACCCCCGGTTACGCCGTTTCCGATGAACACTGGGACAAGGAAGCACAGTACAAGTACTATCAGACCGTGAACTGGTGGCATTGCGACAGTTACTATAAAGGGTCCTATCCCCAATGGGCGATGGATCATTTCAAACAACTCGGCATCCTTCCCGAGATTACTTCGGAGGATCTTGAATTGATGGCCTACGCCGCGAAACACGCGGACTTCATCGGCATCAACTACTACCAAAGCACCACCCTCGCCTACAATCCGGTCGACGGGGCGACGATGGAGAAGTTCAACACCGACGGCGTCAAGGGACAGTTCAAAGAAAGCGGCATCCCCGGTCTCTACAAGAACGTCTACAACCCCCACATCCGCTATACCGACTGGGACTGGGCGATCGATCCCGACGGCTTGCTTTATTCCCTCAAAGAATTGAACGAAAGGTATCATAAACCCTTGTTTATCAGTGAAAACGGGTTGGGTGCCTTCGATCTCCTTGAAAACAATGAAATTCATGATTGCTATCGCATTGACTATCTGAAAGAACATATTGTAAGATGTAAACAATCGATTTTGGAGGGCGTGGATCTGATCGCGTATTGCACGTGGTCGTTCACGGATCTCCTGAGTTGGTTGAACGGATTCCAGAAGCGATATGGTTTCGTCTATATTGATTTCCTGGACCCGGGTTTACCGCGGATCAAGAAGGATTCCTTCGCTTTCTATCAGGAAGTGATCCGCACCAACGGGGACAATTGTGAGTAACCCTCCCTTTCAAAAATTGAACCCATGAAAAAAGCCGATTGCAGCAACAGTCGGCTTTTATCTTGACGTGTTGACACACCTAGATGAACTATGTATAATGTGTACATAGGAGAACTAGGTATGGATAAAAACTACATTGGCGGAAGTTCGAATTTACTCGTCCTGAGTTTGATACATAAACGGGATATGTATGGTTATGAGATCATCAAGGAACTCGAAATCCTTTCCGAACAAGTTTTTCAGTTCAAGGAAGGTACTCTTTATCCGATCCTCCATCGATTTGAGAATGCAGGTTGGATCGAATCGTATCTGAAAATCGCGGGAAACGGTAAAGAAAGAAAGTACTATAAAATCACCAAGTCAGGAATCAAGCAATTGGCGATCGAACAGGAACAATTCGAAGTGTTTAGAGAGTCCGTTCTAAAAGTCATCGGTGGGTCGCGGTATGTCTTCGAATAAGGAAGAGAATTTCCTACAAGAAGTCGTCCGTCAGATAAACTTCCCTTTCGACCGTAAGTCGATCTATAAGGAATTATCCGGACATATCGAAGAAGCCAAAGAAGAATACCTGGATCAGCATCTTGATGCGGATGAGGCAAGTCGATGTGCGCTTGACGATATGGGGGATCCAGCGGAAATCGGTAAGTCACTCAACAAGGTTCATCGTCCGATTTGGGGTTGGCTATGGATGATTTCGAAATACACGATGATCCTCCTATTGGTTTCTGTCGGTTTTCAGTCCATGACGACACTCTATAAGAATGTGGAAGCTTCAAGAAAACGTGAACCCTATACGATGCCGGTCGAAAATCTTTTCGTAGATTATACGGATGAACTTGAGGTTGAGGATTTCGTATTCGACGAAATGCTTGCAGAGTCCGTTGAATTAGGAAATCATACGATATTCTTCGAGCGGATTACACTCCATAAAAATGGAACGATGTTGTTGATTTATCAGGAAGTCGTCCCCTCTCAGCTCATCGGCAGACATTCTGCAAAACATCAACTCGACTCACTGTTGACGATACGTTTTTATCAAACGCCCTTGACGATGGTTCAAGATGGATTGAACCCACTGGATGGATACTCTGTCGTCATTCTTAAAGATGTCCCTTTGGATTGTCGTGAAGTGTACTTGGAGTATCGTGGCTATAGTGAAGATTTTGATCTCGTCATAAACATCGGAGGTTCTTCATGAAAAGGAAACACAAGATTCTGATCTATGTATCGATTAGCGTTTTACTCTTAACCCTCTTAGCCTACATGAATGATTATCGGCTCTCCGCAGATACGTTGGCACTGGAGGTGGACGAAACCATCCATTTCTCCCCATCGACCATCGTCTATAAGAAGATCGATCCGTCACGGGCGATCATCGTGACTCAAAACGGGGATTGGGTCACATGCAAACCGATCGAACGTACCTTGGGTTTTCTGTGGAAGTATGAGGGATTGTATCAAACACCGATCAATTTGAAAGAGTATCCGGAATCAAGCGAAACCGAAGTGATTGAACATTTCGCGGAAACTTGTCGCTGGATCGGTGAAGAAGCGGTATTCTCCGAAGAACTTGAACTTCGTCTCAACACGACGAAAACGAATTTCTATTATGCGAACCGGGAATATGCGACGATTTTCCGCGAGACGGCACGCAAACCGATGATTCACGAAGAGAATGGCCTCCGGTATACAATCTACCAGGAGTTCACTTACGAACATATGATCGTACGCTTTGAAACCACGACCGAAGGAGACCCGATTCAAATCGAATTCTCATGGGAGCCTGTCGCCAATGAAAGCAATTCATTCATTTGGGGTTTGTTTTCCGTCATCTATGGCGATCTTCAGTATTGGCCGGTCGCAGAAGAAGTCGCGGATCAAATCAATGAAAAATCATTCGGTGATTACCCCTTTGGTGAATACCCCTTTATGGTAGAAGATGATACTCTTCGAATCGATTGCCAAGATGATCGACATTGCATCCTTCAATACAAATAAAAGCCGGTTCGTCGAACCGGCTGTTCTTTATGCTTGCTTAGCGAAAGGGCTGATCCCTTTCTTTTTCATAACGAAGGCGGCGACCCCGAGTCCAAGGGCTAATCCGACGATCAAGTAGATCCACAGGTTGGATCCGCCTATGCTTCCGGAATCGACCAGGACCATGAGGGTATGCGGCTCGATGGTGATCGTTTTGCCCGATATCTTCTCAAGGGTTTCGACCCCGGCGTCTTCCGCATTGACCACGACGTGCCATCCCGATTTCTCAAGGGTGACTTCGATTGCTTCGTCGTTGGCGTTCATGAGCACCGCGATGGTATCCCATTTGTCGCCGTTGGCGTTGTCGCTGAGGGTATAGCCGACCATGTTGGCTTGCGGCATCTCCAAGAAATCCAAATTTTGACGGATCAAATCGGCACTCATCATGCGGAAGGCAGGATGTGCTCTACGGAGTTCAATCAAGCCTTGGAAGTATTCGAAGTTGTCATAATAGGTTTCTTTGCGCTCCCAGACGAGTTGGTTGATCGCGTCGGGGGCGTTGTATGAATTGTGGTTGCCATCCTTGGTACGCAGGAAGTCGCTCCCCGCATGCAGGAAGGCGACGCCTTGGGAAGTCAGGACGATCGCATTGGCCATGCGGTGCATTGCGATGAGTTCTTCTTCGGTGGCATCCGGGTTGGTGAGTTTCAACTTATCCCAAAGGGTGAGGTTGTCGTGTGCTTCCACATAGGAAACGACGCTGTAGGGGTCGCGCGCATAGGGCGTCTTGGAATATTTGACTTGGGAGTAATCGACCTTGTTGTTCATGGTGGAAGCGATGATCCCGAACTTGATGCTTTCTTCCAAGCCCAAACCCCCGTTGACAAATCCCTTGTCGGTATCGGAGAAGACATGGCCTTTGATGGCATCGCGGATATCGTCGGAGAACGCGGCCGTGCCGTCGATCTGCGAGATGTTTTTCTTCAGTGCTTTTTGGTCATCGGGAAGCGGGGATGCCCCGCCGGTCCAACCTTCGCCATAGACGATGATCGAAGGATCGATTTCATCGAGTGCTTCACGTACTTTATTCATCGTATCGATGTCATGTAAAGCCATCAGGTCGAAACGGAATCCGTCGACCTTGTATTCGGTTGCCCAATAGACGACGGAATCGACGATGAATTTCTGCATCATCACACGGTCGGAGGCGGTTTCGTTGCCTGTCCCCGATCCGTTAGAGTACGATCCATTCTCGTTCATTCGGTAGTAATAGTTCGGAACGATCTTACTGAAATCGGAGTCTGCTGAGGCTCCGGTGTGGTTATACACGACGTCCATGACCACACGGATGTTGTTTTCGTGTAGTGCGAGGACCATTTCCTTGAATTCCTTGACGCGTACTTCCCCATGATAGGGGTCGGTGGAATAGGAACCTTCGGGTGCGTTGAAGTTCTGCGGGTCATAGCCCCAGTTGAAACTGTTGTTTTCGAGTTTGGTTTCGTCGATGGATCTGAAATCGAAGACGGGCAAGAGGTGGAGATGGGTGATGCCCAGTTCGACCAAGTGGCTTAAGCCGGTCTTGATGCCGTTGGCGGTCGTGGTGTTTTCTTCGGTCAGTCCTAAGAATTTCCCCTTATTTGTGATGCCCGAATCCGGCGAGACGCTCAAATCGCGGATATGTGCTTCGTAGATGATCGCATCCGTACTGTTCTCGAATTCCGGACGTTCGCTGTCATCCCAGCCTTCGGGGTCGGTCGCATCGAGGTTGAGCACCATCCCGCGGTTCCCGTTGACTCCGACGGCACGGGCATAAGGATCGACCGCTTCTTTGGTTTCACCCAAAGCGGTGACGGTATAGGTATAGTAGGTTTTGTCCAAATCCCCGCTGGCTTCATGAACCCAGGTCCCTTTGGCGTCTTTATTCATGACGACGGATGAGGTCGGCGTAGAGTCGTTCCCTTGGGCATAAAGGTTCAAGGTGACGGCGGTCGCCGTCGGAGCCCATAACCGGAACGTGGTTTTCGTCGGGGTGTAGATGGCTCCGAGTTCCCCGTCGTACCCGTAGGTTTCTTCGAAGGCGGAGGTGTTGAAGACATTGTTGAAGGTCAGGGCGATGGTGCCGTAACCCGCTTTGGTTAAGGTATAGGTCTTGGATAAGTCCAGCGGCGTTTCCGTAAAGAACTTGAAATTGCTGGAACTCGGCGAGGTCACGCCTTCACTGAAGATGAACGTCTTAATCCCCACGATGGTTCCATCGCTGGCCTTCAGGACCAAGCCTTCTTTCTTATCGTTCAGTAAGGTCATCGGGACACTTAGGCTGACGGAGATTAGATCGACCCCATCCAGTTTCGCACCCAAAAATTTCGGTGACAAATCGACGCTGGCAGCGGCATAGTAGATTTTCGGGTCGCCTTGAAGCAACCAGACATCCACGACCTTGTTTTTAAGTTTGGAGAGCGGGATGAATCGGTCGGCATCGATGTCTTTCGCCAACCATTCCCCTTTTCGCATGATGAAACCGACTTCCGTGGCGGCTCCGGGGGCGAGCTTGATCGAAGCGATCTTCCCGTAGCTGTCTTCTCCGTTAAAGTTATAGGATGCGCCTTCGGCGCCCTTGGGCCACATCCAAAGGTTCCAATCAGTATAGTTATTATCGAAGCGGTGATAGTGGACGTTGATCGTAATATCCCCTTCGATGGGGTCGGGGTCTTCCCCCGGACCCAGGGTCGGTTTGCTTTCATAGACGGTCGCATCGCCGGATTTCAGCCAGACTTCGGCTTTCCCCGAACTGGCCGTGATGAACCGGTCGGCATCGATGTCTTTCTTTTCCCATTCGTTGAGTCGGACGATGAATCCGTATTCAAGCGCGGTGGTATCCATCGTGACGACGGCGATCGCACCGAAATCGTCGGTGCCGGTAAAATCATAGGACGCACCGTCTTTTCCGGTTTCCCAGAGCCAGAGATTCCATCCTTCATAGTTCCCGTCGGGTCGGTTATAGTGGATCGTCAGGGTGGTTTGATCGGCGGCTCGGATCGACAGCGCGCCGTTGAGCGATAAAAAAGGTGTCGCCAACAAGAGTACGCTCAGCAAGATGGCGAGGATACGGTTACGTTTCATGATTCTCCCTCTTTTCGACTTTAATTTTATCATGAAAGCGCTTAACGTACAAAGGGGATACACGTTCCGACATAAGAAAGCCCCGGGGTTCCGGGGCGATATGACGAGATTGTTTTTAGAAATGTTTGACGCGGTCGCCGTATTTGGCATAGAGCGCATCGTTGTTGAAGCCGTCGACGTTTTGCGATTGGAAGACCGGAAGTTCAGCTCCTTCTTTCGCCAAGATCTGAAGTGCTTCGTTGACGATCGTGTTCAGGATCAACAGACTGGACATCGTGGATCCCGGTCCCGTCAAGACACCACCGATCGTCATCAGTCCATCCCCATCGGGGACACAGTTGTCCAAGACCATGTCGACACATTCGAAGAGTCGCTTTCCGCTGGGATGACGGCTGGTCGTGTGCTGGGATTGGTGGAGGTTGGTCAAGGCGATGGTATACACGCCTTCCTTCTTCGCCCGCATCGCCATTTCGATCGGCATCGCGTTACGACCGGAATTAGAGGTAATGATCATGATGTCGCCGGCTTGGATCTTGTATTGGTCATAGAGGATGTCGGATAATCCGGAGAGCTTTTCGATCGCACCGGAACGTTGCGCCCCGTTGGAGGTCAGGACATCGGGGTCAAGCAGGGCGTTGACGTTGGCCAATCCCCCGGCACGGCAGAAGAGTTCGATGCCGACCATATGCGAATGACCGGTCCCGAAGACATGGATGATGCGGTTGGAGCGGATGTTGTCCGCAAATAGCACGGCCAGTTCTTTAATCTTCTCTTTTTCACTCTCATAGACTTTATCGAAGAGCCCGAGGAGTTGATTCATGTATTCGAATTCGTACTTCATGCGTTGATCCTCCCCTTGTATTTCGCCAGCAATTCTTGGTTGTGTTCGAGATGGTTTTCGACTTCATGGCTGTAGAGCAGCGGAAGTTCGATCCCGCTTTCCGTAAACATCCGTGAAATCTCGACCGTCAAGGATTGGGCGATGTAGATGCCGGTGATGGAAGAAACCGAACAGATCTTTTCGATGTTGCCGGTTTCAAGCAAGGCGTCCCCGCGGGGTCCGCAGTTGTCGATGACCACGTCGCCGAGTTCATAGAGTTTCTTCTTGCTGGGATGACGACTGGGTTCCGCCAGCGTGTGTTGCATGCTGGTGATGACGATGATCTTGTGGCCTTTGGCTTTGGCGGTCAATGCCAAATCGATGACCAGGCCGTTGATCCCGGAATTGGAGATGATGATGAAGACGTCCTGGGGACGGATGTCGTAGAGGTCGTAGAGTTTATCGGCGATGTTGGGACGGCGTTCGAAGATGTTGTCGGGGTCTTTGAACTCCGCCAACGAATACAAACCTTTGGTGACGAAATCCGAGGTTTCGATCATATGGAACGGAATCAAGGATCCCGCCCTGCCGGTACATTCCATCCCGAATCCGACCGAATGCCCCGATCCGAAGATGTGGACGACCCCGTCGTTCTTCATGCTTTCATAGCAGAGTTTCGAGGCTTCCTTGATGTTTCCCATTTCCTGGTCTTCCAGGGTCTGTACTAATTTTTTCAACGCTTCGTTGAATACTTCCATCGTGATGTGGTTCATGGGTTCCTCCTAGGCGTTCCAGCGTCCCAGATAGACATCCGAGATCTTGCGGTTATGCACATCGGCGCCGGTGACGTTGGCGCTGAGCAGTATCGGTGCGTCGTGTCCGTTTTCGACCAAGTAGCGGTAGGTTTCCGCCGTCAACATCTGGGCGAAACAATTCCCGACGACGTTGGCGACCTGCGTGATCTTGATTCCCGGCATGATTTCTAAAACGGTATCCGGATACGGCGTACATAAGTTCAATGTCGCAAACGTCAGGTCGATGAGTTGGGCGGCGTTTTCTTTGTGTTTCGAGTTCAAGATCGCATCGAAGGAAGCCACCAACAAGACCTTATGTCCTTTTTGTCTGGCGATTTTCGCCAAAGCGAGCGTACTGTCATAGACTTCTTCCGCCGCATAGATCAACACCATGTCCCTGGGATCAATCGTATAGAGATTCCATAGTTTCTCGGCCAAATCCGCGCGGTCGTTGAACGCCGGATCGCTCATTTCTTCCAAGGAAACATGACCTCGTAGGACCAAATCTTTCATGTTGAGCTGATGATAGGGCATCAATCCCCCTGCCCTGTATCCCAATTCCATCGCGAACGCGCGATCGGGACCGATACCGAAAAGTTGGATGAGCCCTTGGCCGACCATGCAATCCCCCATGACCTTCGCCATGTGGATGATGGCTTCTTTTTGCGAGTTCGTCGCGTTTTCCAGGATTTCTTGTGTTTTAATGAAGTAATTCGTTGCGTCCATGCCTGATCCTCCGTACGTTATGGATAAATTATACACCATTCATTGAAGTTAATGAATAATTAATGCGATAAATTTAGTTTTCTTTGCATAAAAAGAAGGGGATCTCTCCCCTTCGCTTGAATCTATTCTGCGTCTTGTTTCTTTTTGCGTTTGAAGAAGAAAATCAGGAAGAAGATCGAAGGAATCCCGACACCGGCCATAAGCAGTCCGGCGGTGGGGAATCCGCTGCTCGGTTTCTTCTCGATGGTCAATTTCCCGTCGATGAAGGTCAACGTATAGTTGTCCGCCTGGGCATCCTTGATGGAAACCGTATAGTCTGCGACGTCTTCCCCTTCTTCGCGTTGGAAGGTCACATTTTTAGCCGCATCTTTCGTATCGTTGTTTTTGAGACCTTGGATCGTGAAGGTAAACGTCGGATCGTCTTCTCCTTCGACTTTCATCGCATCGTCGACCTTCAAGGTCAACGCCGCTTTCTGAATCGAGAGTTTCCCGGAAACGAAACTGAGTTGATAATTGTTTGAAGCGGCTTGCGCGACGGAGAGGACATAGTCCCCGACCAATTCACCGGAATTCCTATTGACGATCAAACCGTTGACCGCACCGGAATCGTCCCCAACCACAAAGCCGTCGTAACTGACCGTAAACACGGGATCAACATCGCCATAGACCTTGACTTGGTCCATGACCGTAATCGTCAACTCTTTTTTGAGGATACTCAACCGTGAATTTTCATAGGTAACGACATAGTTTTCCGCCGTCGCATTGGAAGCGACGATCGGATAGGTTCCGACGTCCTGTCCGGATTTACGTGTGATCTTCAATCCTTGGACCAAGGCGGAAGTATCATCGAATGCGAATCCGCGATAGTCGACGGTGAATTTCGGATCGCTGGATCCATAGACCTTGTTCGCAGGCAGGACGCTCACGATCAAGGGACGAGGCAGGATGACAAGGTCGGCGTATTCATAGGAGATTTCATAATTCTCCGAAGTCAACCCTTGGACGACGACTTGGACATTTCCTACGTTCTCATCGTCTTCACGTGTGAAATGAAGTTCGCCTCCCAAGGAAGATTCACCATCTTCATAAACGAATCCGTCATAATCGACGCTGAACAATGGATCGGCATCCCCATAGGTTTTTTCCGAAGGGTTCACCGATACGATCAACCCCTTCTTCAGGATGGTCAAAGGCTGCGTCGTGGATAGACTATAATCGGTATCGTTCTCCGCGACGCTTGCGCTGATCACGACGTCGCCGACCTGATGGATGGTTACCGTGTTCCCGTCGATGCTTGCGATGTCGGGATCGCTGCTGACAAAGAGGATGGGGGAAGTGGAGGATGTATCCGCCACCAAGGTGAAGGACGAATCCCCATAGGTCTTGTTTACGATCGCTTCAAAGGTCAAGGTCGGCGTATTCTTCAAAGTGGTGAACTGATTGACATCGGATACGTTCGTTCCGACGGAATTGGTCGCGAACGCCCGATAATAATAGGTCGTGTTGACCGAAGCGGACAGGAATTCAAATGGATTTTCGCCGACGATGCACGAACCGGACAGGACGGTATCGGCGGATGTCGGATCATCATGCGTCGCCAGGTAGAATCCGCATGCGCTGATGTCTTCCCCGCCGTCGCTGGTAATTGTCACGTCGAGGGTAGCACTATGATTCGTGATGTCGCTGACGAGGATCGTCGAGAGCACGGGGGTCGTGGTGACCGGGGGCGGAGGCGGGTTGTCGTCGGGTGGGATCGGACCGAAGTCTTCCCCGTTTTTCAGCGTGGTTCCGATTTCTTTATCCACAAACAAGATCGGGCTCAAAGCCGTGTCATCAAGATTATATGCGGTAAAGCCTAGACGATAGGTACCGGCACTGACGGCGGTATAGGTCGTCGTCTGCCATCCCGTACTCGCATAACTTCCGGTCGAATAGTTGCCCGTCCCAAGAACCGTCGCCCCCAGGATGCTGATGGGGGTCGGAAGATCGTTGATGCGTCCTGTTTTGGAAGCATCGTCCAGGTTGACGAAAGTCGTGAACGAGGCATCGTTGAACGGAATGTAGTCCGTCGCGATATAGTTCCATGACATCGTGAACGACTCCCCTGCGCTAAGCTCTAGATCGGTAAACAGATAGGCGATGTTGGTGATGCGGGGAAAGACGGAGACGATGTAGTCGCGACTGTCTTGCGACATCGCCAAGGCATCAGCGACACCTGAGAACGCCCCCGAAGGTCCGGTGGGTTGGAGTTTCGCCATCTTCGACTGGTCTTGGTTGACGGTCCAAACATAGCTCGAAGTATTCACGACTTCACCGTCGGAAATCGCGACCGAGCCCCCGCTCGACCATCCGGTCAAGTCGGATTCGAAGCCCAGATTGTCGAACAAGGCGATGGGTCGGATTGAACCGATTGCGAAGAATAGCGAAAAGACCAAGACAAAACTAAAACTCAATGGAAAGAATCTTTTGCGTAATTTCATTCTACTTCCCCCTTAGATGCAAAACTGCTCTGTTTTTAGTTTAGCATCCTGATTTCCGTTGTCAATTTAGAATTTCAAAAACGCCCTGTTTATCGTGTTTTATTGAGTTTTCACACCCTTGTGTGCATAAAAAAAGGAAACTCGGCATTTTAGTTTCCTCATCGTGTGCTATTTAACTTTCCCATGCATCGCTTGATCCAAGCGGTCAATGGCTTCCACCAACAGCGCCTTGGGACAGGCGATGTTGAGGCGGATGAATCCGCGTCCCTCTTCACCGAACCAATGACCGTAGTCGACGGCGACTTTGACGTCTTCGATCATGAAACGATCCAAGTCGTTCAATTCGATCTTCGCCCGTCCGAAATCGATCCACAGGAGATAGGTCCCTTCCAGATCGAAGAGGGTCAGTTCGGGAAAACGAGTTGCGAGTTGTTCTTCGCAAAAGCGTTTATTCTCACCCAGATATTCGACCAGTTCGTCGGCATAATAGGCACAGCGGTTGTAGGCTGCTTCCAGCGCGGTTTCGCCGCAACATCCGATGCTGGTGGTGCGAGTGATTTCGGATTGACGTTGGTATTTTGCGCGTAACTGGGCATCGGGGATCATCACCGCCGAGGTTTGGAAACCCGCCAAGTTAAAGGTTTTGCTTGGGGAGATTAAGACGAGACCGTTGTTTCGGATTTCATCGGGCATCGCCATAAAGGAAACATGGACATGCGGATGGAAGACGATGTCGGCGTGGATTTCGTCGACGATCAGTTTCACGTCGTTCGCCAAGCAGATTTCACCGATCTCCAACAACTCTTCCCTGGTGAACACCCTTCCGACCGGGTTGTGGGGGTTGCAGAGGATCATGAGTTTGACGTCGGGACGGCTCGCCTTATTTTTCAGGTCTTCGAAATCGATCCGATAGGAACGATCGGTTTCGATCAAGGGATTGAACACCAGTTTACGTTTGTTGTCTTCCACGACGGAGAAAAACGGATAATAGACCGGAGGTTGGATGATGACGCCGTCCCCTTCGTTACTGAAAGCTTGGATCGCGTTTGCGATCCCCGGAACGACGCCGGGTGAGAACTTGACCCATGAAGGATCGACGAAAGCGGAGTGACGCGTTTTCATCCAATTGGAAACCGTGGTCGAGAACGAATCGGAAACCATGGTATAGCCATAGACGCCATGGGAAATCCGCTTCGTCAGTTCTTCGACGATTTCGGGAGGGGTCGGGAAATCCATGTCCGCCACCCACATCGGCAAGACATCGGCGTCGGACAGACAACCGAAACGTTTTTGTAGATCATCCCATTTGGTACAGTTGGTTTTCTTACGTGACGGCAAGTGATCGAAGTTCGTGCGCATACCTGTACTCCTTTAGGATTTACACCTGCGTCTAGTTTCTCATTCCTTCTTCAAACTTGTCAATTCCATTTTGACGAAAAAAATCCTCCAAGCGGAGGATTTCAGGTAAAGTTGGAGAGTTTAAGGAACTTCGTGTTCTTATAATTGTGGATGTCGATCGAATAGTCGAAGATGACGCCGCTCTTCAGCATCGCACGGTTTTCCGAAATCAAGGTCGGGTCGCCGGCTTTGAGTCCCAAGATTTCCGCGTCGTGGGCGTTCAGGACGTCGGCGCGGATCACGCGGTCGACATAGCCCAGCTGTTTCTTGGGGTCGGAGGTGATGAACGCGTAGATCGAACCGCGCAGGATTTCCATGTTCAAGTACGGGACAAGCAGTTTATTGTAGTAGGAGTATTCGATGACATAGGGGACGTTGTCCACCAAACGGAGACGTTCGATGTAATGGATCGGGGTTCCGACATCGCATTGCATGATGTTGGAGAGTTTCTCATCCGCTTCGATTTCCTTGAACTCCAACACCTTGGTCCCGATCTTCTTGTTGGGGAAGGCTTTGGTGAGTCCGAGGAAGTTCTCCAGGTTGACGCAATCATCGGAAAACAGACTGCGAAGGAACATCCCGCTGCCCTGGATCGGGATGATGATCCCTTTGCGGACCAACACGTCGATCGCATTGCGGATCGTATTGCGGCTGACCGCGTAGATTTCGATCAGTTCATCTTCCGTCGGTAATTTGCGGGTGTCCGAAAACAATCCGGATAATACCTGTTTTTCTATGTCGTCAGCCACCGTTTTATATTTCGCTTGCATCGTCGTTCTCCTTTAAAAGTCATTCCAAATCAATGAATTCCTACCAATAATTATACTCTTAAGGTATGATTTATACAATGCATTCCGATGCGAATCAATCTCATTTTTTCACGTTTTCCTGCATCTTCCCATGGTGGTAGACGATTCGTCGGGTATCGATGTCTTTATCGCGCAGAATCGCCTTCACATTGGCATTGACGATGGATGAGAGGAACTTCCACCCCGCCACCGACGTGATCGCTTCGACCGGGCAACAGCCCTCGCATTTCAGACACATCGTGCATTTGGAATCCCATATGGGATAGCGGTTGGCATCCCTTTCGATGTTTTGGGTCGGGCAGTTCTTGATGCATAGACCGCAGCGTATGCATTTCTCGCGATCCAGGCGGAAGAGATGCTGGAAGAGAGTCGTCACCATGAATTTGTTGGTCAGCAGCATTTCCGCCCGATACAACGCTTTCGGCGGCGTGCTTTTCATCGGATAATCACCAAGATTCGTCCGTTTCGCGATGTTTTTCCCAAATTCCGTCGCATCGTTTAATTCTCTATCATCGGGATGTCCTGCGGAAGGCAGGATTCCCCGGGTATTGTAGTGGTAGTAAAAATCCGCCCCGCGACTGTAGAACCATCCTTCGACCTCCGCATCCTTCTTACGCAAGATCCTGCGCAGGTGGTCGCTGGCTTGGAAGTGATAGGTCCCATAGGTAAAGAAAGCGTAGATCCGCTTCTCATGCAACCTCGGTAAAGTCGCGATGAACTTTTCCATGACAATCGGGACGGCGAAGTAATACACCGGCATCCCGAAGAGGATCACATCGTAGGGTTTAAGCGATGGTAGTTCTCCGCTTGTGATCTTGAAGATGTCGACGCTGGATCCGCCTTCGCGTATCCCTTGGGCGATCTTCTCGGCCGTTTTGAGCGTCGATCCATGCAACGAATAAAGAAGGATAAGATGCTTCATGGGTTACCCTCATTTCGGTGGATAAAGAAATAGGAATCGATCAAATAACGTTCGTTGATCCGGATCGCTTCGTCGTAGAGAACTTTCTTAACGTCACGGCTCCCGATTTCCCCGCTCCGATATCTCTCAAGCAGAATCTGGAATTCCGCCTTCTGTTTCGCATCCCAACTCTGTTTGAAGTACCCGGAGACATGCTGGTAGGCGTTGATCGCAACGCCCCGGTCCTCTTCCTTCATCATCGCCTCATCGACCATCCGGTAGAACTCGATCGCCGGCGCATCCGTCTTGTCGTTCAGTATCCTTCGTATCCCTTGATAAATCTTGGGGTCTTTCTCCAAGATCAGGTATTTGTATCGCGCCCATTCCTTCTCCAACACTGTGAATTTCAAGATCGGCGTTTCAAGCACACTCTTTCTCACCGTCTCCATTTCCTTGATCCCAGAATCGATCCAATGAACCGACGGATCAAGTTTCTTCAGGTTCAGTCCGGCATCGCGCATCGCTAGCGTCGATTCGAAATCGTCGCTGATTGAGATCCCATCGGCTTGCCATGTCTCGATCAACGTCATCCATTTTTCGGTATCGATCATCCGTTCATCGAAAACCGATGCCTCGATCGCCCAATGGCGGATGTCCAGTTTCCGATGATGGACCGCAATCAAAAGAAGCACGTCCAGATTGTGTCGAACATGCGAAAGCGGGGAATCCGCATTCAATCGATAGAAATGTTTACCCAGTAGACTCGGGGTTCCAAGATATCCGTAGGGCATGTTTTCACCTCTGTTTTTATCGTATCACAGTTTAAAAGATTTGCGAGCGAAAACGATGGTTTGAAAGGCAAAGTATAGAATCGACCCCGAAAGAAAACCCGTAAACCACGGGTTGACTAGAGATCGAAGATTTACGAAAATAAACGAACAAATTAATCCAAGTCTAAATCGCAATATGGACATTTACCATCTTTAGTCAAAGGAGCATTATCAATTGGACATGTTCCATAATCTTTATTGTCATTTTTCGGTCTATCCACTTCAAAGTCCTCTTCTGGTCCAACCTTTTCGTATACTCCCTTCACAAGATCAGTACTTCCACAACTATGACACTTCTTTGCTGAATTACTGGACAACTTCCCACATACGTTGCACTGTTTCATCTTGCTTCTCACTAACTTTCCCTCCATTTCAAATGTCGTCATTGACATTGATTCCCATAATTCTTTCTAAACCAATCAGCGTTCTCTGTGTGTATCGGTAGTATCCTTTTAGGACTGACCTTATCGATAAGCTGCCTTATCGTGTCTTCATCTGCATGTCCGCTAGTGTGTAAGTCGACTATTCTTAGTCCCATCTTTTCGCAATCATCAAGGAATCTTTTCATTTCTGGCTTATGTTTGTATCCACCCCAAAACGAATAAATCAAAAGTCCATTTTCGAATGACATTTTCTTGTTAAGTGACTTAAGATACTTAATCATTGACGACCTTACGCACATAACGAATCGAGTTGATGAGATTATCGATTCACTCATCTTCTTGTTACCGAACTTGTCAAATAGTAAATAGCGCGAACTTTTCGGGTCATAGTACTTTGTTACAAACACTTTTACATCAGAGAAATCAAGTGGATTGGGGATGTTGTCGCCTATTGCGTTTACAATCTCTGCCATGTAAAGTTCTTCCAAAAAGATTCTTCCAGTTCTCTTCGCAGCGCGATACATTGTAACAATTCGATCTATATTCATCGAAGATTGTAGGACGAAAATCGGGCCTGTACAATCCTTGAATAGACGAATTGCCTCATTCTCGAGATCCACTTCGGTTTGTACTACATAACCTTCTCTAGAGAGTGTTGTTCCTTCACAAATAAGTGTATCGACATTATTGGGAAGTCGATTAAGTAGCCATTTGAACGGTTTTCTGCCATTAGAGCGAAAATCGCCTGAATATAGAATACTTTCCCCCTCAGATTCGGCTAACAGCATATAGCTGTCAAATGCAGAATGATCACATAAAAATGGTGTGATTTTAATGTCCCCAATATAGAATGATACATTGTGTTTTAGAAATCCTGTAGGGGAAATCGTCTTGACATGTTTATATCGATCGGAAGCAGCAATGATTTTGTAGCTTTTTTCCCCTAAGAAGAGGGGAATATCTTGATTCACCTGATAGACTAGTCCAAGATGATCGCTATGATAATGAGAGATGACGATCGCATCGAACCCTTTGTAATCAAATAGTCCTTCTATCTTCGGAAGTGTTTTATTTCTATCGTCATCAAGTTCAAGACCAACATCAAATAACATCTTTGTTGTTAGACTGGATATTTCAATAATGCTTCCACCGATTTGATTTTCACCGCGGTGTATTTTTATTTTCATAACCAGTCACCTCCCGTTTATAAAGAAAATAAATTTATCAAACACTTCAGAAATATGCAATTTGTTTTGCGCTCATCGAAGAACAATATGGGTGTGACAATTCCCGTTTCATAACCTATGTATGAACTTTTTCCAAGCTCGTTTATTTGATATAGTCAAGAAGGTCAATCATTTGAGCATCATATAACCCATAACCGATATGTGAAGAAGTGGCTATCTTCACATCGACACAATCTTGAATGTTTGGACATTGACTTAAAGCACCCTTCAATTCTCTTTTAAACGCGGTTTTATTCGGTTTGTGATTTGCACAAAGAATTAAGAATTCGGGATTCTTGGAGGTATCAAAATGAATTGAACCGCTTGCTCCTTTAATCAATCCTAACTCCATTTTTTGATTAAAAAGATCTTCGATTTCAGAATAGAGTGAACCCAGCTTATTTGTTTTGATGAAACTCTCGATATCCTGGAAATGCTTAATTATGCCTGCTGTCCCTGTCAATGCATTGTCTCCATATTTGAATTCCATCAATGCAAGTGTCGGAGATGAACGATCTTTTCTTTTAACGGATGTGGATAGCCACTTTACACCGACTAAATCGAATCGGCTTCCATTTTCTTTATTCGCATATTCGATGTCAGCAATGAAATAATCTGTATCACCGGAAATCGAACTCTTATTGTTTTCACGTAATATTGTTTGCTGGTATTCCCTTTCGGTTTTTGGATGATCGTGAAACCAAAAATCCATCTCCCGTTTGATAAAAGGAATCATTTCGATGTAATCATCGATCGTTGCGAGATTACTAAAACTTATGTTTTGCTTGGTCTGTATACTGTTGTTACAATACTTTGTATCAAAATCAAAACTGTAACCATTACTTTTTGGTTCAATTTTATAAAGATTCCCACCACGATAATACAAATTTATGTAATCATCCCTAATCTCAAGACTCAAAGTGTCGTCTGATTTGACAATCGTCAAAAGTCGGCTAAGTAACCCTCCCAATAAATCATCCATGAATTGCTTTGATAGTTTTCTCATTTCCCTCACCTTTCGTTTCCCTAATTTCATTGTACATTCGACTCATAAATGTTGCACAACGTTTTTTGTGAATTACTCTTAAAGAACACATCTTTCTCACTAATTCTTTCAAATGTGTCCTTTTATGTACAATAAATCCCATCGTAGGATCACATTTGACTGCCGTGAATACGATGGGATCGATTAATTTTACAAATTATTCGCGACTAGAGATCGAAGATTTTATCCGGATTCAGGATTCCGTTGGGGTCGAAACTGAATTTGATGTTTCGCATCAAATCGATCTGTAGATCCCCGAGTGATTGTTTCAAGTAGGTCTTTTTCGCATGCCCGATGCCGTGTTCTCCCGACACCTGCCCTTCCATTTCGATGGCTTTCTGATAGAGCGCATCCATGCAGGAAGTGACGGTCGAATTCCAGGTCGCGTCATCCAAATCATCCTTACAGACATAGACATGGAGGTTGCCGTCCCCCGCATGACCGAAGCTACGGATGCGGACGTTGTACTTCGCGGAGAGTTCGCGTACGAAGTCAAGATACCCGGCGATATGCGCTAGAGGGACCACTACGTCGCATTCGTCCATCGTGGGCGTACTGTTCTTGATGGCTTCCAAGAACGCACCGCGGGCGCTCCAGAGCGTGTTTTGACGTTCGGCGGTATCTGAAATCAAGACATCTTTCGCACCGTTCTCAAGGCAAACCTTGGCGCAGGCATCGACGGCCACGTTCAAGGCTTCCTTACTGTTGGCACTGTAGGACACGATCAGATACGAAGGCGCGCTGTGTTCCGGGAATTCCTTCCCCAAGTATTCCTGCGCATCGTCCAGGACTTCCCTTTCCATGAATTCAAGGGTCGTACACACTTCAGGCAAACGCAATACCTTCTCGACGCAGGCCAAACACGCGTGGATGTCCTCGAAGGGCATCAAGAGTGAAACGTAATTGGAAGGTTTGGGTAAGAGTTTGAGGTACAACTTCGTAATGATTCCTAAGGTCCCTTCCGAACCGATCATCAAGTCTTTCAAGGCATAGCCCGAACTGTTCTTGGCGACCTTCCCTCCGAACTGGACGACTTCACCGCTCGCCAATACGACTTCCATGCCTTTCACTGCGTCGCGGGTCACGCCATATTTGACGGCGCGCATTCCGCCGGCGTTGGTCGAAACGTTTCCACCAACGGTGGCGCTTTTTTCTCCGGGGTCGGGGGCGTACATACAGCCGATTTCATCGGCTTTGGCGGCGAGCTTCATTAAGAGGACGCCGGGTTCGACGACGGCGGTCATGGTATGGAGGTCAAGGTCGATGATCTTGTCCATTTTATGCAGGGAAAGAAGAATCCCGCCATGGATCGGTACGCAAGCACCGACCAGTCCGGTTCCCGAACCCCGTGTCGTGACGGGGAGGTTGTATTCGTTGGCATAGCGCAGGATATCGGAAATCTGTTGGGTGGAACGTCCTAAGATCAGGACTTCGGGGGATGCATGGCCGTATTCCGGCATTTCATCGTGGGTATAGTCTTCCCCGATTTGTTCGTTGACAAGGACGTTATCACGTCCGGCGATGTCGCGTAGGTTTTCCAGATCCGCCGCATCGATTTTTTTATAACGCATGGTAGCCTCCTTTGGATAGGGCATCGATCCATTTGGGTAGGACATCATAGGCATCGCCGATGACCGCCACATGGGCGAGGTTGAAGATTTCGGCGTTCGGATCGGAGTTGATGGCGATGATCCTTTCTGAACTCTGCATGCCGGCGGCAAACTGCACACTTCCGCTGACTCCGCAGGTCACGATCAATTCCGGTTGGACGCTACGTCCGGACAACCCGATCTGTTGGGTATAGGAAGCGACGCCTTTTTCGATCATTGGACGGGTATAGGCGATCGCCGCGTCGAGTTTTTTCGCCAATTGACGGACAAGTTCCAAACCTCTTTCATCGTTGACACCCAATCCGGCGACGACGATGCGTTTGGCTCCCGAGAGTTTCTCGTCATGGATCAAGGGTGTTTCTTCCAACACTTCGATCCGTGACGTATACTTCGTATCATAGACAAACTCGATGACCTTCCCGGTCGGGTCGACCCGACGGGACGGGGCGCGGAAGACATTGTAGCGCACCGTTGCGCATTGTGGGCGCGTATGGGTCGTAACGATGCGCGCCATGATGTTCCCACCGAAGGCGGGACGGATTTGAACCAAATCCGTGTTTTCTTTGATTTCCAGCTTCGTACAGTCCGCGGTTAATCCGGTTTTGCATCGCGCGGCGATTTTAGGAGCCAAGGATCGTCCCAGCGGCGTCGCTCCGGTAAGGACGACGCAGGGTTTGGTTTTCTCGATGAGGTCCGCCAAGACTTCACCATAGAGATCGGCTCTGAAGTGTTCAAGCTCCGGATGACGGATCACTATGACTTCATCCGCTCCGAACTCCAAACAATCTTGGATGACCATGTCCACGTCGTTCCCAAGGACATAGGCCCGGACGGGGTGATGGATTTCTTCGGCCAGTTCACGGGCTTTCCCCAACAATTCGGCGACGACGGGATGGGTTTTCCCGTCCAGGCTTTCCGCGATGACGGAGATGCCTTTGTATTCGGATTTATCGACTTCTTTACGCAGCGTTTCGACTTTCGTGATGGCTTTGACCGGGCAGTTGCGGACACAGATCCCGCAGACTTTACAGTTGGAGTTGATGTCGATCGCGTGGTCTTTGAGGGACATGGCGTCGAAGGGACAGACTTCGATGCATTTTTCGCACAAGGTGCAGGTGTTTTTATCGATTTGGATGAAACTCATAGGGAACCTCTCGAAAGTTGGTGTTGGCTGATGAGATAGTCGTTGAGTGAAACGGCGATGTCGCCGGAATTCCCTTCAAGACGCATCGTGACGGTTTCGCTCTCCGGCGGGAAGATTTTCTCGACGGAAGTCGGGGATCCCAGGGATCCGACCAGGCTTTTCACGCTTTCCCCGCCCAGTTCTTTCAGGGTCAATGTCGTGACGCTTTCCGCTGTGAATTTCTTTAGGTTGAGGTAGGACGGGAAACGGGGCGACGCATAGTCCTTTTCGATGGTGAGCAAACAAGGGAGTTGGATCTTACAAATCTGTTGACTCTTGCTTAGGTTGGCTTTGACGATGAGTGATTTCTCACCGACTTCTTTGATTTCATCGACCCATGCGAGATGGGCGATGCCCAAGAGATCGGCCAAGGCTGGTCCGACTTGGGCGGTATCCCCGTCGGTGGTTTGTTTCCCGCAGAGGATCAGATCATAGGATAGCGGCAGGGATTGAATGGCCAGTTTCAAGGTCATCGAAGTGGCCAGGACATCGGCACCGGCGAAGGCACGGTCGCTAAGTAGATAACCGTGATCCGCTCCGCAACCTAACGCTTCCTTAATGACTTCGGTGGCGTTGGGGGGACCCATGGTTAACACGTCGATGCGTGCGCCTTCGGTGTCTTTGAGTCGCAATGCGGCTTCCAGGGAATATAGATCATAAGGATTCATGCGTGCAGCCGCACCCGAACGGATGAGACTTCCCGTGATTGGATCGATGGCGACTTTGGTGGTATCCGGTACTTGTTTGATGCAGACTAAGATGTTCATAGCCCCTCCTCGTTCATGACGTCCAAGACGAATTCCAGATGTAGACGCATCGCATGGTGGGCGCCGTCTTCGTCGTGGTCTCTGATTTTTTCATAGATATCGGTATGTTGCGCCAGAAGCGCGATGCCGTATTCTTTCTTCTGTAGGATATGGCTTCGATTGTATTGGACACTGTAATGGAGAAGACTCTCCACGAAGTCCATGGCTTTGATCAGGAAGAGGTTTCCGCTGAGTTTGAATATTTCCCTGTGGAAGGCGATATCGAGCGAGGAAGCGATGTTTTCGCCTTCGTCGACCGTGTCTTTCATCGCGATCACGATCCGACCCAATTCTTCGGATGCCCCGTTACGTGCCGCTAAGCGAACCGCATCGCTTTCAAGGACGGAGCGGAAATGAACCAGATCCGCATCGAACTTAGGGTCCGATGACAACAAGGGCGATAATAGTGCGCTTAAGGGTTTCATGTCGATGGGGGCGATCACGGTCTTCCCGCCTTGACGGATCCGGATGAGCCCCATGACTTCAAGCACGCTCAGCGCCTCTCTTAGACTTGGACGGGAGACCTGAAGACTCTCGGACAGCGCCCTTTCTCCGGGAAGACTATCCCCGACCTGAAGTTCACCGCTCTTGATTTTATCGATGATCTGTTTGACGATCTCTTGGACATTCTTCGTTTTATTGATCGGAGTGATTTCCATACTTCCTCCAACTGGTCATACCACCAGAACACTATAGATAGTATAAGCGCTTTCATGTCACATTTGAAGACCAAAAACAATGAATTCCTCATCTATTTTTTCACAAGTGACGAAAATAGAAAACGCACAAGACTCTAGCGAATCCTGCGCGTTCTGGATTGTTGGATTAGGTTGGAATCATTCAGATGCCGTTGAAGCAAATCGCGTATGAATCCCGGGAAGAATTTCGATTGGCTGTCCGGACACATCAAACTGGGATATCCCGAACCCCGCTGAAGGTAGTCGTCGCTCATCACCGTATAGACTCTCTTGGGATCGATCAATTCATCGTCGATCCAGATTTCGAACGGTTCTTTCGTAATCCGTACGTTCGCACTGACGCCCAAACCTCCGATGTGTGTCCCACGAAAGCCCGGTCCCCTTCCATTCTGAAGGACATGTACCTCATCGAAACTCAAACGGATCGCATCGATGAACTGTTGACCCCTAATTTTCATCAAGGTCGGATTCAAGGGCGACGGAGACACTTCCAACAGCGTTCTCCGACTGATCTTCCCGCTCAATCCGTGATTAACGATCCCATGGTGCATGACACTAAAGTCACACTTCTCTTCCTTCATCAGCGCATCGCAGATGAAGTTGATCAGATCGTTTTCCTTGGAGATATGAAAATCCAAGGGTTCAATTTCATACAAAGTCTCATTGAGTTTATCGTGAGCGATCTTGGTCTGTCTCTCGATCAACTCGTTGATCCCCGCATCTTCCTCAAAGGTATTCTCGATCACTTCCCCTTGATACCCGACGATCTTCCCTTCTTCAATCTCCAAACTCAACTTCCCGATCTGCTTCCCGTGTTCACCGGCATGGTGGATGATGGTTTGATTCACCATTAACGCTTCATCCAGTAAAGTATGTGAATGTCCCCCGATGATGATGTCCAATCCATCGATCTCACGGGCACATCGCTCATCGGTCGATATTCCCTGATGACTCAACAAGATCGAGAAGTCATACAAGCCTTCGTTTCGAACAAGTTCCTCACGAATCAATGGGATCGGATTATGGGAATGCAAACCATCCATGTTGAAAAAGACATTATACTTCCCTTCGCCCTCGATCCCGAAGAAGGGAGATACACCGATCACAAGAAACCGATACCCACCTCTTTCAAGGATGACACTCTTCTTCACATTCAATATCGGACTTCCATCCAACTTCGTCAGATTCACCGACAACAGCGGCAAATCATCCGCAGCCATCTCCTCCAAACATTCGATTCCGCTAAATCCTTCATTGTTTCCGATACACAACGCATCATATCCCGCTTCCTTCAACAACACTTTCCCCGCTCTTCCCATGGTTCCACTGATCATGACACTTCGGAAATCGTTGAAATCACCGGCATCGAGTACCAGGTCTTTCTCACCACGAACTTGTTTGAGATATGAGCATAACGAAGAGAAGCGATCGAAATGGCTATGGATGTCGTTGGTATGGTAAAGATGAAGTTTGTGCATTTTGAACCCTCAATAAAGTCAATTTTCATCAAATCAAGATATTTGGAGCAGATTATGGGAATCGTTTTTTACTTTCTTAAACTCTCTACTTTCCTACAAATTCCCTGGTTTCAGTGCTAATCCTTTTTATCAATTCAGATCTTAATGGTGTTGTATAGTCACCACACAATTTTCTTCTGTTTCTTGTACCTAATACCTCTATATCTACCGTCTAGACTAGTTCTTGTGTTTTCGTCTAGATCCTGTCTTTCGTCAGATTTGGTAATTTCTCCATTTTGCTTCGCCTTATCAACAACTACAACGAAGTTCTTTCCATGAATGTGTGAGGACATTGGAGGATTAGTAGATTTCTTTGCTATAGGTTTATTTTTGGGTACATTCTTTGAAGACTGAATCACTTTTGATACGACACACAACTTTCGAACTATCGCATCCTTAGTTAGTTGATCTGCTTTTATGTAATCTAGTAGAAGAGACAACTTCTCATCCGGGTTTGTCCCAACATATAATCGGAAATTGTTATCGTCATAGTGATGCCTCGTTGATTCTCGATTATAATCCACAACTATGTAATCGATGTGTTTTCTCACACAATGGCTTCTAGCACTACTCATCTCTGCTTTCTTTAACGTAAGATAGACTCCGTAAGCTCCCTTTCTGATATTTCTCATCCCACAAATAAAAAGGGGAATACAATGAACGTTATCGACAATATAGTCATTCCCAATTTTCTTAAACACTAAACAATCCGGATATAACTCCTTTTGTTTTATCGTCATACAAATTCTCCATTCCTATTTGCGTCTTTAATTTCTTTCGAAACAAGAAATATCATTCGTTTAATTCTTGTCACACTCCTAAATCTTTTTTGACTAGTTATTAAATTATTGAGTATCCTTAATAGTGAGAAATAATCTTCGAATAAATCCGAAATTCTCATTGGACTAAGCGCAGCAACTTACTTAAAATTCTTAAAGTGTTCAGCAAGAAGAGAATCACAACAATATATATAGCATCCCTTTTGACCTCTTGTTAATAGTGTTCGATATGTATTCTTTATGATCAAATCCGCTAGCTTATTAGCCTCTTCTGGATTCTTACGATGTAGTTTTTTTATTCCATGCATTGATTTATCAGATTTAGCTCGTTTCTTGAATTCTGTTACAATCTTTCCGTCCACAAATGATATATCTGGTCCGATAATCACTCCAACGTAATCAAACTCTAGCCCTTGAGATGTGTGAATACACCCTACTTGCTCTATTGAACTTGGATCAATAGCCCAAATGTTGTTTTTAAGATTCCATGACATATGAAAATCGTCAATGTTTATATCATGTACGCTAAGATCGTTTTGACCTGATGAGATCCATTCCCAACAATACCCCGCTAATAGCCGTGATTTATTTCGAATTCTATTTGTTCCTGATGCGATTTCATTATTCTTTTCGTTGATTAGTTGATAAAGCTCAGAAGGTGAATCCACAACTCTGAAGTCATAATCTATGTCGAGATTGGTATGAGTAGTTTCCCTTATTTGGAGAGTATTATCAAGCCAAGCAAGATAAGCATCTGAACCATTGCACCTAAACTGCGAAGTCAATGTCGCTCTCTTTACTTCAGCACCAAAGCTACTTGCCCAATTCTCAATCTCTTCAATTCTTCCAATATCTGTTATATGGATTCGTTGATCCTCATCAATGAAGAAAATCGATAGTTCTGATGCATTTATTATTTCCTTAATTTGATTTTCACCTTTATTTCTAAACATTCCTGATTTCCCATTAAGTCGATGAGATTCATCTACTATTAAGGCACCATATGTGTTTGATGGACATTCAACAAACTCGCCTGATCCAGCAAATAGGTGTTTTATTTCTACATTCCGTTTCCCTTTTCCCCTTAGATGCGAAAAATAGACATTTCGCGGGGCTGAATTTTTCGTTACATATTTAGAGACTATACCATCTCCAATAAACTGAACCAATAGATTAATTGCTACCACAGATTTTCCTGTACCTGGTCCACCTTCTATAATATAAACACGTTTTTTATGATCACTTCTACATCTTCTAGCCAAGATTTTTGCATTTTCGAAAACGAGTTTTTGTTCTTCGATCATTATGAATTCTTCGTTTCCTTCCAGCATGCTATATAAGTTATCTTGCAACATCTTTGATGGCTTGATTTTCCCGCATTCAATTAACTCAACAGTCTCTTTATTATCACCCTTTACCAATAACTTCTCGATGAATTCACTAAGTTTCTGACCATCATTCTTCAAAAACAAAGGAGCTCGCGAAATGATTCCTTGATATATCTGATCTTCAATTGGCTCAGGTGATCTTCTCTCATAATTATGTAAGAAAGCACAAGGTTTAATCACGATAGAGAGATCTTGCACATTTTGATTATATGAATCAATTATGCTTGCATAAGACCAGGCTTGATATGATGGATGCGTATGTTGATGGATTCCACCATTCAAGTACGTTAATACCATGTCATCACCTTCAGATGGTAATTCAGCTGATTCCCATTGCTTCAATTCAACAATAACTGCCGAATGGTTTCCAAAGCTGTTTATCCCTGACACAATGAAATCTACTCGTTGTGATGTGTTCGGAATTCTATATTCAATACAAACACCGCAATTAGCTGGGATCAACGTTTCTCTCAACACTCCAGACATAAATTGTAATGAGTTATGAAAGGCTCTATATTCGTTCTTTGCAACATTAAAACCAAGGCCTATTCGAATACCATCACTAACTTTATTTGCTATTTCTCCACAAGTAACATCATTTATGAAACCAGTAAGATGATTTTGATAAACTATCATGTGAATTCCCCCATTTGTTTCTTAAACAATCTCAAGACACTAACTGTTCACAATCGCTATCAAAGTTGTCGTATTCGTGATGCTTCATTATCAGTAGATTTTACATCAAACCATAATCATCAGTTCCAACAGTACCTCTCTTAAAGACCGTTCGTAAATTTGTCTTGAACATGATCTTTTTCATAATATCGATTTTTTCAATGTCCCAAGAGAAAAAATCTGGACCTGATACCGTAAAATAATCATTAATCAGATGTATAGCTCTTTCTGAAGGTGTATTAGGAGTTAAAGTAACAGGAAACTTGGATGCCATTTTCACTTTTAATGCGGGGCTTAAAAATGGACAATTCATGAAAATCACTATCCACCAAAACTCCTGATACATAAATAATTTTCTATTATCTATAATATTATCTAATGCAACCTCAATTTCACCACTTACCTTAGCTAAAAACTCAAGTTGAAACTCTTTATTATAACCAGCATAAATTAAAAATACAGCATAATTCAAAGGATTCCTCAGCTCCGATAATTCAGCAATTAGTCTATTTTCGACTTTATATGGTAATTCAATTTTAAATTTTGCACATAATAAGACATAATTAACAACATCGGAAAATCCAATTTCCTCAAACACAAAAGAATATTCTTTGACTAAGTCTGCGAAGGAAGACAAATTCGACTCGTTCGAAAAATAACTGTCTATCTCATCAATCAGAAACAAGATCGAGATGAATTTCTGAGTGTTGTCATAATTAGGTGCGAATGAGTGGAAAAACATTATTAAAGAAATGTTGTATTTTACTTGATCAACGGATTTTTCATCAAACTCAAACTTGTTCTTCTTAATCTCTACGAGTTTGTTTTGTATAGAACTTAATAAGTAAGAAACTATATTTTTACATTCTTTCTTGTGTTCCGAAATGAAAATATTGAATTCCCTCATGTAAACGCTCCGATTGAAACGACTGAATGAGAATTTTCTATCCAAAAGTCTAAACATCTTTGATAATAACCGATCAGTATAAACACTTACATCTTGGATCCAATTTGAATGATTATACGGTAACTCAGTAACTATAAGTTTGGATTCATTTATCTTTATGTGGAAATTACTTGCTTCCTTCTCAAAATGGCTTAATATTCTTTCAGTAACATTCTTGGAATGACTAAATACATAAATGTCATCAACAAATCGAGAAACTTCGTAATCCACACCTTTCTCAAATCCTTCCTCAATCAGTTTATTATATACAGAGTAGTCTATTTCTTGTAACATGACTTCAGCAATCATTCTAGAAAATTCTGGTCCAACAATAATACCATTGGTTTGCTTTCCATTTATTCTCTGAAGTATTTTATCAATAACAGTTAACAAACTATTGTTTGAGAACTCAATAGAATCAATAGCATTTTTCGTTGTTATCCATTTATATGAATGTGTATATATACTACCGAAGCAATCTTTATAGTCAATCTTCGCAAAGAAAGAGAACTTTCGATTATCGAGAAGCCATTTTCTTGATGATAAATATCCTAGAAGTGATCTATATGGCACAATGCTGAAGTACATTCCAGTTTGCTGTATTGAATCTTTTCCACTTTGATCATAATACTCGATAATGCTTTTGTTTCTCTTTTTGTAATAAAGTTGATTGTTTTTTGTGTGATATCTCAATGAGAAGATAGATTTTCTCTTAAGTGCTAAAATAATATCCCTCTCATAGATAGATAGGAATAACTGAATAACTAATAGAGCTAAGGGACTGGGAATTGATATTTCTCTTGTTTGATAGTCGCCTTTCTTTATACTGAATTTAAGCGGCACAGAGTCCCAAAAACTTTCGTTAAACATAGTGCTTCGATTAGCCATCCCGCCAACCAGCTCTTTTTTAATCTCATCTATTATTGTCTTTTTATGACTCAAATAATCATAAAAGTTGAAAAGAGAGAAATTAATCGGTAACTCCGTGGGCAATGAGTCAGTAAGTATAATATCTAGATAATCACGTTTAATGTTAATTGCCATTGACTTTCTCCTCACTTACTATAAAATATATACAGTTGAACTATTCAACGCGTGGTGTATACCACTGGTGTATACCACACACATTATCAGGATTGAGTTCTCTTAATTGAAACGCAATCCCTGACATTGTAGAGGCGTAAAGTCTCTACATTTTTATTAGGCTAATATAGTACTTAACGACTTCGTCATATGTACATGTAATTGGAACATTACCGCCTAATCTCCGAATCATAGAAACTATTTTCTCATATTTTAATCCAATCGACTGATCAAATATTATCGCTCTATTTCTTCTAAGATTCGACAGAAGACTATACATAGAATCCACATCAATTCTTTGTTCAACAAAATATGGTTTAGCAATATTGTTCTTTTTCATAGAATTCAGAATTGACGATTCAAGAAAACACCTTGTTCTCTTGTCTATGTCATTTATCACATTGCGAAGTTCACTGTAGTTCGCGATTAAACCAACTACAATAAAACCTCCATCAGGATCCGAAGAGTCTGTCATTACTACTCTAGCACAGTAGTATTTTAATCTTTGCCTAAGCAACTCTATATTACCATTAACTTTATAGTCCATTAATATCCTCTGAAGGCGGTTGTTATACTTTCTTAATTTCGACTCAGTAATCCCATACTCGATTTTAAGTTTTCTGTTTGTTTCGGATATTTTGAAGTTATATCCCAAAAAATCAATGTCTTTCGATTTTGTTGATAAATCATTTCTTCTAGAGATATAAGTGAATTTATCCATGTTTATTTTAACTCTAGAGTTTTCGAACGAATTGATAATTATATTGTTTATTTCATCTACTAAGTTGTCTTTTTCGATAAATCTGTTAAAAATGAAGAACATATCATCCACATATCTTTCATAAAAAATCATCCCTCTGTTTTTGAGTTTTGAGGTCAGAGTTTTATCAAATTTCCTACATGCAAGTTCAGCATATGAATTAGATAAGTTTAGACCAGCATAACAATACTTGTGTTTATTCGAATAGTCTTCAATTGTATTCTTATAGATTCTTGAAATTTTTGATTCTCTTATATATCTTTCAAAAACGAAACTTGAATTGATCGAGTTAAAAAAGTCTTTTAGGTCTACTTTGACTAGCACGAAATCGTTAAGGTTTTTAAGTAAATAGAGATCGTTAAACAGTCTTTTCATTATTTCGCTTCTGTTAGGGTATTTTATTGACAGCGCTTTATCGATTTCCTTTTTAACGAACTTCAAGTATATATATTCCTTTGAATCCTTATCATAGTAATAGATTCTTCGCCTTTTTAGACTAATGACACTTTTTCCGTTCTTGACCATTCTATTTCTTTGAGTTAGTAATTTGGTTTTTACGTTACCAAAGCAAAACGCATTATTGCTCATAAGACCGATAATTTCTTGATCTATATCAATTAGACGTTGTTGGCTAATAGATGGAATTAGGTCCATGATAGTTTTTTCAAACATAAGCGCACTCCTTTTTGAGATTCAATGTTCACTTTCTTGATTTACATATTATCTATTAAGATCAATAATTCCACATGATTTAATTCAAAGTATAGTTACTTCTTAATACTAGCTCATACTTAATATACTCCGAAACCTCGTCCTAAGAGTTGAGAAATCTTTAAATATTCTTTCAAATCTTCGATTTGTATCATTCCATGTGAAGATACGTGAATCAGAAAGATGAGGTAGTTTATACACAATTACTTCATGACCATTACTAAGCACATACTTCCACGCACTACTTCCCGACTTCGTTTCCTCCATTAAAAACGCCTCACCACTCAGCAAGTCGGAATCTGGAAGATTGTTGTAAACAGCAATTCCGAAACATAGAACGATGTCAGGTTGGTGTTTTTCAAGAATCTCTATGAACCTTGGTTTAGCTGCATTCCACATTTTCTTGCTTGGACGTACTTTAGCTTTCTCTCCTACAAGTTCTTGGATGTAATTATAGAATATGAATTGTTGCATATATTTCCTATCCACACTTTGCCCAAATATCGCCTTTAGGATATTGCTATAATACCTATTGTTAAATTTGCCAGAAATGAAACTGTTCATGATTATCGTCGTAGAGTCTGGCATGTTTTCTTTACCATACTGAGATTCTCCAAGGATTAAAACAACTGGTCTACTATTGTAGTCAACCTCTGATCCTACAAACGGATTAAACATACAAGTTCTCCCTTGTGAGTTTTTCTAACTCTTTTATTTCTTAATATACATTTAGTCTAGTAAATGAAACCTTATAGAAACATAACTCATATTTCATAATCTATATACATGAAAGTGAAAATTTATCGAATGATTACCCCCCCTTCTTTTCACAATTCAACAATTGAATCAATATGTTGCTTAAACCAGTAATAAAACGCCCTCTCATTCACTAGCACTGTAAACTTTACATCATTCTCTGTAGGATCATAGAACTCAACATCATCGCCGAACCAATCGATAATCTCATTCACGATATATCGTTTTGCTAAGCAATGGACCCTTATCGATGGACCGGAAAACATATAGATGTGTTCCGCCATATGTTTGGGTAAACTTAATCCGTTCTCAAGACCTTTGACACTTTGCATCGGCTTTACACGCTCATCGATGATTTCGATATCCGTAATGTGATCGATGCGATAATGAGAGACATCATCATACTTGTCTGTGTTTGAAATCAGATAGTATCGACTATTGGCAGCGACCATCTGATAAGGATTGACGATGTACTTCGAGTCTTTTTTTGGATGCAACATCTTATCTATGTCGTAGTGATTATAGATAAATGCCACTTTCTTCTCTTTGCTTATCGCTTCATCCAGGATTTCGATAGTATGAAAAACTTGCTTGTTATCGACTTGTGATGTATCCGGCAAAGTACTCACATAGGCTGTTCTGGACTTAAAGTAAACCGATGTGAGACCTTCAAGTTTATGGATTAAGTCTCGGCATTGCTTTGTTGGAAGGTGCCGCGAGAAGAGTAAACCATCGATCAAAAGTCGCAGTTCACTCTCGTCAAACTCGCGTTCTACGAGAAAATAACCATTCTCCCATCGAATTTCAACGCCATGATCCATGAGGTGACCAATGACTCGGCTAATCGATTTTCTTTCGACCTTTACACCAAATTCAGTTTCAACTTTGTCTATTAGTTCTTGTTGATTTAAACGATGGTCAAAATCTGTGTACTTCCCCAAGATCTCAATCAGATAGAGTGGTAGTAGAGATTTGTACCCAGAAGAGGTCATAGAATTACCTCCGGCATATTTTTCAGTTTCCCATTTCCAAATAGTGAAGTCAACAACTTATCGTGGGCATTTACAATACTTGTTCAATTATTTACAAAATTTTAGTTTGAGTAGATCTGAACCGGAACATTCTTAATTTATTTGTCAAGAATATTTTATATCAAGAAAACAGAGACGAAACTTTTGGCCATAGGCAAAGCCATTTCTTGTTTGAATTCTTTCTAGAGATAGTCGGAATAGCGATACTCGAAATGTAGTCTGCTTGTCTTATCTTTTAGCATAATTTGCATCATTCCTTTGTCGAGTATAAACTCCTTTTTGGTATTGTGATTCGACTTACCCAGGTCATATGACCATCTTCCTCGATATCGAATCACATCTCGAGCTAGGCCTTGGATCGTCCTTCGATATTGATAGAATTCGGAGTCTTGGTTCTCTTGCACCCATTCAAGAAAACTATCTTCGATATCAAGGTTATAAGCGATTTTCGAAGAGTTAAGAACTGTTTTGAAGATGTTCCATGCTTCATAAAAAGTCAAGGTGTCGAGCTCGAAGACTTGACGAATGATGAAACGTAAATTCGAATAGTCAGACATCAACGGCTCCCAATCCTGACTTTCAATAAGAAGGTACAATGCGAAATTCCACGATGAATTTAGCAAGAGAGAGAAAATCGGGCGAAGTAGATCTTCGTTGAGCCGATCATCATAGAATCTACTCAAATCAATGATTAATGTCCCGTTTTTTGCGTCATCGAAGGTTGTCATCAAGTCGACTTCGGAGTTCTTCCGGCAACTTGCCAAGAGATCGAAACAGTCGATTCTCACGATGTTTCGATTGTCGAGAAAGCCCAATTCATGGAGAACTGCTGAATGTCTCTCAACGAATTCAGTATGTCCAGATCCCCTTTTTCCAATAATGGCATACGTCAGTGGAATTCGGTTGCGACTGGATTCCTTAACAGATCCATCTTGGAAGAGGTACGATAATTTTTTAAGTGCATCAATTTCTGACTTGATCTCCTCCGTGCAAAACATCTGTAGTAGTTTTTCGTTAGATGCATCTCCACTGATCTCAGGAATTCTCATGTTTGGAAACGAAGAAGAATATTGCGGATAAATTGAAGTGATCACATGTGAACGATAAACTCTTTGAAAGTCCGAATCAAAATCTGTATCCAGTCGAGACTTTGATTTATATCGGATGAACCGTTCTGATAGATCTGAGTTGTTGATGCCATACTTCCTGAGTTTTTCGGAAAGTGAGGTTTTCTCTTTCGAAATGTTGGTTTGCTTACTAACATTAAGAATCAGGATCGGAATTGAAAAGAGAGCCTCATTAAGTCTGTCTATCAAAGTTCTCTCTTTGGCGGGTAAAGTGAAGATGAACTGATGATCGATAAAATGTGGTTGAAGGACTTCCGCAAGTCTGATAATGAACTCATTGTTGTTCTCATATTCCAAGTCTTTTCGGAAGTGGATTTCAATGATCGACTCTTTTGAAGTCTCGAGTAATGTAGTCAGTTTGTAGACGTTGAATTTCTCTGAGTCCAGTGAAATCCTTACTACCCTTCGACTCTGCTGTCTCTTGTTCTCAATCAAGAAGTTAACGAGAACATTGAATGCATTTTCCGAATCGATTGGATTTTTGTGAAGTAGCGCATAGTGGATGGGATAACAGCTCCTAATCACTTCTCGCGAACCCTCAATAATTCGAAACGTCTCCTCACGGAAATTAGTGTTGTCAATCATAGGGTCAATGATTTCATTCATATCAGACTCGGACATGTTCATGTCGAAGTATCGCTCTTCAACAGTAATCCCGTCTCCAGAGTCTTGAGTCAGTGCATGTTTGATTGATTGGGTTTGGAATTGGACTTCACCAAAATCAATGGGTCTATCTCGCAAAATGGCAAGCATCTCGCATGCCATCACTTCTTCAATTCTAATCTGACCAACATTCATCTCTTCGTAAAAGTTCTCTAGAAACACTCTCGTGTGTTTTTGAATCTCTTGATTTGACATCCATTCATCCGCCCAAAGGATGAGTTGAGTAATCGATGATCCCAAATGTGAAATCGCCATCGCAAACTTGCCCTCAGTATGCTTTTCATTGAAGAACGATTCAGAGTTTTCTACTCGTTTTTCCATTTCCTTCATCCGTTCTTCATCATCGATTCCTAAAACATTGATCGTCACTTTGTAATACATACTTCCTCCTTTTGGTTTGTCTGTTATGAAAGAATGATTCTCTGATTCCCTTTTCTGATCTCTTCAAAATCATCCGGCAGTAATGTTTTAACCATCGCCTCATCAACTTGGCTAAAATCCAGATCGTAGAGTCGTGAAGCGAGTTTCCTCTTGGCTTTCTCGATAAGGTTGTATACGTATCTTCCATTTCCGAAATTCTCGTTTTGATTGATTTGTCGAAAGTGCCTCTCGAGTAATTCTTGTGCTTCATGGTCAATCATTAATGATTGATCTTTTAGCATCTTCATCGCTATTTGCATTAACTCAGTTGCGGAATAGTCAGGAAACTCGATAATCAACTGGATCCGACTACGCAACCCTGGATTACGATCAATGAATTCATTCATGGGATTTGAGTATCCCGCAAAAATAACCACCAAGTCCTGATACTTCTTTCCCAATTCTGTGACGATCGCATTGATCGCTTCATCCCCGTAAAGCCCATTTTTTTCGTCAACAAGTGAGTAAGCTTCATCGATAAGGAGGACATTCCCTTTCGCTGACTCAAAGATTTCTTTCACTTGCACTGAAGTCCATCCAACATACTTCCCGACAAGATTTGACCGACCTACCTCGATTAACCCACCTACAGAAAGAATGCCTTTCTCTCTGAGTACTTTTGCCATTAGCCGGGCGATACTTGTTTTGGCTGTTCCGGGATTCCCATGAAATGCCATGACGCAACTAAACTCATCTTGCGGGAATCCAAGATCACCATATCGTTTTTTGACTTCATAGTACTTAACAAACTCGGTTATCTGTTTCTTCACCTCTCTCAATCCGATGAACTGATCAAGCTGAGAGAGTGAATCACTTGACTCCTCGATAACGATTTTTGAAGCTTTTCGTGGCGTGACGATCGGTAGATTCAAACGTCCATCGATAACGTTGTCGACGGCTGCATTCACTTCAGACATAGAGTATGAAATCTGGTTCATCGGATAATATTCCTTCAACTTATCCGATGTGACTTTTAGACCGATTCCTCGTAACATTTTCTTCGTAATCTTGATGGCATTACTCAGTGAGAAATCGACATCATTAATATCGACAAACCGAATTGGGCTCAATTCTTTGATAACTTGACTCAGCATTGGACCAGAATCAGAATCAGACTCAAGAAACACTAGGACACTATGCCGATATTTACTTATAAACTCAAGCAAATAGTCAAGCTGGTTAATGTTGTTGCCAGCGAGGTTATCATCATCGGGTGCGATTTGAGAGTAGATCCAAATACTCCCACCCATCATTTCATCGAAAACATGAACGTATTCATCCAAAGTCAACCTCGTAGAATTATCAACTTCAAGTCTTAGTAATCGGCGACTCAACAAACAACCAGAATTAGTCATGGAGTTAATAATCGAATGTATGATTGCTTGACTCTGATTCGAATTCCTACTCGATACTCGAAAGTGATATGGGTGACCCAAGAACCTCCCTGAACTTCTTCGTGATTTGATTTCATCCAGAATACGCTTCATACTCTCGCTCGTTTCAATCATCGGTTCTTCGCCAAATGCCGTTTGATTGAAATCATTCGCTACGATTTCATCGATGAGGTTTCTTCTTGCTTGAGGATCATTGAGATCAAGTGTGTCTTCAATTCGCACCTGGTTCATCGAAATATTATCGAATCGATATGCCGAATTGAGACAATCCCTCATCTCACTCAACGTTATTTCACGAACAGAACATCGAATCGGATCAAATTGCAAAGCTTTTAGATAGTCATCACTAAGTGTCTTTGGATTATATTCAAATCTTCTTCGCCATGGAATGATGAACGCGAAACTGATTATGTCGGCATCCAGTTTTATCAGCATAAACTTCATATCCTTCGGTAATTGATGGATGAACGTATTGGACTTGTCGATCTCTCTCGCATACCTAATTCTGACCCCCTTTCCTTCAGAACATTCAATCGGTTTACTTAGTTGACATTCAACGTGGAAGTACATGTTATCACCTCTGTTTCTATTTTATAAAAAGCGATGCACCATATTTGGTACACCGCTTATAGACCGGTAGGATTTAACCTATTTCAATCGTTTGTTCTGTGCTTCTTCACTAAATCAATCAACCAGTGAGTGATGTTTTCATCCGCACACAAAACAAATTCCTGTCCAATCATCGCTGATTGAAAGTAATCCTTCTTTTGGCTGAGTTCGTTATGATATGAGATTGGTTTACCCTTGATGCAATCAGGAAGTTCCCATTTCGACCGTGAATAACCTTTTTTTGTTAGATCCAAATCCTCTGAATAGGTAAACGTCCCATAACCAGGTAATTTCGTATCCAGTAGATACTTGGATGCCGTAAATATCGCATTGGGTCCCGATGGTGGCGTGGTCGAATGAGGGTGCCAGTAATACTTCGCAATTTCTTCTGATGTATCATGTATTCCACCAATTTGAAAATAACCGAAAATGACATGCTTATCTGACGCACCTCTTTTATATTTATATCCAGATCCGTTATTTTCAACTTCTTTAAACCATCCAAAAAACAGAAAAACATCACCTATTTTAACTTTTTGGTTCACGAGGTGAGTTAACGCTGCCTCCTCTTGACCAAAGCAAGGTTCCCAGTCTTCTGGTCTGTTTTCTAGAATGCTATCATATATGTCCGGATCAAGATGACACTTCTCGAATTTGAAAGTCGATCTCAATTCCTTTGCTATTTGAAAATAGTTTTTTCCTTTGTATTTTAGTTCGGAGTATTTTGTATTATTCTTGTCGAAGGGGATTGGGAAGGATAAAAGCACTTTACCGTCGAAGATCGGACTTGGCATTTTTGCATTTTGTTTTCCAGAGTCAAACCCTTTTCTGCTAATAATAATTTTCATAGTTGTTATTTCCTTCAACAATTAGTTAAGTGATAGCAATTAGTCGAGATACACAAAAAACAAGATTCACAATTTGATTAATGCTTACTTCATATTATAAGCCAAAAAGTTCCTAGTTCACTGTAGAAATTGAATGAACCAAGCGACTTCATTTTCATCTTCAATCATGATTCTTGCTTTGTTACCGTGCATATTAAGTTTGATATGGGATGAAAATGCAAATACACATTATTCAATCGTCCATAATTCAGTACAATTCAAAAAGTTCTCAATAATATCTCAAACGCAATGTATAATCAAATTGGGACAACCTGTTTAACTACTAAAATAGATGATCGGAGAACTACTATGCCATTCCAAATCATACGTAATGATATAACCAAGATGAAAGTCGATGTCATCGTGAATGCCGCAAACTCGGATTTATTGATGGGTGGCGGGGTTTGCGGTGCAATCTTTGATGCTGCAGGAGCGGATGAGTTACAGGAAGCATGCAACCGGATCGGTCATTGTGATCCAGGGTCGGCGGTCATCACCGATGGCTTTGCCCTTCCCGCCAAGTACGTCATCCATACCGTCGGTCCGGTCTGGCGTGGGGGTCGGCATCATGAATCCGAGATCTTGCGCAATTGCTACATCAACTCGCTAGAGTTGGCTCGCAGTAAGAATCTGAAGTCGATCGCCTTCCCGCTCATTTCTTCCGGTATCTATGGCTATCCCAGGGAAGAAGCCTTGGATGTGGCGATTTCCGCCATAGGATCCTATCTTCTTCACCATGAGATGTCGGTGACATTGGTCGTGTATGATACCTTATCGTATGTGGTCAGTATGAAGCTATTCAACGATGTTGAAAAGTATATCGAAGACCATTATGTCGATGAGAAACTCGATTTATATCGACGTGAACGTTCGCTGAATTTACCTTATGAGGAACTATCGAGTATCAACTATTCCAGTCTCGATATCGAAGTTGTAAGCAAGAGTCGCGAGATCGAGAAACCTCGCAGGGAAAGAAAACTTGATGATGTATTGGATGAGATCGAAGAGTCGTTCACCGAACATCTCTTCCGATTGATCGATCAACGTCATTTAAAGGATTCGGATGTCTATCGTCGTGCCAATATGGATCGCCGCTTGTTCTCCAAGATCAGAGGTGGAAGAGTGAATCCAAGTAAGGCTTCTTGCTTATCGTTGGCCTTGGGCTTGAAATTGAACCTGGACGAGACCAAGGATTTCCTGTCACGAGCCGGATACGCCTTGAGTCCAAGCAGTAAAGCCGACCTTGTGGTTCGCTATTTCATCGAACACGACAACCATAATATCTTCGAGATCAACCAAGTCTTGTTTGGTAAACAACTTCCCATCTTGGGTTCATGAAAAATGTCGCTGTTCAGGCGACCTTTTTTCTGTTGGAAAGCGGTATTCTAAGGGCACATGAACGGAGGAAGTTACATGAAAACAAAGTTGACGGAGTTGGTGTTTATCCTGGATCGCAGCGGATCGATGTCCGGCTTGGAAAGCGATACGATCGGTGGGTTCAATGCGATGTTGAAGAAGCAGAAAGAAGAACCGGGGGATGCGTTGGTGACGACGGTGTTGTTCGACGATGTGATGGAGTTGTTACACGACCGCTATGACATCAAGAAAGTAAATCCGGTGACGGAGAAGGAATACTTCGTCAGAGGATCCACCGCACTCTTGGATGCGATCGGGAAAACGATCCATCGTTTGGGGAATGTCCAGAAGTATGCGGCGGAGAATCTGAAGGCGGACAAAGTCATCGTCGTGATCACGACGGACGGGATGGAAAACGCAAGTAATGAATACAGTTATAAGCGTGTCCAGGAAATGATTACGCGTCAGAAAGAGAAATACGGATGGGAGTTCATCTTCCTTGGCGCCAACATCGATGCGATCGCAACGGCGGCACGCTTCGGGATCGATGCGGACCATACGTCCAACTACCATGCGGATACGGTCGGGATGGCGAATACCTTTGATGCGATGAACGAGTTCGTCGTGAATTCAAGGAACGATAAGGAGTTCGATGTGAATTGGAAAGCAAAAGTCGAGGAAGACTTCAAGAAGAGGAATAAAGGGAACTAGGGAGAAATCCCTTTTTCTTTGAGAATTCGAAACAATCCTTCATGAAGCTATCTGGTTGTTCGTTTCGTGATGAGTTTCGATGTCTACATCTCATGAAGCTTTCCACAAAACTTTATATGTATCAAATGTCGTCCTCAGTAAAGGGAAAATACCGAACTGTGATCCGGTATTTTTACTGCTTGATTAGACGATCCCGAGTGCTGCCAAAGCGATGGAGCTAAGAATCAGTACGTACAAGATCGTTGTTGTTTTCACCTTTTTACCCAAGAGCCAGAACATGATCCCAAAGAAGAGTGCGGGAAACAATGATGGCATGATTTGATTGATATAGTTCATCAACGGTTCGGCGAATTCTCCGGATCCGATCATCGTCGGTAGTTCGAAGTAGATCATACTCGCCGTCATACCGCCGATAACCATCAACCCCATCATGCTTAGTCCGGACGTGACTTTCGCTACGATCCCCGAAGCACTGACTTCGTTGAAGAATTTCGTCCCGTATTTGAAGCCTTTATCCAAACAAACGTAACGAAGCACGAAGGCCGGGACATTGATGACCAACAAGAAGAGGATCGGTCCGAAGATGTTGCCTTGTTGGGCTAGCGAAATCCCGATTCCGGCAGCGATGATTTTCAACGTCCCCCAGAAAAACGAATCTCCGATCCCCGCCAACGGTCCCATCAAACTTGATTTCACGGCACTGATGCTTCTTTCATCGAAATCCGGGTTCTTACTGTTCTCTTCTTCCATCGCCCCTGCGATCCCGACAAGCAAGGTACTGATGTGAGGGGTAACGGACATGAACTCGAGGTGACGCTTCAATGCGGCCGCTTTGTCAGCCTCGTTCTTGTACACTCTACGGATGATCGGAGCCATCATGTACACGAAGGCTAGATTCTGCATACGTTCGTAATTCCATGAAGCATCACATACCAGAGAACGCCAGTAACAGGACCAGAAATCCTTCTTGGTAATACTGCTATCTTTTGAGATCGTCGAAACTCTAGAATTCGTTGTCATCGGCTAGAACCTCACTTTTCGTCATTTGCTTATCGTTGTTCACGTAGAGCATCATTACAACAACCCCCAACAAGGCAATTCCCAAAATCGAAATATTCAGATAGGCCACCAATACGAATCCCAGAATCAGGTACGGCATCAACTTCTTGGTGATCATCATCCTGGCCAACATGGCGAACCCGATCGCAGGCAGAATACCGGCTGCGACATCCATACCATGTGAGACATAGCCAGGTACGAACTGTAGAACCTTTTCGATGAACGGGACACCCAGATAGAATCCTAATCCGACGATGAGGGCAAGAATCACCTTATTCCCGATCCCGGCAACGATTTGGATGCGTTCAACAGCTTTGATATCGCCCTTTTCGGCGTATTTGTCCGCGAGATGCGATGCGGAAGTCAACAAGATGGACATCTGGAAATTATCGATGATCAAGACAAGCGTGGCGATCGGCACCGCGAGCACGACGGCCGCGGCGACATCTTGACCCGTCAGAATGATGTATGCGGTCGAGATGATGGCTCCTGAAACGAAATCCGGCGGATTGCTTGCCCCGATCGGGAACGCTCCCATGAAGACAAGTTCCAGTGTCGCTCCGATTTTAATCCCCGTCACGACATCCCCCAATACGAGTCCGACAAGCGGTGCGACGACGATCGGACGATTATGCATCGTCGATCCCATATAACAGTGCATATAGGCAAAGAAAGCGATGAGGATGATCAAAAGCGTTTGTGTAATTTGCATTTATTGTTTCCTCCCTATAAAAGTTTCATTACGTTTTGTTTAACATCATTGGGAACAAGCTGGACATTCAATTGGATCCCCTGCTCGTTCAACTCACGAATCATCGATACGTCTTCTTCAGAAACATGGACGGCTTTGGAAATCTGCTTGCGATGCGGATCGCTCTTCGTCCCTCCTAAATTCACTTCATGGATGCAGTTCGTCTTTTTGATCAACGAATACACATCCTTAATCGATTCACACAAGACGAGTAGCCGATACTTATCGGTTTGCCCTAAGTTTAGCGAGAGTGCGGAATCATCGATATTCTTCATCACGAGCTTCACGTCGGAAGGTTTCGCCATCCTCATCACCGACATCTTAAGTTCATCCTTAACGAGGTCATCCGAAGCGATCAAGATACAGTCTGCCTCCACTTGTTTCGTCCACGCGAAGGATACTTGCCCATGGATCAACCGATGGTCAACCCTCACTAGTTGAATCATACTTTCCCTCCTTTCTATGTAGGTTGAACGCATCCACGATTTCCGTGACATGCTCTTTACATACTTCACCGGAATCTTTATACGTATCTTTGAAATAACTGCCGATAATGGCACCGTCGACCAGTTTCAATTGTTGATTGCAATTCGACGGAGTTACGCCTGCGCCGACGAACAACGGGAAATAGCCGATGGCTTGCCGGAATTCTTTGATCTTATCAAGCGATGTTTCCTGACCGGTCGCATCTTGGGTGACGACAATTGCGTCACATCGCGAACAGGCGATGCGTAGATCTTCTTCCACGCTTCGAACCGACAGTACGGGTTGATACTTGAACCTGACACCGCCTAACACAAAGACATCGTACCTTTCGCGATAGAGTTTGAAGAACGCATCCAGCGAGTAATCGTCCCGGGGTTTCACATGCCCGACAACCGAGTCGAACTGAACGAACTTGGCGCCATATTTGGCAGCCAACTCGAATCCCAACGCATCCAGGTTCAAGCAGTTCACCCCGAACACGACATTCTTTTTTTCATTTCGAAGATAGTCTAGGACCATCTCCATGTGATAGTAATGCCCGTAATAGTTTTCAACCAAGATGGCGTCGATTCCGTTATCGAGATAAAGTTCGATTTCATTCTTTGCGCGTGTGATTACATCTTCATCATTCTCACCTTTTAAGTGGATCAAGCCGATGATGGGTTGGGTTCTTCCGAAAACGGACACTATGCTTTTCTGCTTTGGCATCTAGAATTCCTCCATTTCAAATTTGCCGACTTCTTGTATACGTACCGACTGAATACTCTGACGCGATATCTCGATGATCGATTCGACATCCTGCCGACTCAGCCGATTTGGATAACTAAGTAGAATCTCAAGAATCATCGCGACGTTCATTCCGGCAAATAATTGAACATTCGGTTGCCGGGTCAAGGGAAGCATCGCCGAGTTCACGCTCGCCCCCGCAAGATCGGTACAGATAATGAACTCATTTTCCGGTTGTGCTTTGATTTCTTGTTCGAGTCGACTACTATAATCGCTCGCAATGTCTCCATAACCAAGCCGATAATGGATCAATCCTTCACCTTGGTTCCCCGCAATCATCTCGATGGTATCCATCATTCCTCGTGACAAGTCTCCATGACTGGCCAGTATGATTTTTCGCATAACTAAAACATCTCCTTTAGATTGCTTTACTTCGATTCGATATTCGCTTACTCTTGATCGAATAACTTATTTGACTGTCCGTGTTGAGTATTTGTAGATTTCACTCATGATGCATTGCTCGTTATAATAAACGATTCTCTCTTGATCGACCATTACCGTTTGACGAACACGTAGTAATGGATAACTTACTTCGCATTTTAAGAAGCCGGCGATTTCTTTATTCGCATACTTGATGTCGAACACATCTTCAAATTGATTCGCCGTAATCCCCGTGTTTTCCCGGATGGTATCGAGCAACGACCGATTCTCAAGTTTTTCCTGAAGCAAGAAATTGAACTCGCTTCTGAAGTAATCCGTTTCGAGAATCGCCGGAACATCGTCGACCAACCGTAACCGTGAGATGCAGATGATGTCTTGATCTTCTTCGATCCCTAATTTCTTCGAGATGTCGAGGGTTGGTTTCTGCCTTGAAATCGAAATGATTTTCGTACTTGGTACGGCATTCATCAATAAACAGGATTTCGTAAAGCTTCCGCCGGCAGACATGCTTTCGAAATAGGTAGGCATCGCGACGTATGTCCCTTTACCACGACGTTTAATCAGGATTTTCTCTTCGACAAGTTTCTCGACACCGCTTCGTGTCGTGATTCGACTGATGCCATACATTTCACTTAACTGTTCCTCTGAAGGGATCCGTTCACCCACTTTGTAGTTGCCTGAATTGATTTGTTCCTTGATCGCATCACATAACTGTTGGTATAACGGTGCCGCAACATTCGCCTGTAGTTTCTTCATCCAAACCTCCTCTTTAATTCTTCTGCTTTACATAAGACATCTTATCACGTCATATCCAAGAATACAACTAGATTTATGAGAATATTTCTGGATTTTTCATGATCGAACGATGATAATTAAGAAACGTCTCTTACGTGTGAAACGGATCGAATTTCCAGATTATGCGATGCATGACTTTTCTGATGATCATCATGCCAAAGAAAAAGTCCGTGATGAACGGACTCTTTGACTTATCCTGTCTATGCTTTCTGTTCCCAGTTGACGACGACTTTATCCTTGAGGCGTTGCTTCTCTTCCTGTGATAGTTCCACCGACGGATTGTTTTGGGCGTGGATGTAGTCCAGGATTTCCTTCTGTCCCTTCAAGATATCCGCCAAGGCAAGGGCAACCAAACCGAAAAATAAAAACAGAAAGAAGAACGGAACGTACATCGTTAAGAGTAAAAAGACGGAAACGAAGATCGAAAAGTAACCTAAGATGGACAAGAATGTGCGTTTATTCATGAATACCCCCTAGACTCCCCATCGAGTCGATTACAGAAGTTCAAACCCCGCGGTGAAGTGTCTCAGCGAAGTGATCGGTCCTTCATGGACCAGCTTCATTCCCTTGTAGGTATCGCGGTTTTCATAGATGTAGGCCAGTGCTTCGACGATGCAATCCAGATGACGGTTGGTGTAGACTCTGCGTGAGATGGCGATACGCATGGTTTCAAGTGCCGGCCACGTGGCTTCCCCGGTGACTTTGTCTTTGCTTCCGAAGGCGCATGCCCCCAGTTCGACGGCACGGATCCCGGCTTCTTCATAGAGGGCTACGACCAAGCGTTGCGAGGGGAATTCATGTTGGGGGATGTGCGGGAAGAACCGTCTTCCATCCACATAAACCCCATGGCCACCGGTCGGTTCGATGATCGGGACGCCGCGTTCTTTCAAACGGTCGCCCAGGTATTGGACCTGTTTGATGCGATAATCAAGATAATCGAATTCCGTCGCTTCCTGTAGACCCACGGCCAACGCCTCCAGATCCCGTCCGGCTTGACCGCCATAAGTGATGAAGCCTTCGTTGAGTATGGCCAGTTGATTGGCTTTATGGAAGACATCGAGGTTGCGTGTCACGAACAATCCGCCGATATTGACGAGTCCGTCTTTCTTCGCGCTCATGATCGCCGTCTCGCAATAGGAGAACATTTCACGCGTGATGTCTTTGATGGCGACATCCGCATACCCTTCTTCCCGGGTCTTGATGAAATACGCATTCTCCGCCAAGCGGGCGGCATCGATGATCAACGGGATCGCATAGTGTTTACTCAATTCGCTCACTTCGCGAATGTTTTTCATCGATACCGGTTGACCGCCGTTGTTATTGCAGGTGACGGTCAAAACGACGCATGAAATGTTTTCCGCGCCTTTTTGTTCGATCAAGCGTTTCATTTTATTTAGGTCAAGATTCCCTTTGAAAGGCATCGCGGGACTGGCCGCATCCATGCCTTCGTCGATGACGAAATCCAAGGGAAGGGCTCCCAAGACTTCAGCGCTGCCGCGGATCGTATCGAAGTGCATGTTTCCAATCATGTACTTCCCTTCCTTGGCATAGATCTTACTCATGATGTTGTCGGCGGCACGACCCTGGTGGACCGGCTGCACATAGGGCATCCCGAAGATATCTTGAACGGAAGCTTCCATCTTATAGAAACTCTTAGCCCCCGCATACGATTCATCCCCGAGCATCAAGGCCGACCATTGGGCCGAACTCATCGCCGAGGTACCGCTATCCGTGATGCAATCGATGTAGCAATTCTCCGCCCGTACGCGGAATACGTTGTACTGGGCTTCTTTGAGATAGTTCTGCCGTTCTTCCTTGGTGGTATGCTTGACGTTCTCGATCATCTTGATCCGGAAAGGCTCTGCGAATTGAAATCTCATGAGGTTCCTCTTTCTCTCGCTATGTGTCGTCTTGATTCCATTATACGTGCGTTGATTGAGCGACCACAAGAGAATCCGAGCACTTCCGGCGATTCTTCTTCGTACGCTTTCCATTTCGTAATGGAAAATCAATGGACGCATGCCCGTGGTTGGTGGATAGAATTGAGATGAATGGATTTACGAGAAATCGATGATGAAGGTGGAACGATGAACGAAAAAGAACGACTTGCCGAGACTTTATTGCGATGCGGACTGGATTTACGTGCGGATCAGGTATTGTATCTTTCATTGCCTGTCGAACTTTTTGATTTCGGGCGAATCGTCGCACGTGTCGCCTATCGGATGAAAGCGAAGTTCGTCCACATCGAGTACTTCGATCCGCAAGTCGACGATCATCATTTGAATGAATCCGACTTCGACGTTTTGACCCATGTCGCCCACCTGAGATCCCGGACGCAAGTCGGTTTCGCCCAGGACAAGGCAGCATTTCTGCGAATCCGAGATGGCGGCGTGTATCAGATCGATGCGGACAAAGCCAGAAAAGAACAATACAACAAAATCATCAATGAATCACTGTTTCCCTTTCGTACGTTTTCACAAGGGAATGAAATCAGTGTTTGCTCGACCGTTCTACCCACACAAAACTGGGCGAGCCATGTCTTCCCGGAATTAAACGATGAGGACGCGTTGACCGCGCTATGGCAGAAAATATTCTCGATCACGCATTCCGACCGCAAGAACGGCATCGGTTTCTGGATGAAGCACCGTCAGGAAATCGTCGGGAGAAGGAATTATCTGAATCAGAGAAGAATCGTATCCATGGAGTTCAAATCGCAACATTGTCACTTGACGCTCCGGCTTCCGACACACCATATCTGGGTCGGAGGGGTCGAACAGACCAAGAGCGGTCAGCTTTGCATGCCGAACTTTCCGACGGAAGAAATCTTCACCGCTCCGTTACGCAATTCACTCAACGGTTGGATTCGAAACACACGACCGCTACTTTATCAAAACGAAAAGATTGATTCCTTTCAACTGAGGTTCGAGGAAGGCGTCGCGAGTGTCGATTATTGTCATGTGAATCCCGAAGGATTGATGAATTGTCTGGCGTTTGACGAGGGGGCGAAGTATTGCGGCGAGATCGCGCTTCTTCCCGGCGAGACCCTTGTCTCCCAGTCTCAAACCGTCTTCAACAATACGTTACTCGATGAAAATGCCGGTTGCCATCTGGCAATCGGCAATAGTTATCCATGCAATCTAGATCCTTATAAGGGGATCTCGTTTGATGACGTGAACCACTCGAAACAACACATCGACATCACTTTCGGTAGCAAGGATATCCATGTTACCGCGATCGATTCGGATGGGAATCCATTCGAAATCATCCACGATGGAAAATTCAAGATCTAGTCGATTTCTATGACCCGGTCATCCGCTTTGAAACGAATCCCCGCCTGTCTACGACCATCTTCCATCACGCGGGACAAGATCAGCGAGTGTCGGGTCAGTTCATCGAGTTTCTCTTGATTACGCGAACTGAACAGCGTTGCGAATTCGCTCGCTTCATACACCATCATTTCATCCTCTTGCGTTAGTCCGAGCTCTTCGGCTACCCCTTGCTTAACTAAGGTTAATGACTTGATCCGACTGGGCGTACCCTCGATTTGGATGTACCCGGATTCCCCTTCGATGATCGTCGAATTGGGTCCATAGGAATCTTTCGAGAAGGTACAAACGGCGATTTTATCTTTGAAATTCATCGTCATCACCCCCGAGCCGTCGATCCCGTTCGGATAAATGTTGGCTTGGTACGCGACCGAGTCCGGAGTCCCGAAAAGACTGATCATAAGCGAAACCGGATAGATCCCAATATCGTAAAGAGCTCCGCCCGAATGATCCGGGCTAAAAACATTGGCGACTTCCCCGTTAATGAACGCCTGGAAACGACTTGAATACTGACTCATATCGCTTCGAATGAGTTTGACGTTGCCGATTCGAGGCAACGATGAACGCAATACTTCAAGATTCGGCACATGCCTCGAAGTGATGGCTTCCACGACATACCTCCCAGTGACGGACATCGTGCGGACCAAGTCGTCCATTTCTTTTTGTGTCGAGACCATCGGTTTCTCCGAGATTACATCCTTACCGGCAAGCAAGGCGCGCTTCGCCTGCGGGTAATGGAGATCATTGGGCGAGGCGATGTAGACGACATCGATCATCGGGTCCTGAAGAAAATCATCCAGATCGACCTTGATGTTCGGTATCTGGTTCTTTCGTGCAAACTCCGTCCCCTGTTCGATGGAACGGGAGTAGACGCTTACGACTTCAAACGCATCGGTTTTTCTGACCGCCGAAACAAAGGCCGCACTGATCAATCCTGTCCCGATCATCCCTAACCTAAGTTTTTCCATAGATTTCCCTTTCTTAACGAGTGCTTAATCCACCAATAGAAAGAGATGGTTCGAAATCGAACCATCGTGCTTTATTTCAAGTTATATTTCACCGCTGCTTCATCCAACGCTTTTCTGCACTTGCTCATGCCGGCTTCAATCCCTTCCGGGTCTTTGAAAATCGCCGATGAGAGGATGACGACATCCGGATTGCAGGCAAGCAGAGGATCCATATTGTCATGACGCAAGCCGCCATCGATCGCCAATTCGCATTTCGGGTTCTTCTCATCGATCATTTTGCGGGCACGCGCGACAAGATCCACCGCTGACCGGCGCCAACCCCAATTGTCTTTTCCATCCGTTTCATCGACACCATGGACGATGACTTGAAGACGATCGATATCGTAGATCGCTTCTTCGACAAAGCACAAGGGGGTATAGCCACCGATGTGTAGACCGATCTTTATACCGAACTCCCGACAATAGTTCACGATGTACATGAATTGCGACCCGATGAAATGTTCGGCAGGCAGAATCAACATGTTCGCCCCTGCCGCTGCGATTTTCTCGATGAAGAGACGGTCGCATGTCTCGGTATAAAAGTGGCATTCGATCGGAAGTTTGGTTTCCGGGCGGATTCCTTCGATGACCTGATGACCGCCCATAAGTTGCATGTTCTTTAAATCATGCATGTCTGCGGCATCCGAGTGGATGTAGTCCGCGCCGGCGCGATCCGCCGCGATGACGATGTCCGCAATCCTTCCATAATTCACATGGGCTAATCCCGCTGAGATTTTAATGTGTTTCATTTTCTTCCTCCATTGTTAGACTTTTCTTTACAATCCACTGAATCTCTTCTTTGGATGCCATCGGAAGATGCGACCAGACTTCGCTGTGTTCGAGTTCTTGGGCAAGTTTACTCGTAAGTCCGGCTTGTTTCAGATCGATCTTCAACCCGATGTCCGCGATGAATTTCTCCATTTCGTCGCCTGAGTTCAAGGCTGCCGTTGCATCGTCATATGAATCGTTCATCGGGTTCAATAGTCTGGCGACGTATGCGAACTTGGATGGATTCATCCCATGGAATTTGCGCATATACTCGGGATAGACGATCGCGAGGCACTGTCCATGGTTTAGTCGAGTCAAGGCGCTACCGATGACTTCGCTGAGCGGATGAGGCAACTGCGCCCCGCCGTTTGCCAGACACATCCCGGCCATCGTATCCGCGAGCGCCAACGACTCCCTGAATTCGATCTTGTTTTCAAGCAGTACTTTCGGTAGTGTCGTGAGGATGCGTTTGATTGCATCTTCACACATCATTTCGACAAACGGGGACAAGCGTTGACCCAGATAGGACTCGAAGGCATGGGTGAAGGCATCGAACGACGTACTCGCCGTCAACGTCTTCGGAAGCGTCAGCATCAGTTCCGGGTCGACGATCACTTCTTTGGGGAAATGATCCGGATGGAACACCGTTAGTTTTTGATGGGAGAGGGCGTCGGTGATCACGGCTGCCTGCGTGCATTGCGAACCGGTTCCGGAGGTTGTGGATATGGCGATCAGAGGTAAGGGGTTTAAGCCGATTCTCGGATAGTCGCCAAAGGGGTAATCGTTGGCTTTGAATCGTGTTTCCCAGTCGATCGACGAGTTCCCGAAGTTCGAACACACCATTTTGGCGGTATCGATGCTTGATCCGCCACCGATTGCGATGACGAACTCGACATTGGAAACCGTGGCCAGATTGAACGCTTTCTCGACGGTCGTCGACGAGGGGTTGGCCTCGACGTCATAGAAGGTGATGAACTCGATCGATTCATCGGACAAAACCCTTTGCGCCCGATCATACATGGATTGGATGAACGGCGTCATCATGGGTCCGATGATCAAACATTTGTTTCCGTATTTCTTTGAAATTCTTCCAAGATCGTCGAGTCTTCCACAACCGAAGTGGATTCTCGGCGGCATAGAGTAGTCGAAGGGCTTCATGTTAAAGCAACTCGAATCCCGCGGTGAAATGTCTGAGCGAAGTGATCGGACCTTCATAAACTAGTTTCATCCCCTTGTATTCATCCCGCTTCCCATAAATGCACCCTAACGCTTCGACGATGCAGTCGAGATGCGAATTCGTATACACACGGCGCGAAATGGCGATCCGCATCGTTTCCAAGGACGGCCAGATCGGCTCGCCCGTGACTTTGTCTTTGCTTCCGAAAGCACACGCCCCAAGTTCGACGGCACGGATTCCGGCTTCTTCATAGAGTGCGACAACCAATCTCTGCGATGGGAATTCATGTTGGGGAATCTGCGGGAAGAATCGTCTTCCATCCACATACACACCGTGCCCGCCGGTCGGTTCGATGATCGGAATCCCTTTTTCTTTGAGTTTTCTGCCGAGATATTCGACTTGCTTCACGCGATAGTCCAGATAATCGAAATCCGTGGCTTCTTGTAGACCGACCGCCAAGGCTTCCATATCCCGCCCGGCTTGTCCGCCATAGGTGATGAAGCCTTCATGGACGATCGCCAGTTGATTCGCCATATTGTAGATGTCTTTTCTGCGGGTCACGAAGAGACCTCCGATATTGACCAGCCCGTCTTTCTTGGAGCTCATCGTCGCCGTCTCGCAATAAGAGAACATTTCACGTGTGATGTCTTTGATTGGAACATCCGCATACCCCGCTTCGCGTGTTTTGATGAAATACGCGTTTTCCGCGAGACGGGCGGCATCGATCACCACCGGAATGTTGTATTTTTTCGACAATTCGCTGACTTCGCGGATATTCTGCATCGAAACGGGTTGTCCGCCATTGTTGTTGCATGTCACGGTGATGATGACGACCGAGATGTTCTCCGGTCCTTTTTCATCGATCAAGCGTTGCATTTTATTGAGATCGATATTCCCTTTAAATGGAATCGACGGACTGGCCGCATCCAAGCCTTCATCGACGACATAGTCGATCGGCAGCGCGCCTAGAACTTCCGCATTCCCCCTGAACGTATCGAAATGCATGTTCCCGATGGCATACTTCCCTTCTTTCGCATAGAGTTTCGCCATGATATAATCAGCCGCCCGACCTTGGTGCGTCGGTTGAACATAGGGCATCCCGAAGACATCTTGCACCGAAGCTTCCATTTTGTAGAAACTCTTGCACCCTGCATAGGACTCATCACCCAACATCAAAGCCGACCATTGGTTTGAACTCATCGCGGAAGTCCCGCTGTCCGTGATGCAATCGATATAGCAGTTTTCCGCTTTTAACCGGAAAGCATTGTATTGCGCCTCGGCAAGATATCCTTGTCGTTCTTCTTTCGTCGTCTTCTTTACATTCTCCACCATTTTTATGCGGAAAGGTTCCGCGAATTGAAATCTCATGTGTTCCTCTTTCTATCGTTCACTTCAAAACGGCAACATTCGGCTGACCACAGGTGACGAATGATTTCGGTTGGTTCACGATGCATTGTTTTTTCTGATCCAATACGATGACGGCCACATCGGTCGAGAGTACCTCCGGGTACTTCTTGACTTTCTCGAGGTCGAATTCCACAAGTAACGTGCCGACATCCACGGATTGACCGATGTCCACATGCTGGATAAATCCTTGTCCTTGCGCCTTGACGGTGTCGACTCCGATATGGATCAGGATCTCGGTCTTGTCCTTCGCCTGAATCCCGATCGCATGAAGCGTCGGATAGACCATCATCACCGTACCCTCGACCGGACTGACAATCCTTCCGACCGCGGGGATGATCATATAACCATCCCCCAGGGTTTTCGAGGCGATGACGGACTCCGGATACTGGCTCAATGCATCGATCAGACCGTCGCATACCGCCGCAAACTGCAATTTCTTTTTACCAAATGTGAACATCGGTTTCCTCCTTTAGTCAACAAGGTACATCGGGATGTACCTTGTTTCGGTTCTAGTCAAGATTCAGAATGTCTTTGATCTTCGTCAATAAGGTCGTAACTCGTACGCCGTAGATGATCTGCAGGGATTTCCCGCTACGTACGACACCCATGGCTTCAAGATGCTGTTTCCAAGCTTCGTCGGCTGCGACCAAGGTTTCGTCTTTCACGGCGACGCGCAGACGCGTTGCACAGGCGGACAGGGTTTCGATATTCTCGGGTCCACCCAGGGCTTCGACGATTCTTGTTTCCAACGTATCCGTTCCATCGGCATTCTTCAATTCTTTGTATTTCTTTTTGGACATGAAGGCGACTTCTTCTTCGCCGCGTCCCGGGGTCTTAAGATTGAATTTTTCAATGAGGAATTTGAAGATGAAGAAATAGAGGAAGAAAGCGAGCGGCAACAACCAAATCAGCGCCATGGCATGGACTTTCTGAGGTTGGAAGAGATTGGGGATCATGAAGAACAAGGCATGTCCGTTGATCGATATCTTGGCGACTTCGGCAAGCACGTACATCAGTCCGCTCAACGGAGCATAGACCAACCAATAGAGAGCGGGAGCGACGAAGAGGAAGGTATATTCGATCGGCTCGGAAATCCCGACCAACATGATCGTGATCACGGCAGGAATGACGATCGAAGCCACTTTCTTGCGATTCACTTTCTTGGCGGTATACCACATGGCGGTCGCAGCCCCCGGTAAACCCGCAAGTTGGAACAAGACGCGACCTGTCGTAAAGTTTCTCGTAATGTATCCGGTCGCCGTGGCCGAAGCCGCTTGACCCGTGATGATGTTACGTACACCTTCATATAAGACACCATCGATCATCATCGTTCCGCCGACTCTGGAATATTCGATCGGGAAAGCGATCAAGTGATGGATCCCAAACGGCAACAACATTTTGTCGAGGGTTCCGAAGACGAAGGTTCCAAGCAATCCGGATTCACCGATGAATTTCGTGATGGCTTGCAATGCACCTGCGAAAACCGGCCAGACATAGAAAGTCGCGATCGCCATCGGCATCGCAGCCAAGGTAATCAGGATGATGACGTATTTCGGACCCGCGAAGAATGCGAACATCGCCGGGAACTCCTTTTGACAAAACTTATTGTGAACCAATGCAGCGACGATCCCGGAAAGAATACCGGAGAAGATTCCCATATCGAAGGTGAAGATACCGGCGACGCTTCCCCACATCGCGGAGAAATTCATCGCCGCTTCGGCTGAGTACCCTTTCGCCATCAAGGCGGCGACGGTAACGGTATCCGAATTCCAACCCATGACGTTGGCGTATTTCCCAACGGAGTTGATGTAGACGAAGAACATGATCAACCCGGCGAACGCTGCCCAACCTTTTTCTTTTTTAGCCAAGGTGAACGCGATACCGACCGAGAACCAAATCGGAAGATAATTCATGAACAAGAAACCCATTCCCGCCAACATGTTGAAGATGGACTTAACGAACAATCCGATGAACGTCGTGTCCGGTAGAACATTGGGTAAAATGTAATTCATGAATGCAAACCCGATCCCGACATAGAAGCCAACGAGAACAAATAGAATAATGGGGACCATCATCGCTCCAGCAAATGACTGAAGCTTCTCTTGTAACCTTTTCAACTTTCCTTCCTCCTGTGTAGTTCAATGAACTTCCTGCCGTCATTCTATCACTGCAGTCCAACCTATGTATTTCCATCACATTCCATTGAATAATGGTAAAACTGTACAAATAAAGCCGTTGATAATATGGTAAGATACAGCCGAGGTGATCTGTATGCTAACCTACCGAAATCTACAGGTTCTTGAACAAATCCTAAAAGCCGAAGGCGAGTTCACTTTTCGCCAAATCGCGAATCAGCTTGAATTGTCTGAGAAAACTGTCCGAAACCATTTGGACGAGGTCCATTCTTTTCTGGAACGTTTTCAACTCAGTCTTGTCATCACACCGGGTACCGGTTCATCGCTTAGAGGCGATCCTGCTTCGAAAATCGATGCGCTTCGTGAAATCGAAGCCGCGAAGCAAACCGTTCATGTCATCCGTTCAAAGGATCGGATCCGGCTAATTCTGTATCGTTTGTTGCGTTATAACCAAACTTGCTATATCAGTGATCTAGAAGAAATGCTGTTCATTTCTCGATCCTCCCTCTATAAAGATTTGAAAGAGGTCGAAGAATGGTTGTCCCGCTTTAAGATCAGTATCATGATCAACCGCAAGAAAGGGATTACGATCATCGGCGGCGAGAAGCGCTCACGCCTTGCACTCACCCAACTCATCGAAGAATCGACGATCCTTGGGGGATTCTCGATCTCCTCACCCAATCCCTCCGATTTCGACGAGTACCTGACATCCATGGTCGATGAAGAGTCCTTCTCACGTCGCGCCGTCGTCAAGATCCTAAAAAACCTGGAGGAAGAAAGCTCCTACCATTTCGCCGGCGATGATATCCAACGCTTGATTTGGATCCTCTTGGTGTCCATCGATAGAATCAAGAACGGATTCACGGTCAGTTTAGGCGATGAGGCGACACACCGGCTTCAAACGAGTCTTTGGGTCAAATACCTAGCGAATCAACTGCCTGAAATTCAACGGGTGTTCCATATCGAACTTTGTGCGACGGAAGTCTATTATCTTGCCGGGATACTGCTCTCTTCCAAGTATTCGCAATCCGGTCAGGAGCCTGCGGATGCTTTATTGCATCGAGCGCAGGATATCTCCGAGAGATTCGCGGCACAAGTCTTTGAACATTGCGCGATCTTGGATAAGGAAGAATTCATCCATGGCTTGACGAAGCATATCTCGCTTATTCTGCAAAAAGCGCAGTACATTTGGGAATGCCGCAATCCCATGAAGAATGTGATCAAGAAAGAATTCCCTAACTCCTATCGGTTGGCGGAATCGATCGTTCCTCTGATCGAATCTTCGACTTCCATCGAAGTCCCCGATGATGAAGTGGCATACATCGCCATGCATATTATGTCCGGTCTGGAGCGATCACGGATACCGCTTCAAACGATCTTCATTTACGATAAGCACTATAGCGAAATCAAATTCGCGTTGGCGAGCGTAAAGAACCACATCCAAGAAGTACAGATCGAACATGTCATGCAAGAGTCAGAACTTACGGAAGAGATCTGCAGCATGTCGACCTTATTTTCACTTCGTCCCAACCCAAGAATGCATTATCGAAACCTTATTTCGTCATTCCGATGATTCCCGATAAGCCCTTCATCAATGCGATCCAGCAGCAAATCAGAATCATGTTCGAGACGATTAACGATATGCGCATCATACGTAAACCACTCGAGTAAAAACGAGCTAAAGGAGATAAAAATGTTGAACGAAATCGAACAACTCGAAAAGGACCTTGCTTTCGAAACCTTTTCAAGCAACACCGCATTACGAATCGGATCTTATCTATCCCGGATGGCGATTGAACAGAACTTGCCTCTTGTCGTCGACATCCGTCTCTATAATCGTTGTCTCTATCATTTTTGTGCCGAAGGTACCACGCGTAATACTGAGTATTGGGTAGAGCGGAAGAAAAACACGGTGGATTTCTTCGGTCACAGTACGCTCTGGGTTAAAACAAAGGTCAACGGGGATGCTACCTTGCTTGTATCGAAATACGGACTTGAATCATCAAACACCACGATCGTCGAAGGTGGTTTCCCGATAGTATTGAAGGAATCCGGCATGATCGGAACGATCTGTATTTCAGGCTTGGAACCCGCGACCGATCATCGACTCGTTGTCGAAGCGCTTAAACATGAACTGCAGAGAAATCACGACGAATCAAGCGTGGTTAAACCATAACTCGATCTCCCGAGCCGCACTCTCTTCCGAATCCGAAGCATGGATCAAATTGCGTACCGGACGATCTTCCAGTTTCGCCTGGTCGTAGGAATCCGAACTGAATCGTCCACGGATCGTTTCCGGTCCCGCTTTGATGGGTTCCGTCGGTCCGATGAGTTGTCTGACTTTTTCGTAAATGTGCTCATGGTTGGAATGCAGTTCGAAGATCCGTACGGTCTGCCCGACGAATTCCCTCTTCAAGCGATCCGCGAATCCCGGAATAGCAACGCGCTGGATCACTTCTTCATAGTGTTTTAGAATCAAAGCTTCATCGATCTTCACCGATTTGGATCGAAGAACATCGATCCCTTCTTTTCTAAAAATAGCAAGAATCTCGTTTTCAAGATCCTTGGCCATCGCATCCGGTTTCAGCATGATGAATGTCGTACTCATGGGGATCCTCCTATGTTCGTTAGTTTTATTATACCTTGTTTTATATCGTTGCTAGTATGGATTCGTGTAGAAGAGAACGATGAATTTGAGGGATATGGACAAAAAAGACACGGGATTCCCGTGTCGTATTAATGAGTGTAGAAACTTATTCGAGTTGAATGCTTATGATCGGCGTGTGAAGCGATGGCGGCACGACGGACAGGTGATCTCGATCTTCCCTCTTCCACGGGGGACGCGTACCTTCTGTCCGCATTGGGGACAGGTGTAGTACTTGTGGGAGCGGTCGGTGAGATTGTTTCTAAGTTGCTTGTAGAAAGAGCGGATCGGGCGGGTCAGTTCCATGAACTTCCCGTTTTCCTTACGACGGCGATAATGGTTACGCGAGAACATCCGGATCAAGGTGATCGTCAAGAGAATATAGACAACAAGACTGACATAGACGTTCCCTCTGAAAAACAAGCCGGAGGTGATTGAAAGGATCATCGCGAAAATGATCAAGAAATAATTCAATTTATCGTGGCCGTAGCGGCCGATCATGAAACGATAGAGCCAGTTTCTGAATTTATTCATAGTTTCCTCATGGTTTTCGTAATGTCTTCATGGTAATACAGGACACGCTACAATTCAAGCCACAAATCGAAAGAACATCAAGAGAGATAGTGATACAATGAAGATACGCATCGAAGGAGAATCGACATGAAACTATTGGCATCGGATTACGATGGTACGCTGCGTCGCAACGGCGTGATACGGGAGAAAGATTTGGCTGCGATCCGACGCTTCAGGGAGGCGGGAAACCTCTTCGGGGTGGTCACGGGACGCTGCTATGACATGATCCGCAACGAGTTCACCCATTATGGCCTGGAACTCGATTTCCTGATCTGCAACAACGGCTCGACGATTTTCGACCTGGATGGGAATTGCTTGATGCAGATCAATTTCGAGAACGACCTTGCCCAACACGTTTTACATTATCTTGAGAAGGAACCCGATCTTCTATTCGGGGCGTGCGACGGGAAGAAATACTTCAATGAAACCAAGGGGAACTTCGGGAACCCCTTGTTCCCCCAACCGGTCGGACATGTCCTGAGCACCAAAGAAGATGTACTGAAGAAGAACGAAATCACCGCCTTCTTCTATCGTGGGAGCGATTATGCGGCCACCTTACGGATCGGAAATGAGATCAAAGAGAAATTCAGGGATGCCTTGGGATATCATCCCAACGGGAGCGCGATGGATCTAAGCCCCGTCGGCGTCAACAAGGCGAATACCCTGCATCTATTGGCTAAGACGCACAAAGGTGTGGAAATCACCACCATCGGCGACCACATGAACGACATCGATATGGTCCGTGAGTTCAACGGATTCGCGATCGCCGAGGGTCGGGATGAATTGAAACGTGTCGCAAAGGAAGTCGTCGAAGACATCGCGGAAGCGATCGAACGATTGATGAACTAAGGAGGAAACCATGCATAACCCTGTCTATCAAATCGTCCACGAGTTGATTGCGGAAATCGAGACAACTCAAATCGAAGCCATTGAAGCCGCCGCACGATTGATGGTTCAAACCATCGAGAACGGCGGACTCATCCAAGCCTATGGCGCGGGACATTCCTTCGCGGGTGCCCTGGAACTTTGCCATCGTGCCGGTGGGCTGATCCCCACCAAAGCCATTCGTGAACCCTCGGGCGGCATCTATGAATCCGTCGAAGGCGTCGGGACTTCGTTCATCAACCGTGTCGATGTGAGAGAAGGCGATCTCGTCGTTGTCATCTCGAATTCCGGACGCAATCCATTGCCGATCGAAATGGCAATGGGATGCAAAGCGAAAGGCGCGAAGATCATCGTGATCACCGCGCTGTCTGCCTCCATGAACCTCAAATCCAAACACTCGTCGGGATTAAACCTCTATCAACTCGGCGATGTCGTCATCGACAATAAAGTCGTCGAAGGCGACGCGGCCATCACCTTGCCGATCTCCGGCAACAAGATCTGCGGCATGTCGATGCTGGCGACATCACTCATCATCCAGGCATTGACCTATCGTACCGCACAACTCATCGAAGAATCGGGCAAGATCGCCCCTGTCTACAAGTCGCAGAACATCGACGGAGGACGGGCGTTCAACGAAAGTTTGGAACTGCCCTACAAAGACCGGTTAAGCCGGACGTAATTCAAGATCGGATGATTTTCAAGATGGTCTAGACGATCATCTTTTTAAAGTGCTTTCGATTTAGGTCTTCAGTAAACTCCAGTCCCCGATCCGTATTCACACTGATGCGACTCGGTAGAATCAAACCGTTCTCAATCAGATGATAACTCATTGACATCACATAGCACTGCAAGACAAACGAACTGAGGGGGGTCGACAATGAAGCGGTAAGTCGTCCATCGATCATGAACCCGGCATCCAGTTCATGGACACAATTATCCATGACGACATCGGCCGCCCGATACCCCGGTCGACTCTCTTGATCCGCAATCCTCTTGTTGATCAGCACGACGGCTTTGCATCCTTTTTCCTTCACCAATTCCAACATCCGTTGGATCGCAGGTTCGCTGAACGACTGAGAGATCAAAAGAAAACCGTCCCCTTCTTCGGGTTCGCATTGGGCAAGGGTCGCATCCGCATATTTCGCGTACCTCGCGTATCCATCGGATTTTCTCGTACCGTTGAATATCATCAACTCGGGTGAGTTCATGACTAGGGATTTATTGACCATGATGGTCCCCGCCCTGGCATGGATTTCTTCCACCAACGAGTGGTCATGCCCCATCCCGAACATATAGCTTGATTTGCCGGATAGAATGACATCCCCGATCACGTTGGAGGCTTGGATGATCGTATCATATTGCGTATTTCTGATTTCATCGAAATGCTTCATGAAGTAATCGAAATAACGCTCCAGATCCGCATCGATCGTACTCTCGACGATCGGATTCGCCTTAAGCTTTATGTTGAGGATTTGGTTATCGAGTTCTTTCTCATTCGATTCATATTGCGCGAGAACGGAAGTGAATACGACATTCATCGCCTGCATCAAGAACGTCCCCACCATGTTCGACGTTGCGCCCATGTTGTTGTTTTCGCTGACTTCAAACGCCGCATCCCCGTCCAATCCGCAATTATCGACGATTAAGTCGGCGAACTCGTAAAGTTTTTTACCTGATGGATGACGCGGCTTCACCAATTTCGACTGACGCATGTTACTGTGGGCGACGACGATGCATCCCCGTGACTTGAATTCCTTAGCTAGTTCGACGATGACGCCGTTGGTTCCGGAATTTGAAATCAGATACACCACATCCCCGGACTTCGCATCGAAGAACGGGAGGATGGCGCTTGCGAATTCCGCTTCCCGTTCAAGAATGCCGCACTTCGAAGGATTCCCCAACACTTCTTCAAGACAAGTCGTGCTCACGAAACCATAACCACCCGCTTTATCGATCATTTCTTCACACAAAATATGTGAATGGCCACTCCCGTACATCCAGAATTTGTGCCCTTCGGAGAGTTGCCCCAGGGTAATCAATGCCACTTTCTTTATCGTCTGGAACTGTGTTTCTTTCACTTGGCGAAAAATCCGTTGGACGAAATCACCGTAGGAGACCAACAATTGCTTTTGATCGGGATAGATCATGTGGATCTTCCTCTCTCGTCGTAATCCTTGGGATCCTTGCTTGAAGGGTTGATACATTCCCGCTTGTTTGCTTTGTAGTTCTTTTTGAATTCAAGTTCACCATTCAATATCGGATCCTGTGTCCGGATTTGGAAATCCAAAAGTGCTGAACGCAATTCATTTGCGATCTGTGCGAATTCTTCTTGGTCGATCAGGTTGTGCTTCTCCGTCGGGTCGAAATAGAGATCATAGAGCGCTTCCCTATCCTTCTTCGCATCCAACCAACCATTGGCGATATAGAAATCCCGGGTCGGTGAATTGTCGACGTTGGAAGGATTTGTTTTTAGGAATTCTTCATCGTAGAAGCGTATGAATTTATAACGTTTCGAACGTGCGCAACGAGCCGGTTCATAGGAAGTATGAAAGTTGATTTCAGCGAAGATGATTTCGTCTTCGACGACTTCCCCGTCGAAAATCTTGGCGAATGATTGACCTTCAAGATAATCAGGTTTTTCAAGTCCCAGTAAGTCGCAAAGGGTTGGGAAAACATCGATGTGGGAAATCATGGCATCAAGTACTTTCCCGTTCGTTTTCGCATGGGGTACGCGAAGAATCAAGCTCACTCCGATACCGAAGTCATTGAGATAACACTTATGGAAAGGCAACGGAAGACCATGGTCGGTCGTAAAGAGAATAATGGTATCATCATAGATGCCTTTCTCTTTCAGCGCTTCGATGATCTTCTCGAAACCTTGATCCGCATGCTTTAGGGAAGTCAGAAGTTGAGCGTGGTCGTGGCGTGTCTCGGGATTATTTTGAATGGGATCAGCCGGCTTAAGATAATTCTCGTCGATGCGAGGGTCGATTTCCAGCGGGAAAGGTCGATGCGTCGAATGCATGCCATAGGAAAGCAGAAACGGCTTTTCCTGATCATATTCTTTGATCCAATCCACTGCGTTTTGCGCATTCACATCGTCCCAAAGATGAAGGCTTTCGCCAGGATAGAGTCGGGCGTCCGACGTCAGATTGTAGTGATACCCGATGACATCCGAACCGGTGTTTTGAAGATACCAACCCGCTTCATGCTGGATTCCGCTGAGTGCGGTAACATAGCCGTTTCTTTCTAGAAAACGACACAAATGTTTACTATAATCATTGAGACTGAACCCGCGATGCGCCAAACCGAGCATCCCGTTCTGATGAGGATATAAGCCGGTCAATAATCCCGAACGGCTGGGAGAACAGGTCGGGGCGACGCAAAACCCGTTGGTGAATACCGTCGCTTCTTTTGCGAACGCCATGATATGATCCGTTGGCGCGTTATGTCCATACGGACTGATGATTTTCCCCATGTCATGGGTATGGATATAGACTAGATTCATAGTTTCCCCTCTCTGATAAAGACCGGGCTGCTCCACGCGACCGATCCGTTTCTCTGCCATACACGCAGCCGTAGATTCGACATGCTTGTCGTATCGATGACCCGATGAAAATCCATCGTGTACTCATCATCCACGGACCCTTGGTTGATCTTGAATTTGTATGAATTGTGCCACCATGAATCGTTACGATAATACGTTTCAAATCCGTAGCGTTCCTGAATCAAGCGTTGGGCGTCATCCTGTAGATCGATGATTTGCGAACCCTCGAGAATCTCCTTGATTTGAATATCATATTCATGATCATCGACCAGAATGTGTATCGATTCACCGTACTTGCTTTCAATCTCCAGGATGAACCCTTCGGTCGTGACCGACGATGTCCCCATCCATTTATCGTTGTGGGCATTCTTGTATGTCGTTAAGGTAAACGCCATACTCGAGTCCGACACATCGAAGAGTTGTTGACCGAAATTATTCCAGCATTTATCGATCGATACGATTCTACCGGCGACATTCACTTTACCCTGCCATACTCGACTCGAAATGTCAGGGAAAATCCGTCGATCCGGTCCCCAACCGAATTCGATCTTGAATTTGAATCGAAGGATCTCGTCGTTTTGATACTTGGGTTTCTTCGTGATGTTGGGAATCATCTCGATGGTCTGATTGTCCGCGATCACTTCGATCCGATCGATCTTGTCGCAAGCCACGACGTCAATATGGAGATCGCTTTTATCGTGAGGCGTGGTAATTCCACCCATGACCTGCCCATTGAGAGAGAAATCAAGCCGTATCCGATCTTGACTCACACCATAGATCCGTTTCTTCAACATCGCGTCCCATATCGCTTCTTTTGTGTTATCGTCCGCGAGACACGCCATCGAACCGAATTCATACACGCCCGGTACCGAATGGTTATCCCCCGAGGCGATGACCCCGAACGTATATCCTTTGTCCCACCCGCGTTGCACCGCGGTGACTACGGTTCGTGGACCCATGTGGATATGACGGTTCATGGTGAGGGCATCCGTATCGTTCTCCGAGCTTCCATGCGATGAGTAAATCTCGACGAAAGGCGAGAACGCGTCGATGTGGGTTTCCCAATTCTTACCCCGGTTTCCCAATTGGTATGCCAGATGATGTGGAATCGCGATGGCATCCACTACCTTGTATTTCGCATAGAGTTCCGTATAACGCATCGGAAACGCGATATCTTGACGATTGTCCTTAAAATAGACATTGTGGTCCCCGTCATGTCCGGAGCCCTGCCATTCAAATCCCATGAACATCGGGAATCCATCCCGATTCGCATGATCGACGAATTTTCGTAAGGTTTCCCAATCCGCTTGGACTTTATCCATATCATGAACATCTTCCACATTCCATCCCGAAGGTGTCGGACGCATGTAATAGGGATAGTAGGCGATCGGCCAAAAGTCCATGATTTCCTTGATGTGTCGATACCACTCATCCAGCTTCGTCATTTTCTCATGATGAAGATTACTATGCATGTCCGTCCAATAGATGTTTTGTTTCGATTTCATGTTGTTCTCCGTCGATCTAGTAGAAAAGACTTCTCTTTTCCTTGAATCCTTGGATATGATCCACAAAGCGTCGGGTCGTGATATTGACACGGGTCAGGATTGTTCCAACAACCACGGCATGGGCTCCGTAATGAAAAGCACGGATGCAATCATCCGGGGTCCAGACCTTCCCTTCCATGAAAACCAATCCTTTATCCGCACAGCGATCACACATCCGGCTAAACATTTCCCAATCCGGTAAGTCGCTGGATTTCGCATTTTTCCCAAATCGATAGAAGGTCGGTGCGACGATATCGGCACCTCTTGCCAATGATTCCACAGCATCTTCATCATCCCGGCAGTCCGCAAAAATGAGGACATTCGGATATTCCGCTTTGATTTTGGCGATGATGTCGTACCCTTTGCCACCATCGATCAAGCGGTCCGTCCCGTCGATGGCGACGATATCCGCACCTGCTTCGATGACGGCCTTGACCGCATCCATATTCGGTGTCATGAAGACTTCGGTGTCATCGCGATGGATTTTCCACAGTCCGATGATCGGCAGATCCGTAATCGCCCTGACATCCCGTATGTTTTCCGGTTCATTGATGCGAAGTCCGACCGCACCTCCCCAAATCGCACCTTTCGCAAGGGCGGGGATGATGCCTTCGATGTATTGGGGATCGTTTTTCTTAACTTGGCAAGATACGACGAGCCCGTTCTTCAGACTGTCGAGAATTTCTTTCTTGTTCATTCTAGACTCCTCTCATGAGTTGACTGGCCAATTCCTTCATATTCGATACGCTTCGCAATGGAAGGATCAACGTTTGATTCAGTTCGTTTTGCCGATAGAAAATAAGACAAGACGTCTTCGTCCATCCGATCAACGTTATTTCATTAAGATCTACGCTCCTCTTCTTTCCATTCTCATCGATCTTGATGTCATCGGCGATCGCGCAACTTACCGGCGGATAGTTCAACGTGACTTTGCTTGTTTCATTGCTGATCCGTTTGAGCACACTTCGCCAGTAGATTTTCGGAAATACCACGATGTAGCCAAGACACAGGGCGACTGCGATGAATAGCGCGACGGTGGAAGGGAAATAGACGATTTTGACTAAAATCACGGCTGCACAAAATCCGACAACGAACAGAACCAAGCGGATTTGTGTCGCTTTGTCATGTACGGCGCAATAGAAGTGATAGTCGATGTAGTCTTCCTCATTACAGGTGAAATGATAGTTTAGCATGGTTATTTAGTGAGAAAGGTATGCTCAGGTTACCTAAGCATACCTTTCATTATGATTATGCAAGAATCTTGGTAAAATATCCGACGACCGCCAGGATGAAGTAGAAGAGGAACATCTTGTTGACGGAAACTTTTTTCTTAACCATGAAATGATAGGTTACAAACACCATCAATAAAACCAACACTTTCGGCTGAATCCCGTTCAGGATATCATTCAAATTCACAACCAACTCTTTGTAGGTGAAGGTCAAACCGGTCTTCATGTTGGCGATCTGCGCCGTAACGGCACCGATGACAACCAAACCGATGATGTTGGCGGCACTGATGACTCTTTCCTTAAGATCGCTTTCCAATATTTTCTGTACACCGGTGATCCCTGCTTTATAACCGTTATAGAAGAGGAACCAGGAAATCGTCGGGACGATCGACCAGAACGCGACGATATAGAACAGAGGTCCGACGATCGATCCGCTTTCGGATGACATACCCAACCCGATGGATAATAGGATTGGAACCAACGTCGCTTGGAACAAGGAGTCGAACAAGCCGGCGAACGGTCCCATCAGTGCGGTTTTGATGCTGCTGATGAGTTCATCCGGGACATCCCCGCCCATGGCTCTTTCTTCTTCCATTCCCAACGTAACGCCGATGATCATTCCGCCCCAAACCGGTTCGGTATTAAAGAAGGGGGTATGTCTCATCATCAATGCTTTCTGCTCGACCGGATTGTTCGGATAGAGCTTATCTTTCGCCGTCCACATCGTACGGATGACGGCCGGAGCCTGCATGCGTTCCATGTTTTGCGTCGAGAGGAAGAACCACATCCAATTCAACCAAGCTTTCAGTACGTCTCTTTTACCTAGATAACGTTTGTTTTGAGTTGTCACGCGACTTTACCTCCGGCTGTTTTGCTTCCGATCGTATAGTCGACATAGGCGAAGACCGCCGCGACGACAACGATGGAAATGACGCTAACTTTGAATACGGTGAATAGGATGAAGCCGAAGACGAAGAATACGAATTGGAAATTGCTCTTGACGATCATCTTGAGGATGAGCGTAAATCCGACGATCGGCAACATCGCACCGAAGATATTGATGATTCCGGCGAGTTGCGGAGGAATCGAACTGATGAACTTGGTCATGACATCGACACCCAATAAACAAGCGAACAGAATCGGGAAGAAACGGAAAATGAATTGGAATAGATTCCCGAAAATCGGAACGCCTGCCGCTAAATCGAGTTTTCCCTCATTGATCAGTTTTTCCTGTAAGTGAACCCAATATACATTGACGATTTTCGTCAGGTTGAAAATCAAAACCCCGAGTAGACTTAGCGGTACGGAAATCGCAACCGCATATTCGATGGATGCATTGGACATAAGCGCCAACGGGATCCCGATATACGCCGCGAAGTTGATGTCGGCCGGGATGACTCCGCCGACGGTAACCAAACCGATATACATCGCTTGAATCGCACAACCAAGGATGATCCCTTGTTTTACGTCCCCTAGAATGATTCCAATCAACATACCGGCAACCAACGGACGTCCGATCGTCCACCAACCACCCATATTCCCCATTAAAGGAATCGACCAGTTCGCTGCGGAATAACCGAGTAAAGCAATTAGAAATGCTTGCCAAAATGCCATCTTGTTCTCCTTTCAAGATTTGTTGTTCACATCATCTTTGTATTACTTGAATAATTTCTCTACGCTTGTCCATTCAACGAATTTCTGTCCGCTACCAATCGAATTGAAGAAAACTCGAACCCCTTGCTTTGTTAGTGTTTTACAAGCATCGGCTTCTTCTTGATTCAATGCGGCATAGGGCGTGCAGATGATGCATCCATTACGAATTGTTTGCGGACCGATGTTAAGACTGTCCGGAAGCGCATTGATCTTTTCTCTCAATTGAACAAAGGTTTGCGGTTTCTTCATGAGTAACAACGTGCTACTTTCATCGTTCATCGCAGTCATGATCGCTTCTCTGGATCCTTCAAGCGTATGCACCGAAGCACTGATCGATTTAGGGATCGCCGCCGTGAAGATCGACTTGATGATCGCGTTTGTCGCCGTAAAGTCGTCCACAACGATGATATTTCGTATCGTATATTCATTAATGATGTACGTCATGCACTGCCCATGGATCAAACGATCGTCGCATCTAACAAGTTTCAGCATTTTTTTCCTCCTTTCCTTCACAAAAAACATCATCAGATGATGTGAATGCCGAATAAGCGGGACTCGAATCCTTAACCTGCTGAATGATATTTTCAATCGAATTACCTTCGATACTACGCAGAATCAACATTTCGATCACCATCGGAAGACTCGCTCCGCTGACAACCCAATTCTTAATGTGATAGATGCATACCAATGCGGCGTTATATGGACTCGCGTTCACCATGTCCGTTACGTAGATACACCCTTCGTCGAAATCTTTTGTCAACTCTTTAAGTTTCTCACTGTACTCCATCAACTCATCATGAAAAGTAAAACCTAAGGCAACGAATTTCTCTTGTTCACCGGCAATCATTTCGCAAGCTTCTTTTAAACCTGCGGCAAATCCTGCGTGGGTACAAATCGCGATTCCGATCATGTGTATGTTCCCCGTTTCTTCGATTAAATGTTATCATCTGAATTTGCAAATGTAAACACATTTATGATTAATATATTTATTTGTATTTTAATGTAAATATATAGATGTCCGGCAACGTTTCATATATAATACATTTGAGGTGATTCTTATGAAAAAAAGTTTAGCTCTCTACCGTACGATCGAAAATGACCTTACCGAGAAGATCATTACCGGTTACTATAAGCCCAACGAACTCATCCCGACCGAACTCGAACTAACCAAGATCTACAAGGTTTCTCGCGTCACGATACGGAAGGCGACGGATCGACTTGTCGCCCATGGTTTACTTACCCGAACCCCCGGATTCGGTTCGATCGTTAAGCCTTCCTCCTTCCCGCACAAAACCGTGGAGCACCTTTCGTTTACGGAAGAAATCAGGGCACAGGGAAAATCCCCGAGGTTTGTCGTTACCCTCTTTTCAGTCCAGGAAGCCACACCGCAGATCGCAAGCATCCTGCAGATGAACGAGCGTGAAATGGTCTACTACTTCGAAAGGGCGTGTTACTGCGATGATGAAGTGATTCAATTCGAAAAAACCTACATGTCGATCAAGAAATACCCCGATTTGAGTATCAGTTATCTTGAAAACAGCAAGTTCCATTATGTTGAAGAGACACGCGGACTCAAGATCGATGTTTCGGTACATACCGTCGTACCGATGCTACCTTCCGAGAGAGTCGCGAAAATGTTCAACATCGATCGATACACACCCATTCTGAAAGTGAACAATACGACCTATCTTTCCAACGGCGAGGTCATGGACTACACCGAACAATATTTGAACTCAACCAAGTATCAGACAAAATACGTTCGAATTCGATAAGGATAAAGCGGGAAGTCCCCGCTTTTTTTTGTTCGGTTGATTGTTGAATACACACAAACCTAATCGTCATCGATGGATTCCATCATGTAAAAAGTAATCATGGATCAAGCATAGAAATAGAAAAGCGATTCATGAAGGTGAATCGCTTTATACTTCCCTGAAACTGATGACTTCGATCTTCTCTTCCCGTAAGTATGCCATCACCTTCACATCCGTCACCAGTGCGTAGTCCAAGGTACGCTCCAAGTTCAGACTCGACATCCTGAGGATGTCTTGGTCGACGAATCCCGGATGCAAGACAAACAAACTTAAGTCCTGGGTGAGTTTCAGCACTTCCGTAAAGTACTCATGCATCGGCCGTTGGGTTTTATAGAAGTCATACTGCGACGCATGCCATTGCGGCACATCCCATGGCGCGGGTTGATGGTGGGGTAGGATCTTGATGCCGTATTGTTTTGCGACGTACGCGATGGCTTCTGTGATGCTTTCGGATCCGACCGCATGCCCTTCGATGTATTCCGGCCGTTTCCCGTTCAACTCGATGAATCGTTTGACTTGGGCGTCGCACTCGATGATCAGTTCATCAAGGACGAACGGGTCGAGTCCTTGTGCGAGTTGTTCGCGCCGGACTTTGGATGAAATGAAGGTCTGCTCGGGGGTCAAGAGATTGGGGATTAACATCGGGTCGGCACATGGTTCCCCCACGATATAGTTTACGTGAAGTCCTAGACACAAATCGGGATAATCCTTGATCCAAAGGGCGGCGTTCTTCGCGGCAGGCATGTTCACCATCATCCCGGTGTTTTTCACGATGCCGTTCTTATGCGCCAACAAAATCCCCAAACTTACCGCATCGGTGAATCCGAAATCGTCGGCTTTTACCAATAAACGCTTCATTTAGTACAACTCCTTCTTGAAGAATTCCGGATTGAAGAGATCGGTGTCGAAATTACGATCATAAACGATTTCCCCGTTCACAACCGTCTTTTTAACGTTGAAAGAGTCGTCGATGACGATGAAGTCCGCGTCTTTCCCCGGGGTAAGCAATCCTTTGGTTTCCCCGTATCCGTATTTTCGACAAGGGTTCAGACTTGCCATCCGACTTACGGTTTCAAGCGGGATCCCTAAGATCTCCACCAAGTTCTTCATGCCGTAAAGCACTGGCATCGTACTTCCCATCAACCGACCCGTATCGCTTAAGCTAAAGCCCTCGGGGGTGATCGTGACATTCATGTCCTTGAAGAGCGGATATCTTCCGCAAGGGGCACCGGAAAGCGGCGTACAGTCGGAAATCATCATGAAACGATCGTAGTCTTTGACTTTGAAATAGATCTTCAGCATATTCAGATCCACATGCTTCCCGTCGCAGATGATCTCGCAGTCGACGCTCTCATGAAGCAGCGCCGCCCCGAGTCCGCCGATATCGCGATGATGAAGCCCGGTCATGACATTGCCGGTATGCGTGGACACGGTGATCCCCGCATCGAACGCTTTGGTCGCCTCTTCATAATTCATGTCGCTGTGGGCATAGGCAAGGGTGATCCCTTCGGATAAGAAATAATCCCTGATTTCCTCGATGCCCGGGATTTCCGGTGCCAGCGCCACAAGTTTCAGCCATCCTCCCGCATCCTCCACCATCCCTTTGGCGGTTTCAAGATCGACGGTCGGCCATCCGGTTTTAATCCCCTTCTCGCCGACCCGGTTCAACCAGGGTCCTTCGCTGTGGATGCCAAGGATCTGCGCCCCGTCGTGTCGGTTATCATCCGCCAGCTCGGCGATCACGCGAAACAGACTACGATCGGCGGTCGGCAGAATCGAGGTCACGCCTTGGGAAGCGATCCCCTTAAGATAACCCAATACATTCTTCTTTCCTTCTTCACGATCCCCGGTCCCCATCAGGCTATAGCCAAGCGAACCGTGATTATGCGTATCGAAAATGCCCGGTAGAATGCGGTCGTTTCCGCAATCCACGACATCCATGCTTTCGACTTCGGTTTCAAACGATACGATACTGGAATCTTCGATGACCAGATATCCGTCTTGTAGACCGGATTCAGTCAAGATGCGAGTTGATTTATACGCGGTTTTCATACATTTTTTCCTTCCACGGTGTCCACGATCGCGCACTTGATCTTTTCAAGGCGGTCGAGATCCACTTTATAGTCTTTACGGTTACGCGTCGAGGTGACGACGAATTCCTGATTGCGAATCGATCCTGAAATCAAAAGCATGCCTTTCTTAAATAAACCGAACGCGTGGTTGAGCGAACCCTGCGTATCCGACTTCAATGACATTTCGTTCATGTAATTGTGTTGAAACTGTTGTGCGGTTTGGATACATGAAGCTTCGTGCGCTAGAACCAAGGTTTCCCCAACCGCCAAGCAATCCAAGATCAATACGTTGGCGCTTTCCGGAATCAACTTCATCGCTTTGATTTCATTATACCCCTCGGCGTGCAGGACCGCATGGTCAACGAAGATCATCGCCGTGTTTTCTCTCAACTTCTTTTCCTTCAGCAGCTCAAGCATCACGACGATCGAAGCGCTGTTGCGGTTATGGTTGATCGGATTCGCGAACCCCTGCATGAACTTGAAAATGAAGATCAGAGCCAGAAAACCAAGGAGTAGGCCGATCAACTGAATCCCCTGTCCTTGCGCCGATGAATTCAAGATTAGATAGACGACGAGGGAAAACATGAGGAATCCAAGGATGGACTGCACTAAAAGTTGGACCGAATCGGTCAAGAAATTCTTATGGGGGTGAAACGGGGCGTAAACAGTATTCGGAATAAACAATTGCGACGGCGTATCATAGGAAGCCATCACGACCCATTCCGCTTTCTTAGGGTTCCCCACAACGAGATGCTGGTTGGGTTTGTACTTGGTTTTCGATGAAACAAGAGTTGAATCCCATCCTTGTTTCTTCGCTTCGACGACGACTTCTTCAAGAAACCAGGCTTTCTGCTTCTTCGTATAGCGTTTGCCTAAGGTTATCCCGAAATGAAACAGCAGGTCTTTCATGGTTTCTCCTTTCTGAAGAAAGGGGAAAGGGCAACAGTTGCCCTTTCCCTGGGTTTTCTAGAAAATTCCGAGGAAGGCGAAGAGGACGGAGAGCGCCATGATCCCAAGGACCAAGGTGATCGGCTTAAAGCCTTTCTTAATCAGACTGACAAGCAGGAAGACCAATCCGATCGACAGGATCCCCGGCATGATGGCGTTGATCGTATCCAACACGACGACGGAAGTATCCCCGACTTTGATCGTCCATGCCAGTCCGACGTTGACCATCTGGGCGACCATCGCCCCGATCATCGTCAACCCGACGATGGCGGCCGATTTCGTCAGCGCTTCCATCAAACCGGATTGGAAGACACGGTCGATGAAGGTCGTGCCCATGGTATACCCGATGCGCAGGAGATACCACTTGGCCACCCCTTGAAGACCGCCGTACATCGCGATGAAGATGATCGTCCCGAGGAAGTTGCCTTGCGAACAAAGTCCGATGGCGATCCCCGCGGCGATGACGCGTACGACGTTGAAGAAGAAGCTATCGCCGATCCCGGCGGTCGGTCCCATCAAAGCGACCTTGATGTTTTCGATCGTGTCATCGGTGACCGATCCTTTTTCGACTTTTTCCTTTTCCATCGCATAGGTCAGGCCGGCGATGAAGTTAAACATGACGGCGTGGGTGTTGAAGAAGTTGTTATGGCGTTTCAGTGCGGCTTTGCGTCCTTCTTCATCCCCTTTATACAACTCGTTGATCGCGGGGGAAAGCGTCAGCGTGAAGGCGCTGCCTTCCATCTTGACCATGTTGAAACCTGCGAAGACCGTCCCGGAGAACAGGAACATCTTGTTGAGGATTTTCTTCTCCGTCGCAGTGTAATTGAATTTCGCCATTAGAAGAAGTCCTCGCTTTCTTTCGTCGGGTTGATCTGGGCGTTCTTGAGTTCGACCAGTTTCTTTTCATTGTAGAAATACATGACGGCGACGACACCGGCGAGAATCGCGATCGCCAAGGTCGGTAGACTGAGATACTTCGCCAAGACGAAACCGACGAAGAAGAAGGCGCCGACTTCCTTGTTCCAAATCATCGAGGTAATGATCGAGAACCCGACGGCGGTCATCATGCCGCTCGCTTTACCCAAGCCGGTCATCACGAAGACAGGCAGGGATGCCAGGAAGGCATTCAATCCGTCGACACCGTAGGCGATGGCGAGGAACAAGGTAACCATCGAGGCGATACGTGCGAAGAAGAGGTCGAAGACGATGAGCTGGATACCGAATTTCTTCATATCCCCCTTAGCCGCCAAGGCTTCCCAATACGGAGCCAAACCGGCATACATCGAGAAAAACAATCCGTTGAATGAAGCCATGATGGTTCCGATCGGCATCGCGATCGCCAATCCGGCTTCGATGCTCGACCCGGAGAGAACCGTGTATGCGACGGCGATGATCGAACTGGTCAAGGCATCCGCCGGAACGGATCCTCCGATCGGCGAAATCCCCATGAAGATCGCTTCAAGAGCGGCCCCCATGATGATCCCTGTGTTGAAATCGCCAAGCACCAACCCTGCGATCGGAGCGGCGACGATGGGACGTGTGAAGACTTGCCATGAAGTCAACGTTAAGTCCAAAGCATTCAATAGCCAATAGACGAAGACGAGTGATAATGCGCTTTGTGCCATAAAATTTCTTTCCCTTTCCTTTTTTTATTTAAAGATACGACTCACATCTTCCGCGGCTTCTTCGGGCGTCGTTTGATAGATGCACTTCAGGCCGGTCGCGACGAGTTTGCGGAATTCCTCGACTTCCATCTCGTTGCAATAGATGTTTCTGCCGTATGCTTTTCTGGGTTTACCGGGAACATCCGGCGCGATGCGTCCGTAGTTTCCCACATTGATGAACGGAATGTTCTTGACCTGTTCGATGATGGTCACGGCGTCTTTGGGGTTGTTGACGAGAACCATGATTTTCAGCGATGTCGCCCGCGGATCGTTGATCAGGACGATGGACTCTTCGATGGTCTTGATGGCGGTCTTGATCCCGGCGGGTGCCGCCATCATCAATGATTTCTGGATCAGCGGATTGGCCGCCGCGGCGTCGTTGGCCACCACGATATGGCTTACCCCGGTATGCTTGGACCATTTGATCGCGATCTGTCCGTGGATCAAGCGTTCGTCGATTCTGAAGAATGTGATCATACTGCCCTCTTTCTAGAAAAAGTCCTCTTGGACGATTTCTGCATGGTCGTGTTTCACCAAACACAACGCGTTTCTGCTTTCTTGTAGGATGGATTGAAGCTCATCTTCATTCAGATGCGATTCCCCCGCCACAAGCTCCAACACCACGGCCAGGTTCACACCGGCGATCAGATAGGTATCTTCCCGGTCGCTATAGCGGTAGAGGATTTGGTTGACGCTGCCTCCGTATAGGTCGGAAAGCAGGAATTTTTGGTCGGTGTCGCTACACTTTGCATAGAACGCTTCGATCCCGTCTTCCACCCTTGTCTGGTCCATGTAGGCATCCAAGACCGTGACGTGATCCGCACTCCCCAATAAAATCTCAAGTGAACTCTTCATCCCGGACGCCAATCGTCCGTGTGAAGCGATGATGAATTTCCGCATGGTTCCTCCCTTTGCCTTGTTAGCGCTCTCAAACGTACAACTATAGTTTAATTGCACTTTACCTTCTTTTGTATGGAACGAACAAACGAAAAGAAAGTGTAATTTCACTTTTTTCATCTGGTAAGGTGCAATAAAAAGTCCGAGGTTCACTCGGACGTCAGGCATTCCTTAATCATTTTCCCATAAACTTCTTTCGACGGTTGTCGGATCAACTCATCCAGATTCTCTTTCGAGATGATCAGCCGGCGACTGATGTTTTCGATGACTTTCGTTTTCTGCTGGGAACCGTCGAAATCACGGATGATGACGATGATCGTCTGGACTTCGTGGACTCCCCAAATGCCGTTATTCCGCAGGCTGTAGAGTTCGATGCATTCCTCTTTCGCCATACGATGCGGTAGGAAGACGGCGACCACGTCCCCGAGTTTATTGTAGGAGACGAATTTCTCGTTTTCACTCAACATATCGAAAAGCAGGCTACTGTAGGTTTCATCCTTACCGTGTTTATAGGCGATCAGTTTGAAGAATTGGGTCGGGTTCTCATATTCGAAGTGTCGATAGATCCGGGTCGATCCTGGATCGGGAATCAGTTCCTCGAACTGGTAGGCTTTGACCAGCACTTCATCGAAGAGTTTATTGAATTGATACGGTCGGGTCACCGTGTCGATCAAAATGTACGGAATGTCGTAATAGTAGGAGAACTCGGGGTCGTTCATGATGACACAGTCATAGTTTCGTTGGTTCAGCCCGCGAATTTCATAAAGTTCGACCGGTGTGTTGGTCGCGATCATATCGGCGAACCGATGGTCGATCCGCTGGATCAGTTGGATCGCCCCCTGTTTCCCGGCGGAAGACACGGTCAAGAGATTCAATTTCCGGACATCGTAATGGATCGACACCAACGCTCCGTAAAAGCGGAACGACAAGCCGATCGAACTCCGGACATTCAAGCGACAATAGTATTTCTCTTCGATCAGACGCATCGCGCTTCGTCCCAATTCGATCGCCAGCGGGGATCCTGCGATTTCAGCGCTCCGCATACTCAATCCGATGGATTGCTGGGCGGAATGTCCATATCGGATCTGCGCAAGCAAGGGTAAGAACGCGGTGATCAAGTCGGTTTTCAAGGTCAAATGACAGGTGAAATCGATCGACCATAACCAACGGATCCGCTCGACCACTTCTTCCGCCAAGATCCTCGCTTCGTCAAGAAACGGCATGCCTTCCTGGATATCGTCGATTTTCAAATCGCGCATGCAATGGAAGAACATCGCGATATGGCAGATTTCATCATCGCAGACATCATATCCCGGAAACACCTGGAGGTTCTCGACGACTTTCTTCGCCAAAGGATATTCCACCAAGCCACGCAATTCATCCTTAAGCTTTTCATCAAAATGGATAACGTGCCCGTCGCGGATCCGATTGCGCATCACGATCAAGTAAAATGCGAAACGAAGCGTTTCATCGTCGGTCGCCGCCATCCCGCTTTCACGATAGGTCTTTAGGAAATTCCGGCGGATTGCCTGTCGTTCCTCTTCGTCGCATTCCAAGATCCGGGCATATTCCGGACTCGAATCGCTGATTTTGATTTGATGGTAGTGGACGACGACCAACTCCGTCATCGCCAACCGAAGGTTTTCCTCACTTCCGATGATTCTGACCCCTTTACCCGCCCTGGAATCGACTTGCAGCCGAAACGAGTTGAAAAAGGAAGAAATCGTCTTCATTTCGTTTTTGATGGATGATCTTGAAAGGAACATGCGGTCCGCCAAGTCATCGAGTTTTATGTAACCGTCGCTTGCAACCAAGGTCCGTGCAAGGAAAATCGTACGTGCCAGATGGTCGCTCACAAAAGTACCCAGCAGCATCCGGTTGTACGTCAATTGATCATAGAACGATTTGAACTTCTCCTCGTCCAGGATCTTGATCGAATACCCTTGGCTCTTGCGCGATACCAATTCGGCTCCCAAATCCGCCAATCTTTCTCGGACTTGAATCATATCCGATTTCACCGTCCGGGTACTGACGGACACCAAACCCGCCAACATTTCGGATGTCAGCGGCGTCTTGGATTGTGCGAGGTGGAAGATGAGTCGCATCTCCCTGCCTTGTTCATCATGCATACTGAGACCTCCATGATTCCAATTTCATCGGTTTTCAACAATCATTATCTTTATTCTTGATCCGCCGTGAACTTGATCCCCGCGCTTTTGCGTGCCGCACATAAGACTTCCATGACATTGCGGATATGGCGGAGTTGTTTGCGATAGGTGTCTTCATCTCTCTCATCGATCACCCGTACGATCTCATTCAAGGTATAGGTCATACTTTCAAAGTCATGCTTCACGGTGATGTCCTTCTTTTCCCCCAGATCCAAGATCACTTTCTCGATCCGCGACGCGGTCGGCGAGGCATAGATCGTCCCCTTCTCCCCTTGGATTGTGATGCGGTTGTCGCAACGGCTGTTTTTACTCTGGACCAGACTTGCGATAAAGCCGTCATAGGTTAAGGTCAGATTCCCCGAGACATCGATACTGTTGGGTAATTGCGAAGCGATATAGGAAATGTTGTTGGGCATCCCGAACAAGTCCACCATCAAATGGACACTATAGACCCCCAGGTCGACCAATGCGCCGCCCGAGAATTCGTCCGAGAATACATTGGGTGTCTTCCCGGCCAACAGGTCGTTGTATTTGCGGGAATACTGGCTGAAGTTCATCGTGATCATGCGAACCGGTGAGATGTCGCTCAGGTGATCGCGGATGACCTGCGTATTGGGAAGGCAGAGGACGCGGTTCATTTCGAACACCATCGTTCTCGTTTTTTCGGAAAGATCCACCAACTCATCCAATTCTTTCATAGTGGATAAAAAGGGTTTCTCAAGGATCGTAATCTTCTTCGCTAGCAGTGCTTTTTTTGAGTACTCGAAATGCAGACTGTTGGGCAAACCGATGTAGATGGCATCGATCCGCTCATCCATCAGCATCTTCTCATATTCCGTAAAGATTAGTTCCACTTCATGCTTAAGCGCGAATTCCTTCGCCTTGGTTTCATCCCGGCTCTGGATGGCGATGACTCGCATCCCTTCGACGAACTTCGCCCCTTCCGCAAACAACTCGCTGATCATCCCCGTCCCTACGATCCCGACCTTAACCATGTTTCCACCTTGTCTTTCTTCATTCAGTGTACCCTCAAGGCAAGCGTCTGTAAATCGTAAATCGAACAAATCATCGGTTATAAATAACGTGAATCGATGAATATTCGCACTTCGCAAGAATTAGGATTATAATGAAATCAGATGAAACGGAGGGTTTCATATGAGCGTACTCGCTGCATTTGTCCTTCCTCACCCCCCTATCGCCCTGAGTGCCGTCGGCAAAGGGGAAGAAGCGAAAATACAATCGACGATCGAAGGGTTCCGCCAGGTTGCACGCGAAATCGCGGTGCTTCAACCGGAAACGATCGTCATCAGTTCACCCCACTCCCCCTTGTACGGCGATGCGTTTTTCGTGTCCGACAATCTGCGGGAACAGGGGGATTTCGGTCGGTTCCGTGCGAAGGAAGTCAAGATCGATGTCCAGACGGATATCGAATTCGTCCAAGCCTTGAAGCATGGTAACCGGGATTTCCTTGTCGGTACATCGGAAATCCCGGACTTGGACCATGGAGTTATGGTTCCTTTACATTTCATCAAACAAGCCTATCCCGACTTCAAACTGGTACGGATCGGTCTATCGATGCGTCCTTTCGATACGCATGTCAACATCGGGAAAACGATCCGCGATGTGGCGGAATCTTTGGATCGCAAGATCGTTTTCATCGCCAGTGGCGATCTATCCCATCGTTTAGCCCACGACGGACCCTACGGTTATGCGAAAGAAGGACCCCGTTTCGACAAGATCATCCAGTCGGTGTTGGAGAACGGTGATTTCGAGAAACTCCGTTCGATCTCCGCCGGAATGTGCGAACAAGCCGGGGAATGCGGCTATCGATCGCTGGTCATCCTCTCGGGCGTGGTCGAAGGCATGGGATTCAAGGCGAAACTTCATTCCTATGAAGGAACCTTCGGGGTCGGATATGCGACCGCGATTTTCTTACCCAAATCCATGAAAGCGCAAGACCCGTATCTCCGTTTGGCCAAACTCTCGGTCGAGAACTACGTGCGTAATCATCGCGAAACCGAACTCCCTCTGGATACCCCGGATGAACTGTTGAAGAAACGGGCGGGCGTGTTCGTCTCCCTCCATCGCCGGGGTCAGTTGCGCGGATGCATCGGGACGATCAGTCCGACCCAGTTCTGCGTCGGCAAGGAAGTCCTGCGCAACGCGGTTTCCGCCTGCAGCGAAGACCCGCGTTTCTATCCCGTACGCCCGGAGGAACTCTCCGAGCTGGTCTATAACGTCGATGTCCTGCTTCCTCCCGAAACGATCCAATACGCATCCCAACTGGATGTGAAAAAATACGGCGTCATCGTTTCGAAAGGACACCGAAAGGGATTATTGTTGCCGGATTTGGACGGGGTCGATTCGATCGCCAAACAAATCGAAATCGCATTATCGAAAGGCGGGATCGAGGCCGATGAAGACTATGTCCTTCAACGCTTCGAGGTGGTGAGACATCATGAATGAATGTACCCTGTGTTTCCATCATTGTATCCTCTCGGAGAATCAAACCGGGTTTTGTCGGTCACGCAAGAACGTGGACGGAAAGATCGTGCCGGTCTCCTATGGACAGGTCACCTCGGTCGCCCTGGATCCGATCGAGAAGAAACCGCTCCATCGCTTTTATCCCGGGAGAAGGATCCTTTCGATCGGAGGGTACGGATGCAATTTGCGTTGTCCCTTCTGTCAGAACCATGAAATCTCGATGGCGGATGAAATCCATGCGAAAACGACGCCCTTCCCGCCTGATCAAGCCCTTCGACTCGCACTCGACCTCTTGAACCAAGGCAACATCGGCATCGCCTACACCTACAACGAACCCTTGATTTCCTATGAATATGTCTATGACACCGCGAAGTTGATCCATGAAGCCGGATTGAAGAACGTGTTGGTGACCAACGGGACGATCGAAGAAGAACCCCTACGCAAACTCATGCCCTACATCGACGCGTTAAACATCGACCTGAAAGGATTCAGCCAGGATTTCTACGATAAACTGCAAGGGGATTTCACTTCGGTCAAACGGACGATCGCGATCGCCAACGAAAGCGCGCATGTGGAAATCACGACCCTCATCATCCCCGGGGAAAACGACAGCGAAGAGGACATGGAGAACCAGGCGAAATGGATCGCATCCCTGGATCCCGACATCCCCCTTCACCTCTCCCGTTTCTTCCCGCACTATCACTGGCGCGACCGCCCGATCACTCCGATCGAAACCCTGCACAAACTGGAAACGATCGCCAAAAAATATCTGAAGCATGTCTATCTCGGGAATGTATGAAAAAAGGATGTCCGGCGAGGACATCCTTTTCGATTAAGCTTGTACGAGTAAACGTCCGTCGAGCGGGAGGAATTCCTTCTCGCGAAGCGGGGCGACCGGATTCCCGAAGGGCATCTGGGCGACCAGTTTCCACGTCTCAGGAAGTTCGAACGCTTCCTTCACGTTCTCTTCGATCAACTCGTTGTAGTGTTGAAGCGAAGCGCCGACCCCTTGAGCCGCCAATCCGCTCCATACGACATACTGAAGCATGCCGCTGGATTCCGTGGACCAGATCGGGAAATTATGTTGGTACAGGGGAAAGGCTTCTTGCAGACCTTTAACGACCGCCGTATCCTCGAAGAACAAGACGGTACCGTAAGCCGCGGTGAACGCGTTGATTTTATCATCGGTCGGTTTGAAACTCTCCGCCGGTACTATCTTACGTAGTGCTTCGCGGGTGATCGACCACAAAGTGTCATGTTTTCCATTCAGCAACAACACGACACGCGCACTCTGGGAGTTGAACGCGGAAGGCGTATGCAGAACGGCATCTTCAAGCAACGATTGGATCGCTTCATCGGAAACCTGGATTTCCTTGTTGAGCGCATAGTGGGTACGTCTTGCCTTCAAGACATCGGTGAATTCTTTTTTCATGTTTTCTCCTCCATCACAAACGGATGTTTACTTACTTCTTTCTTGTAAGTAAGTATATTATTGCATGTGACTTCGCGAAGAACAACGCATATGCCCGAGGAAATAAAAGGACCGCCAAGATTCGGCGGTCCGATGCAATTCGATTCTTTCTATTCCAGGCTATTCGACTCAAATCAGTAACTCGATACGAACAGATATCCATTCCATTCGAATCCAATCCCGACGAAGATCTTCATTCGGTATTCTCTTCTATTCTAATCTCATCTAATCTATTCTATTCTTCTTTTCTATTCTCTTCGATACCAAGCTAAGAAATCTTAACCGATCGAAGCACTACAACTACACCCATAATATAGCACAAACGGGGGGTAGAGTCAATCAAGGCAAGTCGGTCGCCCGGTTTGCGTCGATGAAATGTGAGTCGACGTTGGCTAGTAAATGACGGATTCGTCCGTCGTTTCAAGGGATTCTTGGTTATTGATCGAACGGTAGAGAATGAAGGTGAACGCCATTGTCAATACCGTCGAACCGGTGGCGACCACGCTGCTCAGCAATGCGCCGACAACGGGGATTCCACTGAATCCACCGGCGATACCTGTAAGGACGTTGGTGAGGATCTGAATCAGTAACGTAACACCGGCGACCGTCCAGAAACAACGCTTGACCGAAGCGAAGGATTTCTTGATCGCATTCATCACGGTTAGGTCGTCCAGTACCATCGCGGCGAACCAGAAGGTGAAGAAAACCGCACCGACCGCAAGGACAAGGATCAATAAGAGAAGCAATCCGAACAGAGCGAAAAGATTGATGGTATCGCCGCTCAGCGTAACCATGAGGGTGACGATGACATAGATGACCGAGACCAAGCCGACCGCGAGGCCAAGCAGGATCCCGCCAAAGATCAACTTAAGATATTTGACGATGTTTTCACTCAGCGCGGTGGTGAAGTCGTTGAACGTGACGTTTTCCCCCGTCAAGCCCAACTTGATCAACCCGGCCGTCATCGGGAACGCCGCGAGATTCAATATGGTCGCGAACATCCCCCCTGAACTCGTTCCGGTCTTGGCGCTTGTAAGCAGCGCCTGGAACGCTTCCGTGTTGGCTACATAAAAGTCCCTGTTCTGGCTAAATTCCTGCCAGACTTCACGCAGATTCCCCGCGGTCGGTCGAATCAATAACGCCGGGATGAACGTCGCTACGAAGACCGGAACCAAAACAATCCAATGCTTCAGCAAAAAATCGAATGCCGCCTTAAGATATTTCATTGTGTTTTCCCTTACCTTTCCTAGGTAAGTCCCCTTTCATTCTTCCTTTTATCTTTCCCCGATAAAAGTTCAGAATCTACAGACTACCGAATCGCTGCTTGAATTCTTCGAGCATCTTGACGCTCGAGGATGAACCGATGCGCTCTGCCCCCGCTTCGACCATCGCCAAGAACGTATCCAAATCACGGATCCCGCCAGCCGCCTTGACTTTCACGTCATTGCCGACCGTTTGCTTCATTAGCTTCACATCCTCGACACTCGCTCCGCTCGGGGCGAATCCGGTCGATGTCTTGATGAAGTCGGGTTTGACTTTCTTCGCGATCTCCGCACAACGCACGATTTCTTCCTTGGTCAGATAGGCGTTCTCGAAGATCACTTTGACCAACGTCCCGTGCTTGCGGCACGCATGGACGATCCGTGCCATCTCTTCTTCGATATAGGCGAAATCACCCGCCTTCACCGCACCGATGTTGAGGACGTAGTCGATTTCATCCGCCCCGTTTTTGATCGCATCCAAGGTCTCGAACACCTTGCATTCGACGGTGGTTTGACCCAGCGGAAACCCGATGGCCGCCCCGACATGCACGTCGGTATCCTTAAGGTATTCATGGCAGAATTTCACCGGATAGGAATTGATCGCAATCATCGCGAAATGATGGGTTTTGCATTCTTCGGCGATGTTCAGGATCTCTTCTTTCGTCGCGAAAGGCTTGAGGATCGTATGATCGAAATAGCGGTTGATCGGTTGCTTCAGGATGGACATGGCTACCTCCTTGAATCTACATCCATTGTAACGCGAAAACCGGCATTTACGAATAGAATCTTTTGGGTTAGGTTGCTTCGAAGCAAGTTTTAGGACATTCTTTAATTATGGTCCGAAGATTATGAAACACTGAGTGTCGATCATTCATTGGTCAGAGGAAAACAAGCGTTTTTAACCTTCCTTAACATAATCTTATCCAAACCACGATGTAACCCATCGTACTTTTGGTTACGATGAACCAAAGGAGTGTTGTATGATCGCGAAAACCTTCGAAACCAAAGAGAGTTCTCTTCACTATTTGATTTCATCCGGATACAGGGAAGAAACTTTGTTGTTTCTGCATCCTGAATTCACGGATTCCTCTGTTTTCGTTACCCAGTTCGAAACGTTCGGCGATGATTACCGGATCGTGGCGGTCGATATGCCGGGTCATGGGAAGAGTGTTGTGAAACACAACGACATCGGCTTGGCCGACTATCCCAACCAACTGATCCGCCTACTTGAAAGCGAAGGGATAAGGCGCGTCCATCTTATCGGGGTTTCCCTGGGTGCGATCATGGCGCAGTCCTTGGCTCATCGCTACCCGAAACACATCGACTCACTCACATGCGTCGGGACCTACTCGATCCATCATGGCTATCCCGGGGATGCGAAACTCTGGCAGCTTGATCCATGGCGTGGATGGAATCTTCTATTCGATTTTACCCGGTTCAGGGAGAGGATCAGCGACGAAGCGGCCATTTCCCCTTTGGGAAGAAGAATCTTCAAAGAAGGGACGAAGTCGTTCAAACGATCGACATTCAGTTGGATGCAGGACCTGCGTCCCCTGTTTACTGCCCAGAAAAAGAAAAACCAACTTCCGCTGCTGATACTCTGCGGCGCGGAGGATTCGCCCGCAATACGCGAGTCGTCGATGCGTCTATGCGACATGTCGGACCGGAGCACCTATGGCGATATCCCCCATGCCGGACACGTCGCGAATTTGGACCAGCCTAAGATTCTCAACCGGATGCTGCGCACGTTCCTTGAAGATATACATCGTTGATTTCACTGTCATATCCAAATCCATCAAACAATTTTGTTGCTTAGGACAAGAGAATGCAAACGAAAGCATTCTCTTTCTTTTCGTTTACACGTTTACATTGATTTACATGCTTGTTTCAAGTACAATAAGAGATATTTTAATCCGTTCTTTTCGGAAGAAAGCGAGTGCGATATGGGCAAATCCTTAGCGTATAAAATCATTGAAAACAATCTGTTGCGGGGCGAGGTGGTCCCGGGACAGGAAGTTGCGGTGCGCGTGAACCAGACCTTGACCCAGGATTCCACCGGTACCATGGTTTATCTGCAATTGTTGGCGATGGATCCCAAGGAAATCAAAACGGATCTTTCCGTCGCCTACATCGACCATAACATGCTTCAGGCGGGTTTCGAGAACGCCGACGACCACGAATTCATCAAGAGCGTCGCCGCCCGTTACGGGATCGTCTACAGTAAACCGGGAGGCGGCATCTGCCATCAGGTCCAACTCGAACGTTTCGCCAAACCCGGTGCGATTCTGATCGGGTCGGACAGCCATACGCCGACGTGCGGCGGGCTAGGATCGCTTGCGATCGGAGCCGGCGGTTTGGACGTGGCGGTCGGAATGGCGAAAGGTCTTTATTTCCTGACCGTACCGAAAGTCTGCAAAGTAAATTTAATCGGAAAACCTGCTCCTTTTCTCAACGGCAAAGACATCATTCTCAAGATTCTTCAAGCGCGATCCGTCAAGGGCGGCATCGGCTTCATCCTGGAATACGGCGGCGAAGCGCTGAAATACCTCAGCGTCACCGATCGTGCGACCATCTGCAACATGGGTGCCGAACTCGGAGCGACGACGTCGATCTTCCCGAGCGATGAGAACACCCTGGTCTACTTAACCAAACAAAGCCGCGCCCAGGATTATACTCCGATGAGTGCGGATGAAGATGCGTTCTATGATGAAACCTTGACGATCGATCTGAGTCGGGTCTATCCGATGGTCGCCAAGCCGCACTCCCCCGACAACGTGGTGGAAGTGAGCGACGTCGTCGGGATCAAGGTCGACCAAGTGGCGATCGGGAGCTGTACGAACTCTTCCTATGCGGACATGATGAAAGTGGCGGCGATCTTAAAAGGCAAACAAGTCCATCCTGATGTCAGCCTGGTCATTTCCCCGGGATCCGCGAACATCCTGAGACTCTTGAGTGAAAACGGGGCGTTGACGACGATGATCAACGCGGGAGCCCGTATTTTGGAATCGGGATGCGGACCGTGCATCGGCATGGGGCAAGCCCCGAAATCCAACGGTGTTTCCCTGCGTAGTTTCAACCGTAACTTCAAAGGGCGCTCCGGTACCGCCGATGCGCAAGTCTACCTCGCCTCCCCCGAAACTTGCGCCTATAGCGCCATCACCGGGGTGATCAGCGATCCGACGACATTGACCGAAAATCTCAGCGTCATCGAACCGATCACTTACGGAACCATCGAAAGTTATTTCGTGTATCCGGATCCGCTCAAACTTCACGGCGAGGCCGTGATGGGTCCCAACATCCATCCTTTCCCCTTGGCGAAGAAGGTCGAAGGACCCCTCACCAAGACCGTCCTCCTCAAAGTCCCCAACAACATCACAACCGACGACATCGTCCCCTCGCATGCGCGTCTGCTTCCCTACCGTTCAAACATCCCCTACCTGGCGAAACACTGTTTCACCACCGTGACGGAATCCTTCCACGACGATGCGAAACGGATGGACGGCGGATTCATCGTCGCCGGTGAAAACTACGGACAAGGGTCGTCGCGTGAACACGCCGCCTTGGTCCCCTTGTATCTGGGCGTACGTGCCGTCATCGCGAAGAATTTCGCACGCATCCATCGCGCCAACCTGATCAATACGGGAATCCTCCCCTTATCGTTTAAAAACCCACTCGATTACGACACCATCGACCAGAACGACGTTTTGGTGCTGGACGACGTGGCACGCTCGATCCAGGAAGACCGTGCGATCCAAATCATGAATACGACGAAGAACACGGTCTTCGAAGTGACGTTCAACGGATCCGACCGTGAAAAGGAAGTCCTGTTGGGCGGAGGTTATCTCAACTATGTAATGGCCTTGGATCTGGGTGACAAACATGACTAGGGTTACTTTGATCCCGGGGGACGGGATCGGTCCCGAAGTCACCGATGTCATGAAAGACGTGGTCGCCGCGACCGGAGTGAAGATCGACTGGGACGTGCAGGAAGCCGGCATGCATGTTTTCGAGAAGGTCGGGGAATTGGTTCCCGCTTCCGTCTATGAAAGCATCGAACGCAACCGCATCGCACTGAAAGGTCCGATCACCACGCCCATCGGTAAAGGGTTCCGCAGTATCAACGTCGCCCTACGCAAGAAATACGATCTCTTCGCCTGCGTCCGTCCGGTCAAATCGGTCGGCATCGTTTCCTCGAAGTTTTCAAATGTCGATCTGACGATTTTCCGTGAAAACACGGAAGATTTATACATGGGCTTGGAAGAGGAAGTCTCGCCCGATGAGATGAGAAGCATCAAGGTGATCACACGATCCAAGAGCCGGCGCATCTGCGTCGCGGCCTTCGATTATGCCTTACTCCACCATAAAAGCAAGGTGACGGTCGTCACCAAGGCGAACATCATGAAACTCAGCGACGGCTTGTTTCTGGACGTGGCACGCGAGGTCGCCAAAGACTATCCGACGATCAAACTGCAGGAAATCCTGGTCGACAACATGTGCATGCAGCTGGTGGTGAAACCGGAGACCTTCGAAGTCATCGTCACCGAGAACCTCTACGGCGACATCTTGTCCGACCTCTGCGCCGGCCTGGTGGGCGGCTTGGGCTTTGTCCCGGGGGCCAACCTCGGGAAAGACATGGCGATCTTCGAGGCGGTCCACGGGTCCGCCCCCGACATCGCGGGAAAAGGCATCGCCAATCCGACAGCCTTGATCCTCACTTCCGCCATGATGCTGCGTCATCTCGGACATACCAACGAGGCATCTTGGATCGAAGAAGCCGTCGATACGGTTTATCGCGACCGTGAAAACTTCACCGTCGATTTGGGAGGAAGTCTGGGCAGTACGGCAATCGGTATGAAAATCATCCAGGTTTTGGATGGTCTGAAAGGAAACGCGTATGGTCAAAAAACTGTCGGATGAAAAGATCCATGCGTTAGCGAAGATCATCAAGGATAACGGACGCATCGATCCCGAACTCTATGAATTCCATAACGTAAAGCGCGGTCTGCGTAACGCGAACGGGACCGGGGTGTTGGTCGGAATCACGAAAGTCGGCGCCGTCATCGGGTATGAAAAGATCGACGGTGTGAAAGTCCCCTGTGAAGGACGTCTGTATTATCGCGGGATCAACTTGTTCGACATCGTGAAAGGTTTCCAATCCGAGAAACGGACGGGATTCGAAGAAACCGTCTATCTCCTTTTGTTCGGCGTTTTACCCGACGAAAAAGAACTGGAAGACTTCAGGATGATGTTGGAAGAATGCCGGACCTTGCCACGGGGATACAAAGAAGACGTCATCCTCAAAATCCCCGCCCCCAACATCATGAACAAGCTTCAACGCACGGTTTTGACCCTGTACTCCTACGATAAGAACCCCGACGACATTTCCGTCGACAACGTCCTTCGCCAGTCGATCGACCTGATCGCCAAACTCCCCCTCATGGCTGCCTACAGTTATGCTTCCAAGCGTCATTACTTCGACCACGATTCGCTGGTCATCCATACCCCCAAACCCGGGGTCGGTACCGCGGAGAACTTCCTCTACCTCATCCGTCCCGACGGGAAATACACGCAGAAAGAAGTGGAACTGCTGGATCTCCTGATGGTCCTGATGGCGGAACATGGCGGGGGGAACAACTCTTCCTTCGCGACGCATGTGGTTTCATCGACCGGTACGGATACCTATTCCGCCATCGCCACGGCGATCGGATCGCTGAAAGGTCCCAAACACGGCGGGGCCAACCGGGTCGTCGCCGAAATGGTCGACGATATCCGTAAAAACGTCGCCGATTACGGCGATGAAGAACAGTTAAATAACTATCTGAAATTGATCCTGGCGAAAAAAACCTTCGATAAGAAAGGTCTGATCTATGGGTTGGGTCATGCGGTCTATACCTTATCCGACCCGCGTGCGATCATCCTAAAAGAAAAAGCGAAGGAACTCGCGGAAACTGCCGGAAATATGAGAGAATTCCGACTCATCGCCGACATCGAGCGGATCGGATGCGAACTCCTCAACGCCAAGGTCAAGAACGACAACAAGATGGCCGCCAACGTGGACCTCTATGCGGGGTTCGTCTTGGATACCTTGGGTATCCCAGAAGAACTCTACACCCCGCTCTTTGCGATCTCGCGCATCGCCGGATGGTCCGCCCACCGGCTCGAACAGATTCTGGACGAGAAGATCATGCGTCCCGCCTATGTCACCTTGGGGGATGAAACACCGTATATCCCACTCCACGAAAGATAAAAACGACCGGGTCAATCCCCGGTCGTTTTAATGAACTCTTCGATACGGTCGAACGCGATCTTCAGTTTTTCGAGATCGACGGTCACGGCGATCCGCACAAACCCTTCCCCCGCTTCCCCGAACACGTTGCCCGGAAGAACCAGCACTTTCTTTTCCTCAAGAAGCCGTGCAGCGAAGACTTCGCTGCTTAATTTGGTTTTACGGATATCGACGAAGAGATAGATCCCGCCTTTCGGGCGTAATACGTCCAGTATGCCCGTCGCTACGATCCGCCCATATCCATAGACCATCCGCTCTTCAAACGCCGCCACAAGCGACGGTTGGAGCGCATGGCGCTGACGCAATGCGGACAGAGCAGCCCGTTGGGAAACCGACGGGGCTGAAAAGCAGATCGACTCGTTGATGTGGACCATGGTCGAGATGACGTATTCCGGCGCGATCGCATATCCGATCCGCCATCCTGTCATCGCATAGGATTTCGAGAAGCTCCCGAAGACGATGCTTCGGTCTTTCAGATCGGCGATTTCAAGGACGGAAACATGTTTCTGCCCAAACGAAATGGCTTCGTAGACTTCATCCGACAAGACAATCAAGGAATGTTTCTGTGCGATCCTCCCGAGTCGTTCAAGCGTGTCGCGACCATAGACCGCTCCCGTCGGATTGTTTGGGCTATTGATCAAGATCGCTTTCGTACGTGGCGTGATCTTCTTTTCCAAAGCATCCAAATCCAGTTGAAACCCTGTTTCGAAGTTTGTTTCAAGCGGTACGAACTTCCCTCCCGCCATTTGGACCTGATCGATATACGGGACGAAATACGGATCCGGGACGATCACTTCGTCCCCTTCATCCAGGATCGCGCTCATCGCCACATACATGGCATGGCACGCCCCGACGGTCACCATGATTTCATCTTGATTGATCTCTGCGTGGTATTCTTCCTTCAAGAACGCTCTAATCGCCGTAACCAACTGCGGATCCCCCGCAGGCTTGGTGTATTTGGTATGCCCTTCCCCGGCCTGGATGAACGCTTCGTCGATGATTTCTTGCGGGGTGACGAAATCCGGATCCCCAATACTCAGGTTGATCAGATCGGGATCCCCGATCTTCTTGGCCGCGCTCCCCAAAGCATTGGTCGTTTGATTGCGATAATTTTCGGCTAAGAAACGGTTTCTCATGCGTCCTCCCCCGTCAATTCAGGCAGGGTGCTTCCCGCACTGGGCATGACATAGACATGGTATGCCCCGTCATAGCGCTGATGAACCACATGCAAGGCTTCGTCCAAGGAATCGTAGACATCGATCCCGATGCGCTTCATCACGTCTTTATCCAATGATGAAACCAGATGGATCTTATACTCCTGTGCCCAGACACAGGTCATATAGGCGAAGAACTTCGCGATCGTATAGTGTTCCGTCACATGCGCTTCGCGCTGTGCGTTGGTTTCGAAATCATGGTAGATGGCTTCCATTTCCGGATGCCCCAAGCCCTCGTTGCATTCCGCCAAGAGCAGGATGTCCCCGCCCAGTTTACAGGCATGGATCGCGTTGACCAAGGATTTGGTGGCTTGGTAGAAGTTGATGTCTTTGGGATAACCGCCGCACGACGCGACGACCACTTCCGCCTTGAAGGGGATCTGACTCAAGTCGATCGACCGTAAAAACTCACATCCGGCTTGATGCGCAGTGATGTAATTCCCCGCGACCGCATGCATGATGTTGCCGTTCTCATCGACTAACACATTTAGTAAAAACGAGGGGTTCACAAACGCGACGGCTTCCATCAGATCTTCATGGAACGGATTCCCGTCGGTCAAGTTGCTTCGGACATCGGGATTGGCCCCGCTACCCATCGGATTCAAGGAATGGGCATGGTTCTGCATGACCGTCTTGTATCCCGCGATCCCCGGCACGATGCCTTTACGCCCACCGCCGAAACCCGCCAGGTCATGAAACACGATCCCCCCGCTTACGATGATGTGGTCATAGGATAACGCGAGTTTATTGATGAAGACCTCGGTCTTGCGTGACGTCGTCCCCACATAAGTCAGGTTACTGTCATCGCGGCTGTCATGGTCGACGATCTTGATGCGACGATACAATTCCTCCCCGATCAGTTCCCGGTGTTCCGCTTCGCTTTGTTTGCGATGCGTCCCGACGCCGCTGATGAAAAGCAATTGATCGTCCTGTATCCCGCATTTCTTGAGTTCCTCGACCAACACCCCAAGATAAAGACTCGGCTTCTGCCAAGCCCGGGTGACATCGGGGATGACGATCGCAACCGTATCGCCCGCTTTCAAGATTTCATCAAGGCGAAGCGAATCGATCGGACTAGATAAAGCCTTCCTTACGATCTCGGTTTCGCTGAGTTCTGAAACGACCGGTTTGGATGTGATCAGCGAAACATGGCTCGCATCGATCCGGATCGGATATTCGGTTTGTCCGCATTTTAGGTTTAGGATTGACATAGGGGACCTCCACTATAGATTAATTATATCCTACTTTCCCAAAGTTTCGAAATTCAAAGAAAAGATTATGAAAAACCTGGAATCAAGGTCGTGATTCCAGGTTCTATTTTTCTATCGTTGATCGTTATCGAAGGATTCGAAGATCGCATCGTGGACCGCGTTGCGTATGCCTTTGATGGCATCGTTATCCCGTTTGGGATGGACACGGTTGGTCAAGAGGACGATTGCGACTTGTCGTCTGAAGTCCAAACATAGCGAGGTCCCTGAAAACCCGGTATGAAAGAGGGTCAGGTCGCTGGCATGGTCGCCGAAATGGCTTACTCCGTGATCGCTGAACTGCCAGCCCAAGGTACGACGCAGATTGAGTCCGTCGGTATAGCATGAAAGCAAAAGTTCATGGGTTTGCGGTGTTAGGATGGGGGCTCCGCCTAAAAGCAGACACTGGGCGAATTTCATCAGATCGGTCGCGTTGGAAAACAGCCCCGCGTTCCCGCTGACCCCGTTCATGCGGAACGCTTTCCCGTCATGGACTTCCCCTTGGATCAGTCCCCGATCAGAGGTTAACTCGGTTGGTGCACAGCGTGACTCCAACCCTTTTTTCAAAGGATTGAAGCATGTATCCGACATGTTTAGTGGAAGCAGAATCTTAGTTGTGACCGCATCCTCCAGATTTCCGTAGATGCTCTCCAAGATGAATCCAAGCAGAATGTAGCCGAAGTCGGTGTATTCCACGAAACTCCCCGGGATAAATTCCAAGTCTTTCTGAAGGATGAATTCAAGCATTTCCTTCGGACTTTGAACGCTCCGATAGTTTTTATCATCGGCGCATAAGCCCGAGGTATGGGTCAATAGATGCTTGATCGTGACATCGTGGTGTTTGAATCCCGTAAGATAGAGATCGACGGGATCTTCAAGGTGAAGTTTGCCTTCCTGAATGGCGATCAGGGCCAGGGTCGTTGTGGAAACGACCTTGGTGAGGCTGGCCAGATCATACAGGGTTTGCGAACTTACAGAGGTGGATTCATCGAAGACATTCGTCCTTCCGACATTGAATTCCTCAATAATCCCGTCATGAAAAACCGTAAGTTGGGCTCCGGGGATTTTTCCTTCATCGACGGCTTGTCTTAGGATCTCCGTCGCAGGGTTCATTGAAAAAAACCCGTGGGTGGACGGGTTAGTCTTCATCATCCGACATCGATGCCAACATGGTGCGGATATCCAGGATGCCCTGTCTTCCGGTTTCCATGAGGTAGGGGATTTCGGCCCCTTCTTCCAAAAGCGCGGTCAGGATCATCGGGAAGTTCATCCCGGAGATCAGCGTTTTCTTGGGATCGTTCATATAGCGGGTGATCGCGGTGTTGCCCGGGGAACCGCCGTAGAGATCCGTGAAGATGACCACGTCGTCGTACGCGGCGAGCGCGGGTTCAAGCGCCGCCAGTTTCTCGCCGAAGGATTCGGGGGAATCGTCGAAGTTGAGGGAGGCCGCGAAAAGATTGTCGTGTTCGCCGGCGATCATCTGAACCGATTCTTTCATGGACGGAGCCAGCGGACCGTGGCTGATTAAGAGGAATGCGCGCATAGGGGAGTCTCCTTTAGTGGGTGTATTGGTAAAGCGTGTCGAACAACAATTGTTTACTCTTCGTGGATAAGGTATCCGAGAACAGTTCGTAGGTCAAACGTACGGGACGAAGACCGGTGACATAGGGGCGATAGCCCTGGGTATAGCAGATCAGGGACGCCTTCCCTTCGGGGAGGGCTTCGATGTACTCGGAGAACAGTTCGTTCTGGGCGAAGACCTGGGTATAGCCCGGAAACCGCAAACGTTGGATCTTCATCGTCTTGGGTAGAAGATGCTCGTTGGCACGTAGGCGTTCCAATACTTTGCGACCGTACTCGATGGTTTCAAGTTCACGAGGCGTCAATTCTTCTCCTTGGTTGCGTGTTTCGGGATCGATGAATTCGTGTTCCAAGGGGATCTCGACTTCGTCGAAGTCGAATTCAAAATGTTTGGGTTCGATTTCTTCTTTCATCATCGCTTCGACTTCATCATGGAGGATGGACGCGAGGCGTCGGACTTCGTCGTAGGATTGTTCTTTACGGACGAAACGGGTGCTGACGTCGCCGTCCGCACCTTGCATGAAGGTGAAGAATTCACCGGGGCAGCTCACCGAACAGAGTTTCAGAAACATGCCGGGATATTCGGCACTGAAGAACGGGGTATAGCCATTCATGATCGTCGGATGGACGTTGTGGATGACGAAGGTGGCGATGCGGTGGTTTTCCGCATACAGCGAGAACGTTTCAAGCAGGACGAACGCATCGTGGCCGGAGATCCGGCTCTTCCCGATCCCGTTGAACGGACGACGGCGATACGCATAGGTGATTTCGCCGACTTCATGGGGATGGACGGTATCCAGGGCTAAGCGGAACGCATCGATCAGTTGGGCGCCATAGGTTTCATCCTTGGGGTCGCCTCCGAAATGGGTGTGGGTACAGGAGATCAAGGTCGCCGTGTCTTCACCGAATTTCTCTTTTGCGATCCGTTGGAACGTATCGGATTGCGCCTCGGAAATCCCGATATTGTCAAGGGAGACGTAGATGAGGTGTTTACCTTGGTCCTTGATCAGCGCCAATCGAAGATAAAGATCATCATGGACATCCAGGATCGGTTGGACCTGCTGGATGAATCCGCATTGTTTGACCGCTTGGAGCGGGTTGATATTGACATTGAGACTGCCGAATTCCATGAATACTCCCCCTTTTCTAGATACGATTGAGACGGTCGGCGTATTGCGCCAGGTATTTGTCGTTGAATTCCGCACCGCCGTCGATGTTTTGACTCATGTAGACGGGAGGGACGAATTCTTTGGAAACCATGATCTGGATGCTTTCCAACACCGCTGCGTTCAGCATGACGGCCGCGGAGACGGACGATGTTCCGCAGACTTTGACCGGTAATCCCGGAACGTCGATCGAAGAATCGCCTTTGACGACGCGGTTGTCGAGGACGACATCCCCGAATTCCCATAGATTCTTCCCGGAACTATGTTTCGATGTCAGTTCCTTGGAAGGTTCCAACGAGGTGACGACGATGATCTTGGCACCGACTTCCTTGCATTTGAGCGCGATTTCGATCGGCAAAGGATTGCGACCGGAATTCGAGATCAACACCACGACGTCTTCTTGACGGATGTCGCAGCGTTTAAGAAACAAGGCGCCGACGCCTTCGATGGTTTCATATAAGCCGCCTGCAGGTTCTCTGATGGCTTTGGAAGGGATCAATCCCCCTGCCCTGCCCGTGATTTCGATCGCCCCGGCAAACGAATGCCCGCTACCGAAGGCTTGCAAAATCCCGCCTTTCATGATGCTTTCAGCGATCAACTCCCCCGCCCGTGTAATGTTTTCGGATTGGGTCGCTTCGACTTCCTTCAATAACGCTTCGATGACTGTGAAATACCCGTTACGCATCGTTTTTCCCTCCTTAAGGAAAAGAAACGGACTCCGAAAGCAGAATGCCTGCCCATCGGAGTCCGCTGTGAACACGATTATTTGAAGATTAAGAACTTCGTGTAGGCACCGACGATCGCGATCAGAATGACGACGATGATCAGTTTGTTGGAATTCATGGACTTTTTGCCCAATAGCCAGTAGCATAGACCGACCAATGCGGCGGCTCCGAGTTTCGGCATGATCTTATCGGCCAAAACTTGGAAATCGAAGACGTTCGCGGCGACTTTCGCCGAACCGAACTGTACGTTGACCATCGTGGCAACCATGCCGCCGACAACCATGACGCCCAATGCGGACGCGGCTTCGGTCAAGGCTTTGAGTTGGTGCGCCATCGTGGTGACCAACTTGATCCCTTGGCTATAGCCGAGATCGAACATTTTCGGACGAAGCAGGAACAAGACGAACAGGTTCCACAGGGTCCATAATCCGATACCGAAGAAGTTTCCTTCAGCGGCGGTGGAGACGGCGATCGAACCGAAGACGGTTCCGCCGATCATTCCGAAGATCGTATCACCGATCCCGGCGAACGGTCCCATCAAGGATGTCTTGACGGCGGTCGCGGTATCGATGGCGTTTTCGCCACCCGCTTCTTCGATCGCGATGTTCATCCCGACGATGATATCACCCATCGCAGGTTGCGTATTGAAGAATTGGCTGTGCGAATACAAAGCGTGTTTCATGGCTTCAGGTTTGTCGGAGTATAATTTCTTCATGACCGGAAGCATGGTGGTCAAGTAGCCCAAACCTTGCATACGTTCGTAGTTCCATCCGATTTGGCTGTGCCACATCCAACGGAAGTTCAGCATGCGTAATTCTTTTTTGGTGAATGTGTTACTCATCGTACTCATCTCCTCCCGAAACAACGGCGACTTCTTCGGTGCGTTTCTTGAAAATCATAACCGCTGCTGCCAAACCGACCAGGGAGATCCCCAGGATAGGAATGGACAAGTAAGCTGCCAAGACGAACCCGATCAATAAGTATTGAACGTTACGGGTGGTCGGCAAGTAGCGAAGCAGGATGGTGAAACCGACGGCGGGGAGGATTCTGCCAGCAATCCTGAATCCATCGACCAACTGCGCGGGAATCGCCTTCGATAAACCTTCGACCAGTTCCGGACCGATCAAGAGGGCGAAGAAGACCGGGAGAGCTCTGGACATCGACCAAGGAATGGTACCTAGCCAGTTCATCAATTCGATTTTCTTGAAATCACCCTTCAAAGCATAGGCGTCTGCACGGTGTTGGAACGCCGTGTTCGCGAAACGCGCCATAACGTCGAACTGGATCGTCAAGGCCGCGATCGGAACTCCGACCAACGTGATATACGTATCCGCGTTTTCCATTCCTCCGGCCAACGCAGTGACTAACATCGCCGCGGTCGTCCAGTTGGGAATCGAAGCTCCGCCATACGTACCGATACCTAAAGCGTAGGATTGGAGGGTACCGCCGACAACGAGGCCGAGGTTGACATCACCGACGACTAAACCGGTGAAAATACCCGTCTGGATAATTCCGTTCATACCGATGTTGAAGGATAGAGCATCCAACATGGCTACGCCGGACCAGACCGTTAACAATAAGACTTGCCAAAACTGTAGTTCCATAATTTTCCCCTTTCTTAGGATTTTATCGATAAGTCGGTTTCTTGCCTTGATCTCTGCTGGCTATTTGGAGATCAACGGCATGAAATCGATCTTGTCTTCATTGGGAACCATCTGCGCCGTGAACCGAACGCCAAGCGCGTTCAATTTCTTGAAGTTCGCGACATCTTCTTCATTCACATTGACCGAACGCTTGACTTGTTTGGTGCCAAGACCGCTGGACATGTTGCCGACATTCACTTCTTCGAAACGCCATCCCAGATCCCACATCTTCGTGCAGGTCTCCGGACCCTTCAATACGACGAAGATACGGTCCCCGTCATATTTGTTGGCTTTTAGATTCTCGACCGCCTTGTCGATGGACAAGATCGAAAGTTTGACGCCCGCCGGGCAGGCCATCTTCAAAGCCATCTTCTGGACATCGTCGCGGGATGCGCTATCGTCGATGACCATGATGCGCGTCGCTTTCAAGGTGTTGGTCCAGAACGCTGCGACTTGTCCGTGGATCAAACGTTCGTCGATTCGGATGTTTACGATTTCTTGCATGGATATTTCCTCCGTTTAGTTATACTGTAAGCCCTTTCTATAGTTAACATTCAAAGTGAATGCAATCAAGTTTTGCATTTACCCTGAGAACTTCATTTTCAATCTTCCAAGGAATATACTATGGCTAACCGCATCGATCGAGGAGAGATGAAAGGAGGTCTTCGTATGCATCGCCAATTGACCATCCGCGATCGTGTCATTCTTCAGTATTCGATTGAAAACGACAGTTCGGCTTCAAGCGCATCGCTCGCAGCGAAACTCAAGTGCCATCCCTCCACGGTATTCCGCGAATTGAAACGCAATCGCATCTCCACGCTTTCGAAAAAAGAACGCTTTATGAAACAACCGTCCACTGTTTGTCTGAAATTGGACCGTTTCCCGTTTGTCTGTAACCCTTGTCCGCATCGTCTCAAGTGTTCGAAAACAATCCGTATCTATGACGCTTATGAAGCGGATCGAATTGCGAATCACTCCCTGAGGCAACTTCGATCGCATCCCTATCTCGCCACACAGGACCTAAAACGGTTGAACGAGAAGATCTCGCCGCGGGTACAAAGCCATCAATCGCTCTATCATATCTTGTCCTCCGATCCTTCGATTCCGGTCTGTGAGTCCACCTTGCGCCGATACATCGATAAGGGGTACCTGGACTGCCGGAACCTTGATTTGCCTCGTACGGTCCGCTTTCCCTACACCCCGCCTTCCAAACGACCGCCACGCAAACGCATTAATGTCTCGATTCTCGTCAATCGCACCTATCAGGACTACATTGACTACTCTGCGACACAGTCGAGGGTCACCCTGCAACTGGATACAGTGATTGGGAAAACAACGGATACGAAGTGCCTCCTGACGCTGTATGAGCCGCTTTCCAAGTTTCAGTGGGGATATATGGTCCATCGTTCAGCCACCGATGTCAATGCGAAACTAAGCCGTCTGATCGACACTCTGATTCAGGCCAATCATTTGTTTTTCGACTGCCTGCTGACTGACAACGGGAGCGAATTCCAGCACCTTCCCTTACTTGAAACTTCTTCTTCAGGGGAAATCCGCTTACGTGTTTTCTTCTGCGATCCCTATGCCTCGTATCAGAAAGGCGGCTGTGAACGCAATCATTCCCTCATCCGTTATCTCATCAAAAAAGGAGAAAGCCTCGATTTCGTTACCCAATCTGAAATCGATTTGGTTTTCTCCCACATCAATGCCCAGCGCCGCAAAAGTCTCGCTGGCAAATCGCCGCTTCAAGGGTTTGAAGCGCGGTTTCATTTCCACCCTTCCGTTTTCGTCGATCTCGTTCGGGTGGATGACTTCCAGATCAAACTGAAATAATCCATCGATTCAATCTCTCCCACGATGTGGTTCGACTGCATTCAAGTTGAAAACTTACCGCGTTCAACTTCTTTTTCGTTCGAATCATGGAGACTGGATCTGTTTCCATTATAGTCCTTTTCCCTTCCTTCGATCAAAAAAATCACCGAATTTCTTCGATGATTTCGTTTGTCTTCATTCATTTTACTTCAGTTTGAAAATCTGTGCATTTACTCTTAACATTGACCTCTTTTTTGCCTGTTGAAGGATGAAAAGAAGGCGATTATTCGGTGCTTTGCAGGATTTGCGAGACCGTCAGTTCATCGTATCCCGTCGAAGGATCCATGTCTCGATGAAGGTCCCATTCATCGCTGAAATCCGCGATCACGACTTCGCAGGTGGTGTGGATGAGCGTGCCGTGTTTCAAGTGCCCTCCGAAGGTCTTGTGGTGTTTGTCGATGCATAACAGGTGAAGATGGTCGCCGTCTTTACTGAGGGTTCCGCTCAGGCTGACGATTTCCATGTCTTCGTGTCTTTCGTCGATCGTCTTTCCGTCGGCGATCCGGACTACGGCGTGGCTGACGCTTCCGACCGCGCTTACGATCGCACCGGAGAGTACGTTGGCGTGAAGGCACTGCGAACGGATCTGATCTTTGAGGTCTTGTCCGGGGAGTATGCGGAATACCAAGGTTTTCATGGATTCACCTCCGACACCACTATACCATAGAATAAAAAACCGTACGCTGCCAGTACGGTTTTTTAAAGAAATAGGACAAATGATTTTAAGGGGGAAGTGAAATTGCTGCTCTTGTTTATAGCCTTTTGACTATAGACAAAGTATAAGGGGGGAATGTGTGAAGTGTATGTAAGAATTGTGAAAGAGATGTGAAACTATTTCAATGGAATCAGATAATCGAGGATGACGCTGCCGTCGCCTTTTTCTTTCGACGGGACGAAACGATCCATCGTGTAGATCTCGATTCCGCAGATTCCGGAGTAGTCCGGGGTGAGTCCGAGATCGTTGAGTTTGGTTTCGGTGAGGGTATGCGCTTCGCCGTAGATTTTGCTTTCGGGTCCTTGGACCCAGGTGACGATGGCGCGTCCTTCCGGGAAGTCGACGAAATCATATCCGAGGGTCGGCGTATCGGGTTTCAGGAATACCCCGACAAGATAGGTGAACTCCATATCTTCATTAAAGTCATACATAACGCCGACCGTTTCCGGTTTGAGGTCGTCGCAGAAGAAATCGGGATCCATCAGTTTCTCGAACAATCCTTCCGAGAAACATTGGTCCCACAGTTTGGGGATTTCGGGGGACAAGGGCTTGACGCGTCGTGCACGTCCGATGATCTTGCATGCCTTGTGTTGAATGATTTCATGGTGTTTGAGTTGTGTCATAGGGAACCTCCGATTCCATTCTACCACAAAAAGAAAAAACACGGTTTCCCGTGTCGTTCTTGATTTTGGTGGAGCTGAAGAGGCTCGAACTCTCTACCCCAACGCTGCCAGCGTTGTGCTCTACCAGATGAGCTACAGCCCCAAAAATCAAATGGTCGGGACGACGTGATTTGAACACGCGACCCCTTGCTCCCGAAGCAAGTGCACTACCAAGCTGTGCTACGTCCCGAATTTAGAATGGCGCGCCCGACAGGACTCGAACCTGCAACCTTTTGAATCGGAATCAAAAACGCTATCCATTGCGCCACGGGCGCCCGAGTACTGACTTAGAAAAAAATGGTGGACGCTAAGGGGCTCGAACCCCTGACCCCCTGCACGTCAAGCAGGTGCTCTCCCAGCTGAGCTAAGCGTCCATCTCCATCCAATCAAGCGTGCATTGTTATGTTAGCATACGCCTAAAAAAAAGGCAAGAGGAATTGACCAAGGAACGATGCAAGTGCGCATTTTTCCTGATGAATTCCCTTCTTGCCTTGGTTTATCTATGTGATGGAATCAGAGGTGGGCGAAGAGTTTGCGATGTTTCGCCTTGCAATCATACAAGGCTTCGTCGGCGGTCTTGATCAGTTCGTTCATCGATTTCCCGTCGTCGGGGAAAGTCGAGATCCCGTAACTGAAGGAACAGACGATTTCATGCGCCGAGACCATCAAGGGATCGTCGGTCATCTTCGCCAAGAGTTTCTGGAATTTCTCGTCGAGTTTCGACACATCGGAATGGTAGAAGATCCCGACGAACTCATCCCCGCCGAAACGTGCGATGAAGTCGCTGCTGCGGGTATTGCTTTCCAATTCCTGCGCGATCGTTTGAAGGACGCGGTCGCCGACCAGGTGTCCGTAGGTATCGTTGATCGTCTTCAGGTTGTCCACGTCGAACATGACAAGGTTGAAGGATTCGCCATAGCGCAACGCGTGGTCGCGTACAAGGCCGAATTGGTCTTCGAAGTAGGTTCGGTTATACAAATTGGTCAATCGGTCGTAGCGGGCCAGGAACGCCTTCTCCTTGTAGGAGAGGTGGTTGGTCAGGGCGATCTCGATCGTATTCTTGATGAATTCCATCGACCGCACATCGTCTTCGTCGAAGGCATTCACGTCGATGGCGTCGATACTGATGATGCCGAAGAGGGAACCTTTGATGTTGATGGGGGCGGTGATGGTGGATTTGATGAATTTCTCTTCGCCGAAAATCGTACGGTTCATATAGTAACTGTCGATTTCAAGCAAGTCGGGGATGTTGACGATGCGGTCCATCCTTCCCTGCGTCGTGCGGTAGAGGAAGGAGTCTTCGATCGGTAGGCGGAAATCCAGGATGTCTTCGCTGAAACCCACAAACGAAGCGACGGAGAAATGAGTGCGCTCTTTCACCAAGATCGAACCCAACGATCCATTCGACAATGCCTTGAGGGCGTTGGTGAGGATCAAGTGGAAGAACATATCCAGATCCTCGGTCTCCAAGACCGACTGCGTGACTTCCAGCATCAGCATCCTCAGTTTCGATACACGTAATAAATCTTCCTATGTCTTCTTCACATCGGTGATATCGGTCAAAAAAGCAAGGAGCACCGGCTTTCCTTGGTAAACGACGGGTTTCCCGGAGATTTCCAGATGCATCTTCTCTTGATCCTCGCGGATCAATTCGACTTCGAACTGGGTCGGTCGCCCGGTTTGAAACGACTCCCTGATGGTTTGTACCGTCCGTTCATCGCTCATGATGGATTTGAATTTCTGGTTCAACCGTTCATGGTCGCGCGTTCCGCAGACGCCATAAAATCCTTCGTTGACGGAGAACACCTTCTCTTCGTTGAATAAAACCATCGGCAGCGAAATGAACTGTCGAAACAGGACCAATTCCGATTCGGTGATTTCATTGAACGGGAGATTTTCCATGATGTCCGCCTTTCATACTGAAGAATCCGTGAGTTCGGGAGGATGTAGGGATGAGATGTAAACAAAGCCGTACTGTTGCTATTGTATCACTAATTTCAATGGCGTCAATCCCGATTTTCCGTCGTGATTTTCAAGCTTGTCACCCAAATTCATCAATAGACAGGCTACTTTTTCAGTTGAAAGATCGTTTCGCCGGGATTCGCCGAGGCGATCTTCTGGACGACGCGGGGATGGGCATAGATATTGCGCACATAACCCTTGAGTTTGATCCCGTTGTGGTAGCCGTGGATGACGACGATTTCGCGTACCGAAGACGACATGGCGTTGATCCGGAAGTTCAAAACGAACTCCGCTTCCTTGCGTGTCAGTTGGTGCAGGTCGATGGTTTCGATCATGGGGCGAAGTATCCTTTCATGAACGAATGGATGGCTTTCATGGTTTCGTCGCTGATCACGTGTTCCATCTTACAGGCATCGTCTTCGGCGATCGGTTCTTCCACCTTCAACACTTCGCGCAAGAAAAGCTGCAAGGTGCGATGGCGGCTGAAAATGCTCTCCGCCGTCTTCAAGCCTTCTTCGGTCAGATAGATCAAGGCATAGGGTTCCTGCGTGATCCATCCCCCGTCCGTCAGCATCTTCAATGCCCGGTTGACGCTGGGTTTGGCGACCTTCAATAGACTTGCCACATCGCTGGATCTTACCCCGGTCTTGCCTAACATGCTCAGGCGATAGATCGCTTCCAGGTAGTCTTCGCTGGATGGCGACAGATTCACGGCTTCACTCATGCTTTCCCCTCCTTTATTCGCGTAGTGCTTTTCGTAATTCGTTCTTCAATTCTTCCGGCGTGCATTTCGAACAACTCGTTTCACACGTCGTCGCTTCCGCGCATCCTGCGCATGATGCGGAAACATGACATCCGTCTTTCTTTTTCTTAAAAAACAAGGTATACACCAAGGCGGCGAAGATCCCAAGGACCACGCCGCCGATCAGGATATCGGCCATGTTGTTCTCCTACCTCAAACCCATCAACAAGCCGCCCTGATAGATGAGGAGGGCGACGACATACGCCACGGCGGTTTGATATCCGATGGCGATCAGCGTCCATTTCAAGGAAGCCATTTCGCGACGCAGGGTCACGATGGCTGCGATACAGGGCGTATACAAGAGAGCGAAAGCCATGAAGGCATAGGCGGACAAGGGGGTGAACACGGACTGGAGCGGTCCGCTGAGCGCGTCGGGGTTGGAAACCAGGACATCGCCGACACCGTAGAGGACGCCCATCGTACTGACGACCGCTTCCTTCGCCACGAAACCGACGATCAAGGCCATCGAAGCACGCCATTCCCCGAAACCCAAGGGGGAGAGGATCGGGGCGATCGCTTTACCGATCGATCCGATGATGGAGAGCGAACTGTCCTCGACCATTTTGAACGAAAAGTCATAGGCGCTCATGAACCAAATGACCATACTGGCGAGAAGCAGGACGGTCCCCGCTTTGATGAGGAACCCTTTGACCCTTTCCCAGGTATGCATGAAGAGGTTGCGCAGGGTCGGCATGCGGTATTCGGGGAGTTCCATGATGAAATTGGAGACCCGTCCTTTGGTGACATAGCGCTTGAGGAACATGCCCGACAACATCGCGACCGCGATGCCCAGGACATACATCGAATAAACGACCAAGGCTTGGTCTTGGGCGAAGAACGCGGCGGCCATGACCGCATAGATGGGGAATCGCGCCCCGCAGGACATGAAGGGCGTGATCATCATGGTTAAACGACGATCCCGCTCGTTTTCAAGGGTACGGGTCGCCATCAGGGCGGGGACCGTACAACCGAAGCCCAGGATCATGGGGATGAAGGATTTACCGGAGAGACCGAAACGGCGCAGCATGCGGTCCATGATGAAGGCGGCGCGGGACATGTAGCCGCTGTCTTCCAGGATCGAAAGCATGAGGAATAGGACGGCGATTTCAGGCAGGAAACCCAAGACCGAACCGACCCCACCAAGCATGCCGTCGACGATCAAGGAATATAAGCCTTCGGATACACCGATATTGATAAGGAAAGAAGCGATGTTGGCGATGACGATGTCGTTGATCAGGTATTCGAATGCACCTTTGATCGTGCCTCCGATCGGACCAAATGCCGTCATGAAGACCGCATACATGATCAACAGGAAGATCGGGATAGCTAAATAACGGTGGGTGACGACTTCATCGATGCGCTGCGACAGGCTGACTTTCGCATCGACATTCTTGGTGAGGATTTTCTGCGTGATCGCGGTGATGTATTGGTACTTTTCATCGGAGATGATCATATCGCGATCCAGGGGATAATCATGGAGTTGGCGATCGACTTCTTCGTTCAGCATGGCCATCTGGATCGGTTCGTGTTTGTGCCCGTCGATCGCACTGGGTCCTTCGTCGATGAAACGCAAGGCATGCATTTTCGAACTGGTTTCGACCTTCAATTCTTTCTCCAAGTATTTCACCAGTTTCAAGAGAATCGGGTTATAGATTTCTTTGAAGGGGGGGACGCTGTGGTCATGGTTCAGGATCGCCTTCACCAGCTCGTCGATGCCGACCCCTTTGGCCGCGACGATGGAAATCACCGGTACGCCCAACTCTTTCTGGAGTTTGGCGACATCGAGATGATCCCCGCGCCGTTCCAGGACATCCATCATATTGAGGGCTATGACCATCGGTTTCCCGACTTCAAGCAATTGCAGACTTAAAAAGAGGTTGCGTTCCAGATTGGACGCATCGACGATGTTGACGATGAGTTCGGCTTCGCTGCTTTCGATGTATTCCCGGGCGATGACTTCTTCCAAGGAATAAGTGGATAAGGAATAAATCCCGGGGAGATCGGTGACTTGGATGTCCTGCGGGCAATTGCGGACTTTCCCGGTCTTCTTTTCGACCGTCACTCCCGGCCAGTTGCCGACATATTGGTTGGAGCCCGTCAATTCGTTGAAAAGGGTCGTCTTCCCTGAATTCGGGTTGCCGACCAAGGCGATCTTAGTGCTCATCGGCCAACCTCCTCACGAAGATTTCCGCCGCTTCCTGTAGACGCAGGGTAAGTTCATACCCCCGTACGGTGATTTCGATCGGATCGCCCATCGGAGCGAACTTCTTGACCTTGACTTCCGTACCCATGGTTAATCCCATGTCGATGATCCGCTTACGCAGCGTGCTTTTTTTACCCACGCCTTCGATGATGCATCGCTGGCCGGGAAGAATTTCTTTTAGTGTCATCGCTGACCTCGTCTCTAAGTTAGCCGTTGCTAACATTTAAAGTATACCATGTTTTCTACGAGATTCAAGCGTGATTATGTCACTCATGAAAAAAGACTTCCGGAGAACGGAAGTCAGGGTAGGATTTCGATGTCGTCACCCGGACGGATGACGCCAGGCGTGATGATTTTCGTGAAGATCCCTTCGCGGGGCATGATGCAATCGCCGACCAACTGACGGATCTGACAACCCAGATGGCATTCTTTCCCGATCTGGGTGACTTCCATGACGACATCGTTGATCTTGAGTTTCGTCCCGATCGGTAAAGAATAGAGTGTGATTCCTTCCGTCGTCAGGTTTTCGGCGAACTTTCCGCTACATAAGCCTTCAATTCCGAGTTTCGTCATCTTGTCGACGCTTTCTTTACCTAAAAGACTGACTTGGCGATGCCAATTCCCCCCGTGGGCGTCGTCCTTTAAGCCCCAGTCGACGATGAATTCGCCCTCGGGGATGGGATGTTTGATCACCCCTTTTTTCTCACTGATGTTGATTGCGAGGACTTTTGCCATTAGAGTACCTCTCGTTGGCGGATGAATTCACCGGATTTCCCGCCGCTTTTCTGTTCGAGTTTGATTTCGGAGATCACCACGTGTTTGTCGACCGCCTTCACCATGTCGTAGATCGTCAATCCGGCGATCGCGACCGCCGTCATGGCTTCCATCTCGACCCCGGTCTTCCATACGCATTTCGCGATGGCTTCGATATGGATGGCATTGTTTTTCTCATCGACCGTGAAGTTGACTTCGACCGCATCCAGCGGAAGATTGTGACACATCGGGATCAGTTCATGGGTGCGTTTCGCACCCTGGATTCCGGCGATGCGCGCGGTCGCGAGGACATCGCCCTTGGGTAAACCATGAGATTGGATAAGATGCAGCGTCGACGCGTCCATCGTGACGATGCCGGACGCCGTGGCGACGCGTAACGTATTTACCTTCTCGGTCACATCGACCATCCTGGCGTTGCCGTGTTCATCGAGATGCGAGAGTTCCATGTCAGCCTCCGATCCGGTTCATGTTCCGCTTGGAATTGAACGCTTCGTTGAAATGATGTCCGCGGGGTTTATGGTGGATGATGTCCGCGATCTTCGTATCGAATTCCGCTTCGTCCAAGGCGAAGAACGGCAGGATGTCGACTTCCCCGTTTTGACCCAGGCAAGGGCGGATCTTCCCATCAGCCGTGACACGGATCCGATTGCAGTCGCCGCAGAATTCATGGCTGATGGGCGAGATGAATCCGATGCGTCCTTGATAGCCTTCGATTCCGTAATAGATTGCCGGCGCGCCTTTGTCGTCGCGCTCAAGCAAGGTTAGTCTGGGTCGTTTAGCCAAGACTTCGTCGCTGGTCAGGATCGATCCTTTGTTTAGCTCTCCGTAGGGTCCGATCGGCATCAGTTCGATGAATCGAACGTCGATCGGACGGTCTTTCGCCAACCCGATCAACCCGTCGATTTCGTTATCGTTGATCCCGCGGATCAACACCGTGTTGATTTTGAGCGGGGTCAACCCGATCGACAGGGCTAAGTCGATCCCTTCAAGGATAGTACTCAGTTTGCCCCCGCCGGTGATTTCTTCGAACTTGACGGGATCCAAAGAATCCAATGAAATGTTGAGACGATGAAGACCCGCTTGTTTGAGTTGGACTGCGAGTTGGGGAAGACGCAGTCCGTTGGTGGTCATCGAGATATCTTCGATGCCCTCGATCGCCGCGATTTTCGCGACGATGTCGATCAAATCGGGGCGTACCGTCGGTTCGCCCCCGGTGATCCGGACTTTCTTGATCCCGACCCTCACCATGGCTTTGACCGTACGTTCGATGTCGTTGACGGAGAGTTGGAAGGTCTCGGGCGGCGTGCAGAGTTTACCGTCGGGATTGCAATAGATGCATTTCATGTTGCATTTGTCCGTGATGGAGAGACGCAGGTATTCGATGTTTCTTCCGAATTGATCAATCATGGGGGTTCCTCCATTCGTTGATTTTGCCGAGTTCATCCAACGTATAGCCACCCAGATCCGTCAACTTCTTGGTGAAGTCCGGGTGTCGTAGGCAGGTTAGTAAGGCAAGCATGCGCGGGTCGTCCATCATGTCCGCCCTGATGATGAAGTCATAGTCTTCTTCATAGAGCGGGATGAACTCCAAGCCATAGATCTTCGCAGCGGAATAGATGCCCAGTCCGCAATCCGCCGACCCTTGCGAGACTTGGACGGCGACGGAGAGATGGGTGAACTCCTCGCGGTCGTAGCCATAGATGTCATCCGAGGACAAGTGGTTCTGAGCGAGCAGGTAATCCAGCAGAATCCGGGTCCCGGATCCTTTTTGACGGTTCACATAGCGTACATCGCTTCGGATCAGGTCCTGGATGGATCGGATGTTCTTGGGGTTCCCCGCTTCCACCATCAATCCTTGACTGCGTTTGACCCCTTTCATCCATACGAGATTCTCTCCGTTCAGATATTTTAGAAGGTAGGATCGATTGTAGGTCCCGTCTTTTTCGTCTAGGAGATGGATGGTCGTGAGATGGGCTTCATGACGTTTCATCGCCATGATTCCACCCATCGAACCGACATGTGTGGAAGAAAGAGATAAATCCGGGAAATCGGTGCGGAGACGGTCGTTCAACAGGTCGATCAGCGGGTCATGGCTGCCGATGCTTACCAAGGTGTTTTCCAACTGATTCATCGGAACCAGGCGCTCGACGACGACTTTCTCACCGGCTTCCAATCCTTCGGTGTTGAGGGGGATCCGTACGATGCCGTCCGCCTTCACAAACGACGTGACGACGCCGGCGCCTCGATTGAGCGGGGTCGCGATCCATTTCCCGTCGACCTTTCCCAATTTAACACGGATGAATTCTTCATATTTCAATCCCGAGAGGATGCGTTTGGTCAGATAGGCTTCCATTTTCGGTGTTTCTTCATAGGGGAGTCGACGCAACTGACCCAAGACCGGTTTGACGATTTCCTCCAGCACCAGGATCCCCGAAACGGGATAACCCGGGACACCGATCACCGGTTTACGCCTTACGCTGCCAAGCAAGGTCGGTTTTCCCGGTTTGATGGCGATGCCGTGCAGAAAAACCTCCCCGAGATTTTTAAGGATCGTCGAAGCATAGTCGTCGCGACCGGCGGAAGAACCCGCGTTCACCAAAACCACATCGCATTCATCGACGGCTTGAGTGAGACATCGGGTCAAGGCGTCGATCTGGTCGGGGATGATGGGATAAACGACGACGTCGCAGTCCCATTCTTGAAGCATGCCTTTGAAGATCGAAGAGTTGAATTCAAGGACTTCCCCGGGTTTGGGGTCGGGTTTCGGTGCGACCACTTCGTCACCGGTCGGAATCAATCCGACCTTGATGCGTTTACGTACGGTGATGCGTGTCACTCCCCCGGCGATCATCGCCCCCATCGTCCAAGGACGGATCAAGGTGTTGGACGGCAGTAACACTTCTTCCTGGCAGATATCTTCCCCGATTTGGCGGATGTGATTGTAGGGGGTGACGGCGCTAAGCAATTCGATGTGCGTATCGTCGCGTTGGATCAATTCCTCGACCATGATGACGGTATCGAATCGTTCGTCGATCGGATCGCCCGTATCCACCATGATATAGTCTTCATCGAGGGTGAGCGTGACGGGATGCGTCTCGCTAGCCTTATAAGTCTTGTTTGCCTTGGTCGCGATCCCGTCCATCGCCGCCGCATAGTAATGGGGCGACGAATGTGTTGCGTAAATGGCGGTGGCGCTGATGCGATGCAACGCATCCATCACGCTGATTTCTTCCGTTTCAATCCGGTCACACTTCTCTTCCACATAGGCAAGATAGGCTTCGACGGCTTCTTCCCGCCGGCGGTTTTCAAGATAGGTGGTTTTCATCGGATCACCGCGTCGAACATGACGACATCGACCATCGCATCCTTGGCCAAGCCTTCGCTCTCCCGTTTGATGCGGACATAGCCGTCTGCCAAACTTAGGAGCGAGATGAGGCCGGATTTCCCGAACAGAGGGTCGGCGATCACTATTCCGCTTTCTTTACGGAGTTTGATCGGCATGTATTCTTCCCTGCCATGATTGGAAGGGATGTTGACGCTAAGTCTAGCTTGAATGATCGTATCGGGGAATGTTGATCCACTCAGTCGCTCGATCAAAGCTTTCCCGATGACCCTGAAGATCGTGAACGCGGAGGCGGGATGACCAGGCAAGCCCAGGATGGCTTTCTGTCCGACCCTGGCGATCAAGGTCGGTTTTCCCGGTTTCACCGCGATCCCGTGGACAAGGACGCCGGGTTTCCCCAAGCGATTGAGGACGTCCAGGCTTTGGTCCATCAATCCGACGGAACTTCCACCTGATAAAACGAGGATGTCCGCGTCTTCCAACGCGGTCTGGATCGTTTGGTAGATCAACTCTTCGTCGTCGCGGACGATTCCGATACGACGCGCTTGGATGCCCATGCGTTGTGCTTCTGCCAGGATGACATAGGCGTTCACATCGCGGACTTGCGAGCCCGTCGGCGTAACGCTGATTTCGACGATCTCATCCCCGGTGGAAAGGATCGCCATGCGCAAGGGTTTCAACACCTTGACGTGCGTGATGCCCATCGCCGCCAACAGACCGATGTCCTGGCTGCGTAAGCTTACTCCGGATTGAAACAGGACTTGTCCTTCGTGCAGATCGTCGCCCTTCAGAATGACATCGTTGCCCGGGGCGGCCGCTTTCTGGATGAAGACGGAACCTTCGTTGAGTTCTTCGGTATATTCGACCATCACGACCGCATCGGCCCCTAGCGGAAGTTCTCCTCCGGTGGGGATCGCGGACGCATGGTTCGCTTTCAAGGTAAAGGTCGGGGAGAACCCCATTTTGATTGGATCCATCAACGTCAGTTCGACAGGGATCGAATCGGATGACCCGTACGTGTCTTTCGCACGTACCGCATAACCGTCCACGGAGGAACGGTTGAACGACGGGATGTTTTGGGTACAGACGATCGGTTCGAAAAGAATCCTCCCCATACATTTCTCTAAAGGTAGAATCTCGGTTTCTTCGATGCGTTGGAATTCGTTTTGAATAAGATCGAGGGTTTCCTGAACGGTTTTCACATTAAGCATGCGCGACTCTCCAATTCTCCAGATAAGACTGGGCGGCAGGATCCAACGCATCGTTGAGGACATGCGTCGGGGTTCCGGCTTCGACAATCTTCCCTTGGTCCATGATCAGGATCTGATGCCCGATCCTCAGCGCCTGGGAAGGGTTGTGGGTGGTCATGATGAAGGTGATCCCAAGACGTCGGTTCAATTCGACGATGAGTTCTTCACAGCGTTTGGTCGCTTTGACATCCATGGCGGACGTCGGTTCATCCAAAAGGATCAAGGGTTTTTCGCTGAGGATGATGCGGGCGAACGCGACTTTCTGCGCTTCGCCCCCGGACAGATTCCGGCACTTCTCGTTTCGTAGTGTAAGCAAGTCCAATTTCGATAATAGTTCTTCCACCTTTTCATCCAACTTCTCAACCCCTTTTCCACCCAACCTCACGTTCTCTTCGACACTCAGATCGAAAAGATAGGTCTGTTGGACCATATGGTTCAGAAAATCGCTTTGGATGATCTTCTTGCGGTCGATTTCGATGTCACGGAGAGCTTCCTTGTCGATCCCGGAAATCGTGCGTAAAAACGTACTCTTCCCGGCTCCGTTGGGTCCGATGACCATGATGATCGCATGATCGGGCAGGACGATGTCGGACACATCCAGGATCGTTTTCGATCGGATCGTCTTCTTAGCTTGATGTACGACGACGTTCATGGTTTCCCCTTTCCTGCAGGAGCCCGATGCCCCAATTGACGATGAAAGCGATCATTAAGAGGACGATCCCCAAGGCCAACGCCTTTCCGTAGTTCCCTTTCCCGGTTTCAAGGACGATCGCGGTCGTCAACACCCGTGTCTTGTATTGGATGTTTCCCCCGACCATCATGATCGCCCCGACTTCCGCGATCGCACGTCCGAACCCGGCGGCGATGGCGGACAACATCGGATAACGGCACTCGTAAAGCAACAACTGGATCGTTTGAATTTTACTTAAACCCAAACCTATACAGGTTTCCTTGACCGCCTTCACCTTCATGTGGATACCCGAGATCGTCAAACTGGCGACGATCGGGGTCACGATCAAGATCTGCGCCAAGATCATGGCCGGTACGGTAAACAAGAGTTGGTAAGCACCCAACGGACCCTTACGGGTCAATAGTAAATACACTACGAGGCCTGCGACCACGGGAGGCAGGCCCATCAAGGCGTTCAGGCTACGGACGATCGGTTGTTTTGCGCGAAAGGAGGTGGATCCGATCCAACTTCCCAACGGAATCCCGAGGATGGACGCAAAGAAAGTGCTGCTTAGCGTCACCAAGAGCGTGAGTCCGATGATTTTGAGGATCTCGGGGTCAAGACCCAGGATCAAGCGGATGGCTTCCGCCATCCCTTCGCGCAAACCATCCATCTTATTCTACGTAGTTGATGAAGAACAACGCTTCACCATATTCTTCTTTCCCGTATTCCGCGATGCGGTCCAGGGTTTTCTCGGAAGTCAGCCAGTCGATGAAAACATCGACGGCTTCGGTGTTGGTGGTCGACCATTTGTCGGGGTTCACCGCAATCACCGTGTATTGGTTCAACAAGTCGGCGGACTCTTCCACGAGGATCTCCAGATCCAATTGGTCCTTCATCGAAAGATAGGTCGCTTTATCGGTTAAGGTATAGCCCTGCATTTCATCGGTCATGGTCAATACGTCGCCCATGCCCTTCCCCGCGGAAACATAGGCATCGCCCGACGGGGTGACCGTCGCGGCTTTCCATAACGCCAATTCTTTCTTGTGGGTCCCGGAATCATCGCCTCTGGAAACGAAGGTCGCCCCGGTTTCATAGATCTTGGCCAACGCCTGGCTCGCGGTCAACCCGCTGGATTTGATCTTGGCCGGGTCTTCTTTCGGTCCGACGATGACGAAATAGTTATACATGATTTCAATGCGCTTCACGCCGTATCCATCCTTGACGAACGTCTCTTCCGAGGCTTTCGCATGGACGAAGATGACATCGGCGTTCCCGTCCATGGCGGTCTGGATCGCCGCCCCCGTCCCTTGGGAAACGATGTCCATCTTGACACCCGTTTCCTTCAGTAAGAGCGGATTCAAATACTCAAGCAAACCGGAATCGTTAAGACTGGTCGTGGTGGAAAGGGTGATGTTGGGGTCGTCGAGGTCGGGGAGTTTTTTCCCGCAGGCACTCAGCGAAAGGACTAGGGCAAAAATGGACGCAAAGAAAAAGATACGTTTCGCGAACTGAAATCTCATATGATTTCCCTCCTTTTCGCATTGGAAGGCAATCCGGTTTCCCGGGTTACCCTATCGGCGTTTATCCATGCCATCGTTTAGGATGAAACGCTCGGAGTAAGTCTACGTTTTTAGTGTACACTACTTTGTAAGCGTTTTCCAAGGGGTTCAAAGAAATTTGTGAAACAATCGGCTTGAAACGTTTTTGTCTGCTTCATCCGTTTTCAACTATGCTACAATAAACCTAACTGAAGGAGGATATGTGATGATACGAGTCGGGATATTAACCGCCAGCGATAAAGGGTCGCAGGGCTTGCGTGAAGATGAAAGCGGGAAACTAATCGCGAAACGCGTCGCGGAAATCCCGGGGGAAGTCGTGTATACCGTGATCGTCGCGGATGAGCGTCCATTGATTTCCGCCGAGTTGATCAAGATGGTCGACGAGATGGATTTGCATCTGGTCTTGACGACCGGAGGGACGGGCATGTCGATGCGCGACATCACGCCGGAAGCCACCAAGGACGTGATCGATCGTGAAATGCCGGGGATCCCGGAAGCCATGCGGGCGAAAAGCCTCGCGTTCACCAACCGTGCGATGTTGTCGCGCGCCGTGGCGGGGATACGCAAACAGACCTTGATCATCAATATGCCGGGAAGCAAAAAAGCCGTCGACGAATGTTTGGATGTGATCCTTCCGGTGTTGGAACACGGGATTCAGATCCTGCGCGGCGAAACCGGCGAATGTGCCAGAAAATAAGACTTCGGAACTTCCTAAACTGTACCCTTTGTAAAGGACACAAAATAAAAGCAGGGGTAAGATCGTCGAAGTTGGCGATCTTTTTCATGTTTGAACGGTGATTTGCGATATTCTCATCGGAAGTAGTAGGATAGGACTCCTTCTTTCTGATAGAT
>JBGSTC010000026.1:0-69833 GCA_041736705.1 Erysipelotrichaceae bacterium
GGAGACAACCTGATTTCCGTTTCCATCCAACAAACCAATGATATCATCTTGTGCATTGCGAATATAGTAGTATTCGGTGGAAACTCCGGCTTCCGTCAAATTCATCGAAATAAGTTTGTCTTGCGCATCATAGGTATAATACAGCGCATGGGTTCTGGTCTGCATCGACTTTTGTGGAGAGGTTTCTATAAGAACCCTGTGTCAAAATAACCTCTGATTATGCTGGGAAGCCCCCCTCCCTTCTTCGTCTGTATTCAACCGGACTCAAATACCCCAAGGTTGAATGCAGTCGTTTTCGATTGTAGAAAAGGTTGATGTATTCAAACAGTTCTTGCTCGATTTGTTCCATTGTATCATAGCTTCTGCGATGGATGCATTCCTTCTTTGTGGAAGCGAAAAAGCTCTCGACACAAGAATTGTCATAGGGACATCCGGCTTTGCTCATACTCCCCTGGATCTGCAGTTGTTGCAGGAATTGACCGAATCCGCTGCTGCTGTATTGACATCCTCGGTCACTGTGGAAAATCAGTCCAGCTTGCTTCTCGCGGCCGGCCATCGCATTCCCCAAGGCACGCTTCACAAGTTCTGTGTTGGGTGATTTGCTGATCGAGTAACCGACGACTTCCCGATTGAAAAGATCGATGACAACGGATAGGTAGACCCATCCCCGGGATGATTTGATATAGGTGATGTCGCCTGCCCACACTTTATTCGGCTCATTCACGTGGAATTGCTGCGCAAGCTGGTTTTCGCTGAATCGACCCTCCGATTTTTGCTTCGGATAGGGTTTGAACGTTGGCGATAACCTTGGATATAGCCCGATTTAACGCATGATTTTGATTACTTTATACCGGCTGATCCGGACTTCCTTCTGAATCAGCGCCTCAAACAATCGGCGATACCCATAGGTTTGCTTGGTTTCAAGAAAGGTTTGCTCCACAATCCGGATCAACGCCAGTTCTTGCTTGGCTCGTGCTTGCCGACGTTTCTCTCCTTTGAACCATTGGTAATATCCACTCTGACGGACGTTGAGTACTTCGCACATCTTCGCCACCGAAAACTCAGAGCGGTATCGGTGGATCGCCTCATACTTCATTCGCGGGGTTGCATGAAGATGTGCAGGGATTTTTTTAAAATTTCGACCTTCTCTTTCTCATCCTCAAGCGCTTTTTCCTTCTTCTTCATCTCACGTTCCAACTCTTTGACCTGATAGAGCAGTTCCGTGTTTGATTTGGGTTCGGCACGCTTCATGCCTTTGGTTACCGCATACGAAGGCAAATTATGTTTCCTTCGGTAATCGCGGACCCAACGGCAGACGGTATTGGTGTCGATGCCCATCTCTTCGGAGACCTGTGTGGCGGATCGATTCTTCTCAAGGATATACTTGACGGTCTGTTCCCTCATTTCGGGGGAATATTTGCTGTTGTTACTTGGCATATGTTTTTACCCCTGGTGTATGCATATGATACACCGCTTCAGGGTCTCTTATATTCTCGAAGCACTCCACTTTCCTCTTTCTCCTATTAAGCGTGATAACGCTTTCATGAATTTATATTATCATTATGTTAGTACAAAGTCAAGATTGGCTTGGACACAAAAAAAACCGGGGTTTCCTAGGAAACTTCCGGGTCTGTTTTCATTATTCTTCGACGTTCTCGCGCCAGATATCGGCACCCAACGCTTTGAGTTTTCCATCCAGGTTTTCATACCCGCGGTCGATATGATAGACATCGTGGATCTCGGTCACCCCGTCGGCGATGAGTCCTGCGATGACCAGGCTCGCCCCGCAACGCAAATCCGTCGCAGTCACCCGGTCCCCGTAGAGTTTCACCGGTCCGTTGATGATGGCGGAAGCCGGGATCATCTCGATATCCGCCCCCATGCGCTGCAATTCGACGCAATGTTTGAAGCGTTCGACGTAGATTGTTTCCTTAATGACGGATTCCCCTTGCGCCTGCGTCAGAAGCGGCGTCATCGGTTGCTGAAGATCGGTTGCGAATCCGGGATAAGGAAGGGTCTGCACGTCCGTCCCCACCAGTTTCCCGTTATGATGGCGCACGACGACATTGTCGACGTTGACCGTCATATCGACACCCATTTCCTGCAATTTACTTAAGAGCGATTCCAAGTGCTGGGGAATGATATTCTCTACCGTCATCTCTTCGGCGGCCGCGGCCGCCATGATGATGAAGGTTCCGGCTTCGACCCGGTCCGGGATGATTTCATGGAAACATCCGTTCAAGGCTTCGACCCCGTCGATCGTGATGACGTTGGTCCCGGCGCCACGGATGTGCGCACCCATCTTATTCAGCATGGTCGCGACGTCGATGATTTCCGGTTCTTTCGCGGCGTTCTCGATCAAGGTGCGACCCTTCGCGAACACGGCGGCCATCATGATGTTGATTGTGGCTCCGACGGACGAAATATCAAGGAAGATTTTCGCACCGACAAGCTCTTCGGCGAAAATGTGGTAGCTGCCGCGATCGTATTCGACGGTAGCACCCAGGGCTTCGAATCCTTTGAGATGAAGGTCGATGGGACGAGGGCCAAGATAACACCCCCCCGGCATCTTCATACGTACACTCTTATATTTTCCAAGCAACGCCCCCATGAAATAATAGGAGGCACGTAGTTTCTGTACCGCGGGATGATCCAACGGGATGTTTTCCATATGGGTCGGATCGATGACGATGTTTTCTTTGGAACTCTGGATGACATCGACCTTTAAAAAACGCAACAGTTCCGCGAGGGAATCGACATCGGAGATGTCGGGGGCGCCAACGATGGCGACCGGGCCTGAGGAGGCAAGGATGGCGGCGGGGATTAAAGCGACGGTTGCGTTTTTCGAACCACTGATCCGAACGCTACCCTTCAACTTATTGCCACCTCTGATTTTTAGTACTTCTTCCATGGTAACCTCCCTTAGCACACTTATTTTATCAGAGAAACGGGGTTTTGACTATGACAGCAGGGTGAAAACGAACGTCACCAGCGGAAGCGTCACTAAACAGAGGAGGGTGGTGATGAAGACAATGCCGGCGGCATAGGTCGCATCGGAGTCGTGCATGGCCACCAGGATCGAAACGGTGACCATTCCCGGCAGGGCGAACATGGTCGCGACGGTCTGGGCGGACTGGATCGGGAAGAAGAGTTTGAAGACCGTGAAGAAGAGGATCGGAAGAAGGACCATTTTCACGACGATCAGGGCGTAGATGCTTTTCTCTTTGATGATGGGACCGACATTCAATCCCGCAAGTAAAGAGCCGAGGTAGATCATCGAGAGGTATTTCGTGCTGTCCGCCAAGCCGAGGACGGCGTTTTGGATCTGACCGGAGAGATGGATGCCCGTGGTCAGGGAGAGGATTCCGAGAACCAAGGCGATCGTCGTGGGATTGGCCATGGCGCGGATTTGACTGCGCAGGTCGGAGATTCCGAGATGGCGTTTGCATAGGTTAAGACCGATCGACCAGAGGAAGAGGTTATCGACGATCATCTGTTGGGAGAGGTTGAGGGAGGCTGTCGGATTATTGAAGAGGGAAAGGATGAGGGGGACGCCGAAGAAATTGGTGTTGCCGAACATCATGAAGAGGATGAAGACATCCAGGCGTTTTCCGCTGAGTCCCAAGAGTTTACCGAGATAGGTACCAAGGAAATACATGAAGGTGTAGATCAGGGCGACAGCGACCGCATACATCATCATGTCCAGGTAAGCCGAGGGTTGTACCCCGCTTTCCGCGACCAGTTCGAAGATCAGCATCGGCAACAATAAATTCACCACGAGTTTGGCGATGCCATGGGTGTTCTTTTCATCGAAGAGTTTGATTTTACGGAAACTAAATCCGATCCCGAGTAAAATCCCCAAGAGAACCAACTGGTTCAGAATGATGTTGACGCTTTCCATTCGTATCCCTCCGTATCCATTGAGTATTATATACCTGTTTTATCCGATGTGAAGAGCTTGGGGAAATGTAACCGATTACCTTGGTGAAATAAAGAAAGACGACTTGCTGAAAGTCGTCTTCGTGGGATTTAGGCTTTGTTGTTGGATCCGAAGAGAATGATTTTTTCTTTGACTCCGGCTTGGATGGCTTCGAATCCAGGTTTCAATAACTTTCTGGGATCGAATCCTTTCCCTTCGAGGTCTTTGCCGGCTTCAATGTATTTACGGGTCGCGGCGGCGAAGAAGACTTGAAGCTCGGTGTTGACGTTGATTTTGGAGACACCCAGCGAAATCGCGGTTTTGATCATGTCGTCGGGGATGCCCGATCCGCCATGAAGAACCAAAGGAAGTTTACCAGTCGCGGATTGGATGGCGCCCAGGACGTCGAAGTTCAAACCCTTCCAGTTGTCGGGGTATTTCCCGTGGATGTTTCCGATCCCGGCGGCGAGGAAATCCACGCCCAGGTCGGCGATTTTCTTACATTCGTTGACATCGGCGACTTCACCCATGCCGATGACGCCGTCTTCTTCCCCGCCGATCGAACCGACTTCGGCTTCGATGGAGATGTTCTTGGCGTGGCAGAGTTCGACCAATTCCTTGGTCTTGGCGATGTTTTCGTCGATCGGTAGATGCGAACCGTCAAACATGACCGACAAGAACCCGGCATCGATGCATTTCACTGCGCCATCGAATGAACCGTGGTCCAGATGCAAGGCGACAGGAACGCTGATCTTGAGATCTTCGATCATCCCTTTCACCATGCCGACGATGGTGCGATACCCACCCATGTATTTCCCGGCACCTTCGGAGACTCCCAAGATGACAGGTGATTTCAATTCTTCAGCCGTAAACAGGATCGCTTTCGTCCATTCCAGATTGTTGATGTTGAATTGTCCGACGGCGTATCGACCTTCTCTTGCCTTGACTAACATTTCTTTTGCGGATACTAATGCCATTGTGTTTCCTCCTTGGCTTTGCGTGCTTATTTTACCTTATTTTGACTATAGTTGAAAGAAGCTTGCACAAACCCGTAGAACAATGGGTGGGGGCGGTTGGGGCGGGACTTGAATTCCGGATGGAACTGACATCCCACGAACCACGGGTGGTCTTTCAACTCGGTGATTTCGACCAAGTATTCATCCGGGCTCAGTCCGCTGAAGACGACGCCCTTCTCGGCCATGATCGCACGGTAATCGTTGTTGAATTCATAACGGTGGCGGTGACGTTCTTGGACCAGGTCGTTCCCATAGACTTCCCTGGACTTCGTCCCTTCCACCAAAGAACACGGCCAGTTCCCTAACCGGAGGGTGCCTCCCATGTTTTTGACGTTGTTTTGGTCGGGCATCAAATGGATGACCGGGTTGGTGGTCGATTCGTCCCATTCGCTGGAATTCGCGTCTTCCAAACCGCAGACATTGCGTGCGAATTCGATCATCGCGATCTGCATGCCGAGGCAAATCCCGAAATAGGGGATGTTGTTTTCACGGGCGTATTTCGCCGCCAGGATCTTCCCTTCGATCCCGCGTCCGCCGAAGCCTCCCGGAACCAGAATCCCGTCAATGTCGCTGAGCTCGTCGCTCAACGTGTCTTTCGTCAACCATTCGGAATTCACCCAACGGATGTCGACTTTCGCATTGATCGGATAACCCGCATGTTTCAGAGATTCGCTAACGGAAAGGTAGGCGTCATGCAATTGGACGTACTTGCCGACCAACGCGATTTTGACGGTTTCTTTCAACGAACTGGCACGGTCGATCATCGTCTTCCACTCGGTCATGTCGGCCGGGGGAAGGGTGATGTTGAATTTATGGAGGACATATTCGTCGAATCCTTGTTCCTGGAACTTCAAGGGGACTTCATAGACGTTGTCCACGTTGACGGATTCGATGATCGCATTGGGACGAACATCGCAGAACATCGCGATCTTACGGCGCATGTCGTCGTCGATCCGCTCTTCACAGCGGGTGACGATGATGTTGGGTTTGATCCCCAAGGACATCAGTTCTTTATAGCTATGTTGGGTCGGCTTGGTTTTGAGTTCGCCGCTTCCCGGGACTTTGGGAATCAAAACGGTGTGGATGAACACCACGTCGTCTTTTTCCAGTTCCGCATGCACTTGGCGTGCGGCTTCCAAAAACGGAAGGGATTCGATGTCCCCGACGGTTCCGCCGATTTCGGTGATGACGATGTCCGCACCGGAATCCCGTCCTGCGGCGTAGATCTTCCCTTTGATTTCATCCGTGATGTGCGGGATGACCTGTACGGTCGCGCCCAGGAAATCACCTCTGCGCTCTTTGGTGAGCACATTCATATAGACGCGCCCCGACGTGATGTTGGCGTTTTGCGTCAACTCTTCGTCGATGAAGCGTTCATAATGGCCAAGGTCGAGGTCGGTTTCCGCACCGTCTTTGGTGACGAAAACTTCGCCGTGTTGATAAGGACTCATGGTTCCCGGATCAACGTTGATATAGGGATCGAATTTTTGCATGAAAATCTTCAATCCGCGGTTCTTTAGCAGGCGTCCAAGCGATGTGGCACAGATGCCTTTACCGATGCCGCTGACGACACCGCCCGTCACGAAAATATACTTGGTCATAACTGTCCCTCCTTGATGTTATTAAAAAAAAGAAAAGCGTCCCCATAACGGGGGCGCTCTTGCCCTTTCATATTTTAGCAGAACATGGTCGCTCATTCAACTGAAATGTCGTGAAATCGGTGTGACAATTCTTGCCAATCCATAAACAAATCTTTTTAGTTGCGTTCGCAACTAATTTATGTTATCCTTTTGCGGTGAGGTGAAAGATGGAAATGCGACACATCGGTGATTTGGTTTATCTGATATCCAAAGAAATGCGACGGGAAGTGGAACGCCGTCTTCAGTATGAAAATTTGAACTACACCCAATTCCAGGCGTTGATGGCGATCAAGCGATATGACAACGGGGTTTCGCAAGAGGAAATCTCGCACATCCTCGAAATCGATAAAAGCAATGTGAGTCGAAGCGTCCGACGCTTAAGCGAGAGTGGCTGGATCGATGTCCACGTCGACCAAGAAGATGCCCGTCGAACCTTGCTTACATTGACCGAACAATCCGAAAACAAATTGAAGAGTCTTCAGCATCTTCTTTCTGAAGTCGAATCCAAGATGCTTCGAAACATTTCGCCGGATGAGCAGAAGCATGTATCTCGATTGCTAGAAGATGTCTTATCGAATCTTAGAAAGGAAAACGAATGAAAATCGGAATCTATACCTTCTCGGGAACGGGGAATACAGCGTATATCGCAAAACAAATGAAGAATACGATCCAGTCCATGGATCAAGATCGGATACATCAAGTCGATTTGTATGACATCGCCAAGGACCCTCGATTCGACCCAACGATCGATGTGTTGATCCTGGGCGGTCCCATCTATGCCGGGAACATCCCCGAGAAGATGATCCGCTGGATTCTACGGTCGATTCCGAAAACCGCCACTCAAACCCGGGCGATCGTGTTCACGACATCAACGGGCTTGGGGAATGCTTTCGGCGTGGACTCGATGGCTTCGAAACTGATCAAGAAGGGGTACTCGGTGATTTCTAAGGAATGTTTCGAAATGCCGCGCAATTTCTATTTCGACCGCTATCTTCCTGAAACGGAAGACATTGTTAAGAATAAATTCGACGATGCCTCCCACAAGGTACAAACCATGACTTTCGACAGTCTCTTGGATGATTCCGGTGAAGATCGGGTCTGGTCCGATCCGCATAAGGGGATCTTGGGGAAAGACCTGCTGGCGGAATTGTTTTCGGTCATCGCGAAGTTCATGGGAAAGAGCCTCACGGCCGACGACAGCTGCATCCAATGCAAGAAGTGCGTCAATCATTGCCCACAAGCCAACATCCGTCTTGCCAATGGCAAGATCGTCTTTGGGAAGGATTGCATGATGTGCACGCGATGCATCCACGGTTGCCCCGTAAACGCCATCGCCTACAAGGGGAAGAAATTCCCGCAATACACCGCCTTCATTTAGAAGTAGAAAAGAAAACTGTACCCTGTAGAACGGACACGATAAAAAGTACCCTTCTACAGGGTACAGTTTGCATTTGCCTATTTCTTTACGATGAATCGTTTATATTTGGATCGGTCTTCCGGTAAAGGTAGGATTGTCATCGTCACAACGACTTCGCTCCGGATATTGAATTCTCTAAGTTCATCCTCGACCCTCAGTTTGACTTTGCTTGCGATCGTCATTTGATCTTCATCGGCATCGGGCAGTGTTTCGATCTTGATTTCCATGTCTCCGTCTTTGGTTTGATGTACCTGATACTCACGGATGTCATCGGTCGCGGTGATGATCCACCGACTGATCAAATCGGGGAACATGGGGATTCTACGATCATCTAAGGTCATGAAATAGAGAACGTCGTCGTTTCTGCCTAAAATCCGGTCGATCGTCCTGAAGTGGCTTCCGCACGGGCATTTATCCCCCAGCACGACCAAGTCGTTCATTTCATAGCGGATCAAGGGTTGGGCGGTATTGACCAAATTGGTGACGTACATATGTCTTGCGAGTTCACCGGGCTTTTCGATCTTGTTTCCCTGTTCATCCGTCAGTTCCACGATCACGAGGTCTTCGTTGATGTGTAGATTGCCGTGGCTACAGGCACTGGCGATCTGCCCTTCCGAAGCTTGGTAGATCTCCACGACATTCGTACTAAACGCTCTTCTGAATCGTTCTTTCTCTTCTTTCTCGAGCACTTCCGCATAACAGACGATCTGCTTGAACTTCACTTTGATTTTGTCTTTGTGAGGAAGGAGGATCCGGAGTAGACTCGGGGGCGCCATGAGGATATTGATGCGCTTTGAATTCAGTTGATCGATGATTTCATCGACCGGCGTCATGGTTGCGCAATAATGGAGATGGACCAAAGGGGAGTTGATGTCGTCGAACCCTTGTCCGAAGACACGCAGGCAAAAGAGGATGCGAAACGGAAGATGGCGCAGCGGGATTCCCCCTCGCGCTAGGAACACGAAGGGAAGTTTCTTCGTCAGTTCCTTGGGTGTCAGATAGACCCCTTTGTTTCCGCTGGTGCCGGAGGAAAGACCGACGACCACACGGTCCTGATAATAGCCCAGATAATCCTTTGCGAGTTCCTTTTGAACCGCGAATGCTTTGACGTCTTCAAGTTTCACGCCAATCGTGTTGAGTCGGTCGAAATTCGACATCATGATTTCTTTATTGATCGGAGAAACGAAAACAAGATCCTCGAGGGTGCGAGGAATATGGGGTGAGAACCGTTCACGATAAAACGATGACTCTTTCACGCTGAGATCGATCAAGCGACGCAGTTGTTTCTCTTGATACGAACGGATCTGTTCGATCGTATGGAATTTCCGATGATAGAACAGACGGAAAGCGTCGATTAAGCCCGAACTCATTGGAGTTTCCCTTCAAGTTTCTCTTGTTTCTCGCTCTTGCCGTATTTACGCAGGGTTTTCGCGATGAAATATTCGATGCCGTACTTGTAGTTCTTCTTTTCCCAAAGAATCAGCACAAAGCCCCAGAACACCGCGAGACTCAAGCCGAACAGCAACGATCCGGCGATATCCAGCGAGAAGGTCGGGATGAAAATACGGATGATTCGCGCCACCATCGCGCTGAAGGTGCTTTCGATGAAGAAGATGCTTAACCCGGCGACCCCGAAGCGGGCGATGAACTTCGATCCGACGGATAACTTGTATTTGGGGTTTTGGATGTCATAATGCCATAAGGCAAAAAGGATCATCAGTTGGAATAAACCGAGTTGGGCGGTCATGATCGCGAACCAGATCGGATCGATCCCGCGTTGCAACATCGTATCAGGTAATACCAGGTAGGCGACGACACCGACCACAAACAATGCGATGCCGACCGGCAGAACATTCTTAACGACCCGCTTCCAGTCTTTTTGAGCCAACAGCATCGCGATCCACATCCCGATCAAGGCGAAAGAGAAATACGGGAAGATCGGGTTGTTTTTACTGACGAGCGGATTCAAAACGGAGAGAACTAGCCAGTTTTTGCTTTCATAGGCGTCGAGATAGATCGGATACAAGGGAATACGGATCAGAGAAACGACGAAGAACACGAGTCCCAGGATGAGATAGTGGGTCGGCGTGACTTTCTTCTTGAAGAGTTTCTCCATGCCCACAAACACCAAGCCCATCAATAGGACGTTGGTCCCCAACATGACCAAACTGTCGATATACCATAGACGCTCCATATTGGTGCCAATCAGCTTGCCGGTCGCGAACCATTCCACGAAAATGGAATTGTTCATACTGCGGCCGGTCATGTTGACGATGCCCGGACCGGTGAAGATAAAGTAGAGATAGGCGACGATTAGGATAAGCAGTGCGTTGATCGTGTTGTATCTCAGTAATTTGGCGTGGTCGTACCCCAACTGACGGCGCTTACGCAGATACTGGGTGGTATGCGCAACGGCGCTGACCATGGCGAAAACCCCCGCGAACATCAGCATCAATCCGATCACCGTCACGATGGGGGGAGGATTGTTTAAGTCCAGATCATACAGACCTTCGAAATGATAGAACGCGGTGTGCATGGTCAAGAGTACGAAAATCCCCAGGCCGCGCAATACATCCAATCCCAGATAATTTTTCTTCATCGGAATTTCCCCTTGTGTTGATTTAAGAATACCTAAATGATGTGAGAATTGAGAGAAAACGATGCAACTCTTATGATTTCACTGCATAAATCGATTATCTCTATTCAGTCCTTCGTAATCAATGAAGTAATTTCGTGAATTTCACTTAAGCAATTTCGCTGATATCACTTAAGGATTTTCGTTTTTAAGTACTCAACTATCGATAGTGATTGTTTTTGGTCGATTCGACACTCCATATACCCCCGACTACATCCATAGTATACCATTTCCGATGATGTCGTTTCCCGACTTCTTCAATCCAATGAAACATCGGTCTGAGTCACGAAAACACGGCTACGATTTCTTTTCCGTCGAAGATGATGCATCGCTTTTCGTAAACATCCCGATGATCGGGAGGAGGACCGCGGCGACCAATCCCGCCGAGAATCCGTTATTGTAGAGGTTGAATCCGCCATGGAGATACCCGACATTCAACACGACGGAAGAATGGACGAACCCGGCGACAACGCCCCATGGCCATCCGAACTTCCCTGCGATCGGAGCCAAGGCCGTTCCGAACAAGGCGGCTAACTGAATGGAAGGGTCGTTGATCGAGAAGACTTTGAGAAGAGAACCAAGAAGGACGCCGAGAAAGATCGGAAGGATGTTTTTTGGATGTTTCCCGAACGCCCCGAAACCGGCGACCGTAAAGATCCCCCCGATGGTCGGTCCGTTCAAATCCCCTTGGATAATAAGGATATAGACCACCGAAATCAATCCGACCAAGCCCATGTTGATGAGGGTCACACCATAACCTTCAAGTTGGATGAAGTCGCTCATCAGTTTCCCGGAATGGTCCAGGATTTTCCGATAGTTTCTAAACGAGTTGTTGTTGATGATGAAGCCAAATAACAGAATCGAAGTAAACAAAGCCACAAGATAAATACCTAAGAGAAGATTGTTGCCGGTCGTCCAGATGAGTTTCGGTGTGGGGACGTAGCCGAACGAGCGAAGGATCGAAACGAACACCAGTCCGGTCATCCCGACGACGAATCCGATGTTGTAGAGATTGTATCCCTGATGGACGTTGATGAGCGAGACGGCGAGGGGGTAGATCAAGAAGCCAAGGAGGATGCCGGAAAACAAGGCCAATGGAAGACTGATCATCAAGGAAAGGCTACTCCCGAACGCAATCTCGGAAATCGCCGGCGCCATGGCCGTCCCGAACAAGGCGGCGACCAGGAATTTATTGAACTTTTCCTTCTTGAAGATCGAATAGCCATAAACCCCTAGAAGAATCGGCCACACATTGAACAGGTTTTTTCCGAAGAACGCAAATCCAGCGATTGTAAAAAGAGCGGCGATCAACGGTCCGTTCATTGCTTGTTTTAGTAAAGACAACAATAAGAGGAGCACAAGGAGAACCAGCCCGGAGTTCACGAATGCCGCGCCCATGTTTCCAAGTCCAATGTAGTCGCTAATCAGGCTCGAGGGTTGGGTGAGGATGGATTTCAACCCATTCATAATCTCCGTCCCGCTATTTTGGGAGAAGCCGAAAAGGATCAGTGCGAACGCCACACCGATCATCAGTCCGTATTTGGGGTCAATCTTGATTTTACTCTTCATGGTTCCTCCGTGAAGACGATTCCGTCATGTGAGTGGGGGGTGGATGTATTGGTGGTGAAAAAAATATCGTTGAAAACGACGATCTAGCAGTGTATCGATGCGAAGGGAAGAAGAATGATGACATGTGTCGCATCCGATGAACAAGGCGACCCTTGGGCTTATTTTAGCATGATTCCGTAATCATCCGCATTAGGGATACAATAAAGAAAACAACGAATTAATGCACTAGAACGAAGCAAGGTTGGATGGATTATCTGACAAGGAAAGTAAAGTGTGATAATGATCAAATCGTTCTATCATAGCCTTTTCGTCGCTTCATTCTCTCTGTACATCGCAATATTTTGAATTCAATCAACAAGAAAGTCAAATCGCTTGTTTCCGCGACGTAAACCACTACAATAGAGATACAATCCTTAAAAGGGGAATCAGGAGTCAATCATATGAAGAAAGTCATCGATTTTAAATCACTACGTAAATTCAATCTGATCATGGGGAGTCTGCATTTCGTCCAAGGAAGCCTGATGTTGTTTTTCGCCCTCACCATCGAGAAGATCGCGAATTTCAAAACACCGATCCTATCCTATTACCTCTCTTTCGATCCCGTCCAGATGCGTTTGGTCACCTTACCCGGAAAGATCGGGGACATGCCTTTCGCCATCGCCGTATCTTCCTTCCTCTTTCTCTCCGCTTTGGCCCACTTCATCATCGTCTATCCTAGAACCAACAAGATCTACAACGCCGACTTGGCGAAAGGGATCAACCGTTTCCGTTGGCATGAATACGCATTGAGTTCTTCGGTGATGATCGTGTTGATCGCCCAGTTGTTCGGTGTCTACGACATCGGCGCCTTGATCGCCATCTTCTTCCTGAACGCCTCGATGAACTGGTTCGGCTTGTTGATGGAAGAAATCAACCAGTTCAAGAAAAAGACCGACTGGTCGGCCTTCATCTTCGGTTCCGTCGCCGGGATCGGACCGTGGATCATCATTCTCCTCTACGCCTTCGGGAATGCGAACCCTGCGGAAGTCCCTTGGTTCGTCTATGCGATCGTAGGTTCCTACTTCGTCTTCTTCAACCTCTTCCCCATCAACATGATCCTTCAGTACTTGAAGGTCGGGAAATGGAAGAACTACCTGTACGGGGAACGTACGTACATCGTCTTGAGTTTGGTTGCGAAATCCGTGTTGGCCTGGTTGGTCTTCTCGGGTGTCATGCAACCGATGTAATCGGAATACGTCAAAGGACGCTCGCGCGTCCTTTTTTTATAGGTTCTCCATCAGGTTTTCCGTCGCTTCTTTGTATCGGTTGATCAGTTTATCGCACCAAACATCGAAAGCGGCGTCTTCCTGTTTCAATTCGGGATGTTCTTCCATGTAATCGAGGTAGAGTTTCAACCCTGCCTGAATGTCGATCTTACAGGTAAAGTCAGGAAACATTTCTTTGATCTTGCGTGTATCGTAGAGGCAGGAGAAATGCTTGTCCCCTTGGATCGAGGTCAATAAGTCATAGGCTGTGGATTTCGCCAGGATGTCGCTGGGGATATAGACTGGTCGATATTCGACCTTGAGAAGTTTGGCCAATTCCAGGTAGATGTCATCCCAGGTATGGGCGTTGTCGCACATGATCTGGTAGGTTTGTCCGATGGTTTTGCGATTGGCGACCAATCCCACAAAGCCTTTCGCGAAATCTTGCGCATGGGTGCTGACCCAGACGGATTGGCCTTCCCCGTGGATGATGACTTCCTTGCCTTTTTGCATGCGGTCGATCACCGACCAACAGGTTTTCCCTTTGATGCTTACGGGAATCCGGTCTTCCCCATAGGTTTGGGATGGACGGACGATCGTCACCGGGAAACCCTCGTTTTGATAGGCCTCGAGAAAGACTTTCTCGCAGGCTTCTTTGTTTCGCCCGTACTCGCTATACTCATTCCCTTGCGGGGAAGTCTCGCTTAATAACAAATGTCCTTCATGGTTCAGTGTCGCGACCGTGCTGATGAAGATGAATTGATCGGTCTTCTTGCGGAAGAGCTCGATGTTTTGTCTTGCCTGGTCCGGTGTGAAGAGGACGAAGTTGATGACGCTGTCGAACCGATGGTTTTGGATCGCCGCCTCGACCTGGTCTTTTTGGTTGATGTCCGCGATCAACACGGAAACGTTCTGAGGAAGCTGGTCGTTCTTTCTTCCCCGGTTCATCACATACACATCGCATAAGGGATCCTGGGCGAAATGACGGGTGATCCAGGAAGAGATCGTCCCCGTACCGCCGATGATCAATATTTTTTTCATGTCTGTACCTCGCTACTTCTACTTTACCAAATTTCCGTCGCGATTACTTGATTTCGCCCGAATTCGTCGGCAGATCGTCGGTTGAGCGGTAGGCATCCTTGAAGGTGACGGTGATCCACGTTCCGACGCCGTAGCGGCTATTGATTTCGAATTTCCCGTCATGTTTCTCCACGATCGATTTCGCGATCGACAAGCCCAGTCCCGTCCCTTTCGCCTTGATGTCCTTCGTCGTATCCCCGCGATAGAACCGGTCGAAGACATGCTGGATCGTTTCTTCCTTCATCCCGACCCCGTTGTCCTGCACCATGATGGAGACATCTTGGTTTTCATGCGACACTTTGATCCGGATGACTTCGTCGGTAGCGGAATATTTACTCGCATTGTCCAATAAAATGCGCAGTACTTGTTTGATCAGTTGTTTGTCGGCGAACATCCCGGTAGGCTGGGTCGGTGTGAACACATAAGGATGGGTCGAATCGATCAGACGGGCTTCTTTCACGACACCTTGGATCAGTTGGTCGACATCGAACACCTCTTTCTGAAGCAATAAGGTATCGCTGTCCCCACGGGCTAGAAACAACAGTTGTTCAATCAGGTTCTTCATGTGCTGCGATTCGTCTTTGATGGCATCGATGGCTTCCTGTGCCGTCTTCGGGTCGTCCTTCCCCCAACGGTCCAACAAGTTCGCATACCCTTGGATGATCGCGATCGGCGTCCTGAGTTCATGCGAGGCATCGGAAACGAAGCGTGTCTGCGATTGATAGGCATCTTTCATGCGGATCAACAGATCGTTGATCGCATTGGTCAAAGCATCGAGTTCTTTCTGTTGATTTTGGACCAACACCGGTTTATCGAGTTGGGTGACATCCAGTTGCTTCAACACCCCCGCAAAGCCTTCGATCTCCGAACTCCGTTTCGCCAACGATACGTTCGACAATTCGTTTTGAAGCTTCACCGCCGAATCCGTCAACTGGGCTAACGGTTGCAAGGCATCGTTCACTAAACCGAAGTTCGAAACGATCCGGATCAAAAGAAAGAGGAATTGAATCCCGAAAAGGATCGCCAGAATCTGCAGAAGTTGGATGATGTTGGATTGAAGAGGATAGCGTATGAGAAGGTTGGAATTGCGGTAGGGGACAAGAAGCTGATATTCGCTCGTCATCACCCGCGTGATCCAATTGGGTTCCGTCTTCGGAATGAACCAAGTGCGCTCCGCGTTTTCGATCGGCAACATCCAGGCAAGCAAAGGACTCTCCTGCGGGTCTTCCGAACCGTCCACGATCAAAAAGGAATACCCAAGGATTTGGGTCCCTTCATCGATTTCACTTGAGACCGCTGGATTTCTCAATAACGCTTCCGCATTCTGCTCGATCTTGACGGTCTGATACGAAACGATCAGACTGAACATCAGGAGTTGCGAAAGGAAAATGAAACTCAGGTTTTGCGAAAACATCGCCAGGTTCATCTTCAACGCCAGCGATTTTTTCGTCGGATTCTGTCTGACCCGATTCTGTGTCTTACTCATCTTTGATGACATAGCCGACCCCGCGAACCGTATGGATCACGCTCATGTCCTCATCCTCGATCTTCACCCGTAAATGTCGGATATACACGTCGACCGCGTTGGTCGTCCCGTCGTAACTGTAGCCCCACACCCGCTCCAACAGGTTTTCCCGGGTACAGACCTTGTTTTTGTTTTGGAGGAGGATGGTCAAGAGATCGAATTCTTTCTTCGTGAGTTCGATTTCCTTCCCCCTCAGCGTCGCCTTGTATTTCTCCACGTCCACGATTAAGTCGTTGTGTGTCAATAAGGAGACCTGCGTCCGGTTTTGTTTGCGTAGCGCCATCCGTATGCGTGCCAGGAGTTCTTCGATCGCGAAAGGCTTGGTGATGTAATCGTCCGCCCCGGAATCCAAGCCCATGACTTTGTCGATGACATCGTCTTTCGCCGTCAACAGGATGACCGCGACGGAAGAGAACAACCTTAATCGACGCAAGACTTCGAATCCGTTGATCGACGGAAGCATGATGTCGAGTAGAACCAAGTCGAAAGGACGGGTCTTGAGTAACTCAAGCCCGTCCCTTCCGTCAGCCGCGAGTTCGACCTCGTAGCCTTCGTGATTTAATTCAAGCTGGATAAAGCGAGCGATTTTCGATTCATCCTCAATGATTAGAATTCTTTCCATTGGCATCATCATCCTTTTTCGACCATTCGTCGAAGGTATTCACGACGGCGTCTTTCGCCTTGATCGTCGCTTCGCTGGCCATCTGCACCGCATCGTTCACTTTCGTCTTCTCCAGGTCCGGTCCGCTAAAACGGTAGCCGTATCCGAAGAAGAGACTGATGATCAATAAGGGTACGGTCACCCAGAAGACAAACAGAACCAGAATGATGAAGACAAGGACCGGCAGCGCCAGGACCACTTTCTTGTTGCGTACGACTTCGAGTTTATTGATGGTTCCGCGATGGACCCAACGCTTCACCCATTCGACGAACTGGTCCAGGGAATCGCTGTTGCTTTCTTCCCGTTGCTCTCTCTCTTCTTGGCGGTTCTGACTCGCATTGGTCGATTGCTTCGTTTCCCCTCTGCGCTTCTCGATGTTGATGATGGCTTCCAATACATTCCCTTCCGTGACTTCCAGAGCTTCTTTGGCTTCTTGGTACGTGACTCCGGTATGTTTGACTACTTTTTCTACTTGTTCGATGGTAATCATGATTTCACCCTTTCCTTGGTTGATGCTATGATAACAAGTGAAGATGTAAATCCTCGTTCGGGTAGATTAAAAATGGATTAAAAACATGCTTTCTCTTTCTATTTTAGTGGATATCGTTTCAATTGTATAGAACTATGGAAAAGGAGACATGAAAGATGAACACAAAGCAAGTCAAACTGATCGAAGACTTCCTGATGAATCAGGACGAATCCGATCGTGCACTCTATCGGCCGATCATCGACATGCTTACCCGTTTAGGGTATACACCCAAACGGACCGCATCGGCGACCTTCGGGTTGGATTTTCGTCATCCCGTATTGAACCAAACCATCGCCAAGTTCTACCCCCATGATTTCCGTTTGAAATATTTCGCTTCGCCTGACTATTCCGAGAAATTCCACACCTCCGTCAAGAATGTGATTGAAGAGTTCCATGGAAAGTATACGGGATGCTACGGCTGCGGAAGATGCGTCGAGGAATTGTTGGGATATACCTATGTCTATGAAGACGGAAGAAAAGTGTTCCGTTGCGGAAGAGAACTCAACACCATCCCAAACGCCTCGATCGAAGATCTGGACGAAATCATGCGCTTGATTCAAACCCAACACGACTTTTTTCTACGAGTCCGATAAAAAAGCCGGTTTCCCGGCAATTAGAATTCTTCTTCAGGTACTGGTTCTTCGCGGAAGGGCTTATCGAACTCTTCTTCCGTGTCGTCGAAGACGGAGGCCATCAAGTCATCTTCCTTGATCAGTTCTTCCTCGATGATGATGGAATCGGTGTCGATATGCGTTTCGTTGTAGGTGCGACGGGAACGTAAATCCCAAATCCCGCCGGCTAACGGTGCGAAGCGGACATCCAAGGTCATCGCCGAGAAGAACTGGGCGATTTTATTTTCGGCTTGGGAAGTCGTGAACCCGAAGGAAGTGCAGACTTTGCCCCATAATTCAACAAAGGTCATTTCTTTTCCTTGGGTCTGTAGGATGTCGAATGCGACATCGGTCATGGATCGATTGCTCATGGTGTTCCTCCTGCTACATTTTTTCCGGTGCGCTAACCCCGATCAGGGTCAAGGCATTGCGTAAGGTGTACTGGGTGGCTTTCACCAATCCCAGTCGTTGGGCGCTCAATGCGCCGTCTTCCAGATTCAAGACCTGGCATTCGTTGTAGAACCCGTGGAACGCGGCGGCCAGCTTCTGGATATAGTTGCATACTTTGTGGGGTTGGCGCGTCAAGGCCGCGTCTTTGATCATCTGGGGGAAGTCGATCATGATCTTGCAGAGTTCGATTTCCTTGGGATGGGTGATTCGCTCAAACGTATCCGCGACGTCCATATTGGCGTTGCGTTGGATGGAACACATCCGCGCATGGGCGTATTGGGCGTAATAGACCGGGTTTTCATTGGATTGCTTGCTTGCCATATCCAAGTCCAGATCCATGTGGGTATCCCCTGCCCGGCTGACGAAATAATAACGGACGGCATCGACGCCGGCGGCTTCGGTCAGATCCTTGAGGGAGACCGCTTTCCCCGTACGCTTGCTCATCTTGAATTCTTCGCCGTCCTTGATCATCCGTGCCATCTGGATGATATCCACATCCAGATCGCCCGCGGGATAACCCAAGGCTTGGATGGCGGCTTTCAACCGCGCGATATAGCCGTGATGATCCGCCCCCAACAAGTCGATGAGGACGTCGTAGCCCCGGTCTTTCTTGTTGAGATGGTAGGCGATGTCCGGCATCAAATAGGTGTATAATCCGTTGCCACGAACCAACACACGGTCTTTATCGTCACCGAAATCGGTGGTTTTCAACCATGTGGCTTCTTCGTGTACGTAAGTATGGCCTTGTTCGATCAGTTTTGTCAATGCTTTTTCGACCAAACCACGATCATAGATGGATTGTTCGGAAGTCCAGACGTCGAATTCGACGTTGAACGCCAATAAATCTTCACGCAGCTTCTTGGTTTCTTCCCTTAACCCAAACGAACGGAAGATCGGTAAACTCTCTTCTTTGTCCGCGTTCACGTAGATGTCGCCGACTTCGTTGGCGAGTGTCTGTGCGATCTCGATCAGGTCTTTCCCGTGATATCCGTCTTCAGGCACGACGGCTTCGACACCATAGTGTTGGAGATAGCGCGCCTGCAGGGATTTCGCCATGTTGTTGATCTGGTTCCCCGCGTCGTTGATGTAGTATTCGCGCGTGACGTCATAGCCCGCGGCTTTCATGATGCGTGTCAGCGAATCCCCGATGGAAGCCCCTCTCGCATGACCCGGATGCAGATCACCAGTCGGATTGGCGGAAACATATTCCACGTTCCATTTGCGTTTGTCGCTGGACTCGGTGTTCCCGTAGTTCGTATCTTCACTGAGTACTTTCTTGATGACTTCGGATAGACTGCCGGCTTCCATGAAAAAATTGATGAATCCCGGTCCGGCGATTTCCGCCTGGCGGATCCCGCCTTCTTTCGTATCGATCTCTTGTAGAATCGTCTGTGCGACGTTTCTTGGGTTTTGCTTCAATACTTTCGCCAAGCGCATGGCCACGTTGGATGCATAATCCCCGTGTTCCTTCGATTTCGGCTCCTCGACGACGATTTCCTCGAGGTCGATGGTTGTGTCAAACGCCTTCTTCACGGCGTTTTGTATGGCTTGTTTTAAGGCTGTTTCGATTAAATTCATTCGGTTTCCTCCATTGTCCACTCGCTGACATACGCTCCGACAAGCTCATCCCCCTGGTTGAGCCGATACATCCATCGAAGACGCGAAGAAGTGATTCGCAACTGTTCCGTCAGGATGTCCAGTGAAATCACGCCGTAGGTCGTGGATAAACTTCCAGTCTGTTTCTTAGCGGGGTTAAACGTCAACGTCGTCAAAGCTTCTCCGGTGCGCTTCAAGACCAAATGGTCTAAATACACTTCCAGAAGAACTTCCGTCGTCTTGGATTCGTTATACGTGAGCGAATACATCGCTTCGTTTTTCACGCGCAATGCCTTCCCTTGATAGATGATTTGGGCGACTCCGGTTTCGAGTTCGGTTTGTTTGACAGTCAAATCGATTCTACGTACCTCGTTCATGTTTCCACCCTTTTTCTCTTGAATTATATGCAATGACAGTGAGTTGTCAAGGGATAAACAAAAAATTCTCAAATGTCCTTGTTTGCAAAAGTAAAATCCACTCATCGATGGTTAAAAGTGTCGTTATCGTATCTCGTTGGTGAACTTCGGATCGGTGCTTGATTTGCATCATGAAAAAAGACTCAAGTGCCGAGTCTTTATCGATAATTCAAACAATCAAGATGATAATTCATTTTACTTATTTTAAGTTCTACGAATTAGGGAACTTTTCTGTCTAGAAAAGCATGGTTTGTTCCCTAAAACCTATCCTCGCAAACAAATTTAATCATGAATTCAAGTACTCCTTGATTCAACCTGAACTCAGATATGCTTATCAATAATACCTAGTCTTCATCCACATGCGTAGCCAGTGCATCGAACTTCGCTTTCATCGTCGGATTCTTCCGTGTCAATTTCTTGATCGTCAGATCCTCGGCTTTATTATTGGCGAGTCTTAAATTATCTTCGGAGGACAACAACTCATCCTTTGTCTTCTGAAGGGCTCGGATCGCCTTATCGATTTCATCCACCGCAGTCTTGAATTTGCGGCTTGCAAGGTCGTAGTTACGCGCAAACCCTACTTTGAAATTGTTCAGGTCTTCTTCGAAGTTCGTGATATCCAAGTTCTGTTCGCGCATCAAACTCAACTCTTGTTTATACTTTAGAGAATTCATCGCAGCGTTACGCAACAATGTGATGATCGGGATGAAGAATTGCGGCCGGATCACATACATCTTTGCATATTCGTGCGACACATCCACGATACCGCTATTGTAGAGTTCATTGTCCGCTTCAAGTAAGGAAACCAGGATGGCATATTCGCACTTCTTTTCCGTCCGGTCTTTATCCAACTCTTTGAAGAAGTGTTCGTTTTTCTTTTTCGTCGCAGTCACGTCGCCTTCATTCTTCATTTCGAACATGATGGAGATGATTTCGTTTTTATATTCATCGTACTCACGATAGATATAGTCGCCTTTGCTTCCGGTTTGAATATCGTTGTCTTTTGTGAAGATGGCATTCTTAAAGGATGTTGCACGGATCTTGTTGAACTCGATCTCGCAGTGTTGTTCCAAGGATTCACCGAGTAATTTCGTGGACTGTCTGGTTTTGAAGTCCTTATAGAAAGCAATGACTTCATCTTTTGTCGATAGCTCTTTACGATGGCTTTCTTTAATGGTGCTAAACTCGATTTCCTTCTGTGTCGCCAACAAATCCAAGCGCGAACCCAACTCCGCTACGACTTTTTCTTTCTCCGAGAGGATTTGGGATACTTCCAGTTCTTTCGTGCTTTCGACCGTCTTCAAGGACAACTTCAACGCATTGATCTCTTCATTGAGTTTCATTGTCGTCTCCATCATCTTCTTCTCGGTTTCCTGCTTAATGAGTTCTTTTTGCTGGTCGAAACTATTCAGTTGAATCTTTAGTTCATTCAACTCTTTTTCTTTGAGTGTCAGCGCTTTCTGAGCTTCGATCTCTTTGTCTTTTTGAATCGAAATCGCCTTTGCTTCAAGTTCTTTAATGAAGTCTTCTTGCTTTCTAAGCTTCGCATTCATTTCATTCTCGACTTGATTCAACGCAAGCTGCTTATCCTGCCGACTTGCTTCCATTTTGGACTTCAATTCGAAAAGTTCTTTCTCCTTTTGAGCGAACTGAAAATCATACGTGTTTTTTGTCTTTTGTTCCATCAATGCAATTTCCGAGGCTTGTTGCTTCTTGAAAAGCTCCAATTTCTCGTGGACTTCGGTATCGAATTCCCTCGTTTTTACTTGATTGAGTATATCCGCATAACTCGCCTCGTCGATCGTAAACTCTTTCCCGCAATGCGGGCATTTGATCTCATGCATGATCTGTTCCTCCCCTTTGTTTTTGTGGTGCTTTATAATGCATTATCCGGTATGTCTTTAAGGATTTATGCCATGGACACTCATCTAAAAAAGCCGTTGGTTAACGGCTCATGAAGGCTTCGATTTCTTCGACTTCTTTCAGGATATTGGGAGACAGGATTTCGTATCCTTGTTCCGTGACACGGACATCGTCTTCGATGCGGATTCCGATCTTTTCTTTTTTACTGTATAGACCCGGTTCGACCGTGATCACATGACCCGGTTTGAGAACCATCGATTCGACTTGACCGACATCATGCGTATCCAACCCCAAGAGATGGCTTACGCCATGGTAATAGATCTCGTCGATTTGTTCGGGGGTGTCGATGATTTTCGCATTGACGGCTTCGACGCGATAGGTTTGTTTGACGATTTCGTTAAGGGTTTGAAGAGTCACACCCGGCTTGATCGCTTCGATGACACGTTTCTGAGCCAATAGGACGATATTGTAGAGTTCTTTTTGACGATCCGTGAACTTCCCGTTGGCCGGGAATGTCCGTGAAATGTCGGCGCAGTAGTGTCCGTATTCCGCACCCAGGTCGAAGAGCACCAATTCGCCGTCGTTGATCGTGCGGTCGTTTTGGACATAGTGGAGGATACAGGCTTCGGGTCCCGAAGCCGCGATCGTATCAAAGGAAGGCTTGGCGTTGTGGCGCGAGAGTTCATAGTTGAAGTGGGCGACCGCTTCGTATTCTTTCATCCCGGGTTTCAAGTTGCGTAAGATCGCTTCGACCCCATGTTGGGTGATGTCGACGGCTTTCTTCAGCGCTTCGATCTCGGCCGAGGTTTTGAGGGATCGAAATCCGTTGATCGTTGTGTTCAGGTTGACGATCGTCAAGCCGGGATACAGGTCTTTGACTTTCTTTCCGAAAGTTTCCCCTTCAAACGGACGGGACTTCGTATCGAAGCGTTCCGAATCGATGTAGACGATCGAGAGGGTGTTGAAATTGACCGAACGAGCGAACGCGGCGTCGAACTGAGGGATGACTTGGATGACTTGCACCCCGCTGGTTTCGATCGCTTCTTCTTTTCGGATCGAGCGTCCGACCCATTTCTCGGCGGTCGCGTCGTATTCTTTGATGTAGAGGATTTCTTTTCTGCCTTGCGATGTCTTGACGAGTTGCAGGACGAGCCCGTCTTCGTCAAGTCCGGTCAGATAGAAGAAATTACGGTTGACGCTGAAGGGATAGGTCGAATCGGATGAACGTTTCACCAGTTCCCCTGCGAAAAAGACCGCGCAGCTTCCTTCCTCCATTTCCGCGAACACGCGTTCACGGCGATTGATATACAGTTGATTGTCCATGTCGTACCTTTCTTAATTCGCGGTTTCCCGCGGGAAATACATCTTTTCGTCTTTTTTGTTTTCACCGCGGACGATCGCTGCGACCAAGACGGATGCCTGGGAGAGTTCCTTGATTTCGTTTTTGGTATTCAGAATCCAGATCAGAGAGTTTTCTTTCTCTTGGTAGGGCGAATAAGGCCGCTGTATCGCCGTATCCAGGGCGAAGTAATACTCAGGGTCCAAGCCGGCGTCGATGACGTTCTGACGCTGCGCTTCGACTTGCTGGGGCGATTCGACTTCCGCGTATTCAAACAAACGCCGATCCATCAAGCGGGTCCCCAGATCCTTTAGGATACTATCGCTTTCTTGTCGTGCCAGTGTAAACGCATAGAGACACGCGGCTTCATCCAGTTCGAAGTGTTCTTTCAGTGTCGGGTACCCTTCGTGGAAGAAAGGTCCAAACATGGCGAAGCGCTTTGAAATCCCCGGGTCGACCGCATTCAATACGACCAGGCGTTTGAAGAAGCGCACCAAGATCGTTTCGAAACTCCTTGATACGGGATGATAGTAGACCTGCCAGTACATATGATAGCGGGCCATGATGTAGTCTTCGATCGTATGGACGCCGCTTTCTTTGACGACGAGTTTATCGTCATGAAGACGCAAGGTCCTCAGGACGCGTTCTAAGTCGAAGGTACCGTAACTGGTCCCCGTGAAATACGCATCGCGCAAGAGATAATCCATGCGGTCGGCATCCAATTGTCCGCTGACCACTTGATTGAGGATGGGGTTTGAATGTTTGTGTTGAAGGATGTCGACGATGTGTTTGGGGAGGTCGGGATGATGTGAAACCAAGACGTCATGGATCGTGCTATCACCCAAGAGGATCAGCGCACCCATCTTTTCATGGTTGAACTCCAGGACGGACTCGAAGGAATGCGAGAACGGTCCATGCCCGATATCGTGCAGCATCCCCGCCAACATCACTTCGATCTGTTCTTCTTCACTCAGTGCGTCCTTCAATCCTTCGACTTCGTTGACCATGCGACGGACGATTTCGTAGACCCCCAAGGAATGGGAGAAGCGCGAATGTTCGGCCGCATGATAGACCTGATGGGTCGCCCCGAGTTGATGGATCCTGCGTAAGCGTTGGAATTCGGGCGAATTCAAACAATCCCAGATCACCTGGTATTCGATATGGATGTATTCGTGGATCGGATCCCGTAATACCTTGACTTCGTTCAGTTTACCAAACATGGGTGAACCCCCTTAGCCGTTCTTCTCAAGAAGAACGACGGCTTGTGCTGCGATCCCTTCGCCTCGTCCGATGAACCCGAGTTTCTCCCCCCGGGTCGCCTTGACGCTGACTTGGTCGGTCGAAACATGCAAGGCGTTGGCAAGGCTGATCCGGATGGCATCGTTGTATTTCGCCAATTTCGGCGCTTCCAAGAGAACCAAACTATCGACGTTGACCAAATGCCAACCCAACGCTTCGACTTTCATGACGACTTCTTGAAGAAGGAGGATCGATGAGATGCCTTTGTATCTGGGATCGGTGTCGGGAAAGTGTTTCCCCAAATCCCCCAGCGCCAACGCCCCCAACATCGCTTCCGCGATCGCATGGGTCAACACATCCGCATCCGAATGTCCTTCGGGTCCCAGGTCGCTCTCGATGGGAACACCGCCTAAAACCATATCCCTACCAATCCGTAACGGATGGATGTCCGTCGACTGTCCGATGCGCAGCATAACTCCCCTTCTTTCATGTAAGCCTATTATACCACGCAAGAAAAAAGAACGGAAACTCCGTTCTCATGCACGTTTTCTGGGTTTTGGGAAAAGCCGTCCGATCCCGTAGGAGAGCAGACAGAGGATCCCCGGGATGACGGGGTAGCCTTTATCGCTGAAGTACTCGAATAGATCGATTCCAAACGTCGTCAGGTCGTTGAACCCGCGTAAGACATTCACATAAAGCAGGTTCATGATCATGGAAAGGATGTTTGTGATGCTTTGGAAACTCGCCAGCACCGTCATGAAACCGATCAAGAGGGCAGGCAAGATGATCCACACAAACGTGATTTCATACCATCCGATCTTTCCGCGACGTCGACCCGCCACAAAAGCGAAGATCATCCAACCCGCCACGTAGACGCAAGAGAGGACCAACACGGTGTAATCGGGAAGATCGATCGGCAGGCGATTGAGGTTCACGAAATTCAGGATATAGATTAATGCAATGCCAAGAAAAACGAAGATGCCATCGAGAACGGGGATGTTTCTTTTCATGGGACTCCTTGGGGATAACGTGGGTATTCTTATTTAACCATATTTCCCTCTTTGAAAGATGAAGTTTACATGAAAAGCATTTCACATTTCATCAAATATCACTACTTCTCAATCCTGACCTTGAGTTTTTCTAGAATCGATTCACTTTCTAGTGTTCAAACTCTACTTTGATATCATAATACTTCAGCAATGCGTCACTAACGATTTCCTTTAGTCTAGATTCGTATGACAAGGCAAAAGGAATCGACATCCGCTGATCTACAATTGCATCAAGTTGCCTTTTGTATTCGCTATTGGGTAACTGATTTGAATTCAACTCAAGGTCGATTAGACTTTGCTTGATATTATCTTCGATTTCTTTAATTGTTTCATCAGTCATTGGATCAATAATATAATCGCTTGAATTGAAATCTTCAATTGGAAACTTGTTATCGCCTTGACTAAATCTTGGTGATTTCTTTATTTCGATTGTGTTTTTTATCGGAATTATTCCAAATACACTTGAAGAGAAATTAAATTGATTCTTTTTTTCATATGCATCAATCACATTAAGAAAAACTAGATATCGTTGTCCGTCTCTCATTGGATAAACCGGTGAACCAAGCGCAATAAAAGCATCTTCACTTTTTGGATTCATCCTGTAATGCTCAAAAACATAGACTATATCCTGCAATACTACTTTACCTTCTTCTGACTTAATAATTTTATGCACCCTACATTTGGTTTTTACATACTCACCAATCATTACTCTTGAAATTGTCTCCACTTCAGCGATGACATTCGATTCGCTTTCAAGTTGATGAAGAGATTCTACTCGGTTAAGAAAAAGAACTTTGTCATCATATTTCGCGTACTCGTCGCCTGTAAAATGGACGATGAATTCCGAAAAAATGAGATTTCTTGCCTTTAATAATGACTCCGATACAGAAAAGGGTTCTTTTTTGACAGAAAGTATTCCAAAAACTAGTGTAAGTAAAATAGTCATAGTAATGATAGAAAGTTTATTTTTCGTGGACATCTTTTAATCCCTTCTTTTCTACTGCATAAACTTTGTCGCATAAAGACCGAATGTCATAGACAGAATGTGAAGTAATGATAACGATCTTACCTTTTTCCTTGTGTTCCCTCACAAGATTATGTGTCATGTCCACTCCATCCGTATCCAACGCAGTTGTGAATTCATCTAGAATGAGAATATCAGGATCCTCCATGATGGCTTGAGCAACCCCAAGTCTTTGTTTCATTCCAAGAGAGTAGTTAGAAACTGGTTTTTTGTTATTGACGAGTCCTACTCTTTCATTTGACTCGATGATTTTACGATCATCGATTTTTCTTTGAAATCCAGCAAGGATTTTCAGGTTTTCAAATCCACTCAATTCTTCGAAGAAACCGGGATTCTCAATGATTACCCCTAGCGATGGTAAAAAATCGATGTCTTTCTTAAGTTCAAGTTCGTTGTATAGAATCTGTCCTGAACTTGGTCTCATCAACCCGCAGAGAAGTTTTAATAGTACAGTTTTTCCACAGCCGTTTTCACCAACGATGCCGTAGATTTTCCCACTTTCGAATTCACAGTTTATGTTTTCTAGTACACTCTGGCGAATAAACTTTTTACTGACATCCTTTAGTATGATTTTGTTTCCACTCATTTAGTATTCCACCTTTCTGGCGACTCTTACTAGCAGATTAAACAACAACATAACAATTAATAACCCAACGCCAAATACCATCCCGATTCCATTTGGCTCAACATTGTAGAGCAGAATGTTGACTAGTCCGATTTTGCCTTGAATGAAGCCGAAGATTATGAATAGATGTGCCAGGACGAATAGAACAATGAGCCGATCATCACGAACTCGTTGGTAAGATATGCAGATCAACTCGATTTCAATGAATAGGACTAGATTTGATAATAGAAATGGTGGTATTTGCTTCATAAAGGAAGCAAACCCAATATTGAGAGTGATGGAAAGGATTACATATCGTAGAAACTCTATTGAGGCAAGAATCCAGAGAATCTTTCTAAGTATGAAAAACTGACTTTTCTTCATACTCTTGGAACGGGTAAGTGTGTATGTAGAGATTTTGTTCAAATATCTTGTGTAATACTGGAAGCAATAAGAAAATAGAATCATTTCTGGAGTGATCCAAAATAGAATAAACATGACTTGCATCAAATTCAAAGGAGACGACACAAAGAGTATAGGAAACGAAACCAAGTATGTTTTTATCATTTCATTCCCCAACGATTGCGAAAAGAGGTAAAGCAATCCATACATGATGGATAGGTTTGCGATCAAGACATAGATCATAATTCTAGATATTCTCATGACTTCCCCCTCGATGTTTGTGTAATCCTATTTCCTTGAAATCATCCATTTCTTAAGTTGAAGAAAAACAGTCAAGAAAAAGATATGCAAAAGCAAAATCAATGGTATTACTCTTTCAAGACTAAACCATCCTTCGTCAAGCAACCTGTTTGCAAATGGATTTAGGAACAATTGCGGATATGCGCTACTAAATGGATAGCCAATTAAATTTACTAACAACGCGAATAAAACGGACAAGACGAACGGTCCGATATAAGCAACTACTTTGGACTTAATAAAAATGCCTAATATGTAAGCTGTTAATGACAACACTCCCCCATAAATACTTATGTAGAAAATATAGAGGAAGTTGTAAAGATGCGGATGATTTACAAATAGGATCGAGTATCCTATAGAATCCTTCATAGGGTTTGAAAAACGTAAAATATATTTTTGAAAATAGGTAGCATCATGATTTATCATAGACAACATGAATATATACATAAGCCCAAAAAAGAAAAACATAATTAAAAAGCCAACTAAGAATTCTGTGATCGCTTTCGCACTTAAATATCTTTTTGCTTCAACACGTGTAAAGATTTGGGGGTATATTTTCCGCTCAATGATTCCGATATCGCCATCAGGGAAGGTCACTGCCAATGGAATAAGATACAAAAGTAGAAAAATGAACAGATCAGCTTTACTATTTAGTAGTATAAATTCACTCATATAGTCTGAGTTAGCAGCAATATTAAGAACACGATAGAAAAATAAACTAAGAACTGAAGAAAATACAGTTAAAACAACTGCATAATTAAGCAGCCGTCCTCTCTTCCAAATAATCTGAAAGTTCATTTTTATGAGTTCAATCATATCTTCCCCCAGAAAGCGTATGTCTTTTTTCAATCATAACCGAAATTACAATCGAAATAAACACTCTATTTGATACAAATAATGCAAAAACCGAGTCGCCTCGGTTCAATACATCTCAACAGTCACTAGTTTTCTTTGCTTCCTTAGCTCTTCCGCAATCTCACGGACGAGATTGAGTTTAGCATTGAGCGAGATCAGCAACCCTTTTTCCGCTTTATGCGCCGGATTCTCCGCCAGCCCCAACATGAACCGTACTTTGACCGGTCCTTCCAGGAGTTTGCGTGCCAACCGTGTCGCTGCGTCCGGGCTGTCGTCGTTCAATAAGATCTGCAGGGCGTTTTGATTCAACGAGGCATGGCGAAGGAGATCTCTTGTACGACTCAGGGTCAGTACGCCTTCGGTCACAAGATCGACCCCGTGGATGGATCCGGCCGGAGGCAAGGTCGCCCCGGGGAGGATCTCACCGATTTTCAGTTCTAGATTGAGTTCACGTGCGACCATCGACGCGGTCGTTCCGCCGCAGACGATTTTGGCACCCGGACGGGAAAGCCATTCATACACCAGGCGATGATCCTGCGACGGGTCCGAGGGCGGTCCGACAAGTACCGCGCTTTCCTGGTTCCCTTCCACGACGACGAAGGCGACGGTCGCGTCGTCCCCCGCTTCGAAATGATAGAGGGAGTCGACTTGATCGATCAACCGATCCGCGAGATGGATCGGATTCATAGTTTTCATCAGGATTTCTTCCGTGGCACGCACGATTTCCTTGCGTTGCCAGCCGAAATTCAGGATACGGCCTAAACCTGCGTGTTCCACGCCGTCGGAGAAGCAGAGTAAAACATCGCCGGGAAGGACGTCGAAGCGGGCTTCGAAGATCGTCTTGCCTTCGATGAGGCTGGAAGTTCGCTCGATCGGAAGTTCCCGTCGATTACGGAAGAGGACGCTCTGGGGTTGGTCGAATTCGGCCAACTGTGCTTTTCCTTCCGAATCGATCATCAATGCGGCGAACGTCGCATAGGCGATGTGCCGTTCTTCGCATTCAGGCAGGGTCGCCACCAAGGTCGCGACCGCTTCGCTGAGATCCAAGCCTTGAATCAAGAGTTCGCTGATGATGGTTGCGGAAAGGGTCGCCAGGATGTTCGCCTTGACGCCGCTTCCCAAGCCATCCGCCAACACCAGCACGAAGTTCTTTTCGTCGACGCGGATTTGGACATCGTCCCCGCAGAGTTCTTCCTTGGTTTTCGTCAACGAACGATAAGCCGCGTTGACGCGTGTTTCGATCATTGGTCTTCCTCGACGCTTTTCTTCAGACGAGACAAGGCGATCTTGCTTTTCGCCGTGGTCTCTCCGAGTAGTTTCGCGATTTCCTGGACGGTACGCATTTGTTCATCCAAGACTTGTTGGGTGACAAGCAAGGTATCGGTACGGACTTGTTTCAAGTGTTTTTCACGCGTGGTTTCCTGGGTAAGATCCATCAGGATGATCAAGGTGCAGCGTTCTTCGGGTAAAGGCACGGTCGCATGCATGAAGGTGCGTCCGTACTGGGGATAGTCGCTTTGGATGTAATGGACTTGCGTTCGATCCAACACCAGGGGTTTGAGCTGGGGATCGGGAAGCAGGGCTTCCAAGGGGAAGCCGACCACGGGGAAATTGACGCAAGACAGAAGTTGACGTGCAGCCGGGTTGATCTCGACGATATGGGCTTTGTCATCCACGATGATGATCCCGTTGGGGGTGTGTTGGATGACCGCGTTGGACATCGACTGGGCGCGCTCCAAAGCGAATGGAAGGCAGAGATAGGGGTCGGCTTTCTTGTCCAACACGGCTACCGCTTTTTCGCGACAGGTCGGATAGCCGCAGGCTCCGCAGTTCAGTTCTTTGGATGGATCGGTTTTCCCGAGTTTCTCAAGAACGGACAAGATGTCGGATTCAAGATGGATTTTCTGTATTAAAGGATGGGCGACGTGGGTCGTCGCGACCAATAATGGATTCATCGGGAGATTATCCAGGACCCGGGTCGTACGCAGTGCCTGGATCGCCGCGATTTCACGGTCTTTATAGGGACGTAGGATCGGTCCGTTGATGCACGAACCGACGCAGGCGCTCATTTCGATGAAGGTCGAGGGTAATTCATGGTTCATAAGTCCGTCCAGGACTTCCTTGACCCGATCGACCCCTTCCACGCACATCAGGTCGATGTTGTCGGAAACGAAGGGTCGCATGGATTTCAGGATCCCCGTGGACGCAGGATAGCTGCGTGCGATCCGACCGGAGAAAACTTCAGGGTTGTTTGGGGGATAACGGTCGTCGTAGATGCGGACCAATTGGTCGAGTTCGCTCATCGTGACGACCCCGTCGATGAATGATCTGAAGTCGGACGCCTCTTTGATTTTGGCGACGCAGGGGGAGATGAAGACGACTTTCGCCGAAGGATGGTTCTGCTTGATCAGTTTCCCGGAGACCACCATCGGGGATAAAGTCGGTGCTAAGAGATGAGTCAATTGGGGATAACGGGTTTCGATATAGGTCACGACCGCGGGACAGCAGGTCGAAATGAAGGTTTGGTCGGGATAGTGGGCACCGAGTCGGACATATTCCGAAGAGACATACGCCGCCCCTTGGGCCGTCTCGACAACATCGCTGAATCCGACTTCAAGCAGGCGTTTCTTCCATGCGGAAAAATCCGCATTCAACACGGGATAACTGGGGGCCAGGCTGGCGATGACTTCCTCGCCGTTGAGGATCCATTGGCGGACTTGCGCCAGGTCGCTGGTGATTTGTTTGGCATCGTGGGGACAGACGGTATAGCACGCCCCGCACAGGATGCACTCTTCATCGTCGATCTCCGGTTTCCCGTTGACGAAGGAAATCGCCTTGGTCACGCAGGCCCGTACGCAATGGTGGCAGGATTTACAGTTCGCTTCGAAAAGCGAAATCGGATTCATGACAAGGCCTCGTCGATGGCGAGGTTGAGTTGTTTCTCGGCGAGGTTGAGATCCAACAGACGGATCATCTTCCCGTCGATCTTCACTCCGATCCCTTGCGTGCAGGCGTTCATACAGAACGAACCCTTCAATTCGACCTTCGCGTCCAAGCCGCGTTTCACCAGGATTTCCTTGACCAGGAGTACGACTTTATCCGACCCCTTCACATAGCACGAACTACCGATACAGATTTCGATCGTCATGGCGACCCTCCATCCTCATAATGAGATTTTTTTCACAACATAGTTTACCACACCTCACCCCATGACGCAACGCTATTTCGTCATGACTTCCCCGATTTCAACATCGAGTGTGCAAACCCTTGAGATAAGTATGGTATGATAATGTCCGAGGTGATTGCATGGGATGGTTTATCGCGATCGGCACAGCCATGATCGATACGGTACTTCTCTCGCCGACTCCGTTCGAGATCGGAAGATGTACGAAAAGCACGCGTTATCCCGCCGACGGCGGAGCCGTCCGCAATATCGCCCATAATCTGGCGCTGTTGGGAAACAAGGTTTTCTTTTGGGCGAAATTCGGGAACGACAGCGAAGCGTTGGACTTGATCACGCGTACGGAGACCTTGGGCATCCAGGTGCACAGTACGATCGTCAACGCCCCGACCCCTCATTTTTATCAACTGATTTCAAATAAACAATCGATGATGGCGTCCACCATCACCGATGATTTTTATTTCAACCGCAACGACCTCTTCCCTACCTTTCTTTTGGAGGGACAGGAGATCGGCATCACCGACCAGGACGATCCGAAATTCCTTACGACCTTGATCCAACGCACCCCGAAGGTGAAATGGATCGCCTTAGGATTCCTTCCGCCGATCGAACTTCAGTCTTCCTTCTTCGCGATCTTCGCCAATAAACACGAGGTATTGCGTACCTCGGATTCGATCTTCACCTTCTTCAAGAATACGTCGTCGATCCCTCTGACATGCGTCACCATGGATCAGGACGGACTACGCTTCGACTATTATGGGAAATCGACCTACATCGATGCCCCGGTATTGGGTTCGGGTAACGACATCGGCATGGGCGACGCCTTGGTGGCCGGCTTCATGCATGCGATGGCCAACGGCTTGTCCGTCGAACTCAGTCTCTCCTTCGGTGTCAAATGCGCACGGAAGACTTCGGATGCGACCGCGGCGGTCAATCCGGACATCATCGAATTGGAATATCCCCATCCTTAAAGAAAAGCGACCTCGAGGTCGCTTTTGCTTACATATTAGAGTTTATGGAATTGTTCAACATCCAGTACGAAGACCGTCGCACCCCCGACTTGGACTTCGATCGGGAAGGATGCATACCGTCCGATGTCATAGGAAGCGGTCGAAGGGACGATTTCGGTGCGGCGTTTGCTTTCTTCGCCGATCACCTCGATGCAATGTTCGACTTGTTCGTCTTCGGTACCGATGATCAAGGTCGTATTCCCCGCACGCAGGAAACCGCCGGTCGTGGACAAACGTGTGACGATGAAATCCGCTTTGTTTAGGGTATTGATGACGCTATGGGCATCGTCGTTGGAAACGATCGCGAGAATGAGTTTCATGATCTGTCCTCCTCTTCTGATACTCCTATTATATCATAACTAGACGTTGAATCGGAAATGCAGGACATCCCCGTCTTGAACTTGATATTCTTTTCCTTCCAAACGCAGTTTCCCTGCGTCTTTCACGGCTTGTTCGCTACCGAGGGCGATCAAATCGTCATAGGCGTAGGTTTCCGCCCGTATGAACCCTTTTTGGAAGTCGGTGTGGATGACGCCGGCGCACTCGGGGGCTTTCATGCCCTTGATGAAGGTCCAGGCACGGACTTCCTGGACCCCTGCGGTCAGGAAGGTGGAGAGTCCAAGCAAGTGATAGGTGGTTTTGATGATGCGGTCCAAACCGCTCTCTTGAATCCCGAGGTCGTTGAGGAATTCTTTCTTTTCATCCGCCTCCAACATCGCAAGTTCCTCTTCGATCTTCGCGCAGATGGGGATGACTTCGTTGCTTTCGCTCTCGGCGAACTTCTTCACGATCTGGTAGTAGGCGTTGGCTTCCGGATTTCCGATTTCTTCCTCGGACATGTTTGCGACATAGATGACCGGTTTGGCGGTCAACAGGTTGTATCCCTTGACGACCAAGGCTTCATCGCTCGCCATCTCGACGGAACGGGCGGATCTCCCCGCCATCAAGGCGTCATAGACACGCTTCAGGACAGTGAATTCCAAGACGGCGTCTTTATCTTTTTGGGCGGCTTTGCGTTCCACTTTATTCAATCGGTTTTCCACGCTCGCCGCATCCGCCAGGATCAGTTCGAGGTTGATGATTTCGATGTCGCGTAACGGATCGATCGACCCTTCGACGTGGGTGATCTCATTGTCGTCGAAACAACGGACGACATGGACGATCGCGTCGACTTCGCGGATATGCGAAAGGAATTGGTTGCCCAAGCCTTCGCCTTTACTCGCACCCTTTACCAAGCCTGCGATGTCGGTGAACTCGAAGGTGGTGTGGATGGTTTTCTTACTGCTGAACATCTCGTGCAAGGTATCGACCCGATGGTCGGGGACTTCGACCACCCCGACGTTGGGGTTGATGGTGGCGAAGGGATAATTGGCGGCTTCGACCTGGGATTGGGTGATCGCGTTAAACAAGGTCGATTTACCGACGTTCGGTAAGCCGACGATTCCGGCGGTTAAGGGCATAGTGAAACTCCTTTCAAGGCGTTATTCCGTTTTCGGGTGGTGTTCGACCACCTTTTTCAGTTTCTTTTCGAATTCGCTTCGGTCGAACATGATCGCAGCCCCGCATCCAAGACATTTGATCTTGATGTCGGCACCCATGCGGATGATCCGCCATTGTTTGGATTTATGGCAGGGATGTTCTTTTTTCATTTCGACGATATCGTTTAAATCGTATTCCATTTAGACCTCCCGTAGGATTTCATGCGCATAGTAGGCGTCCATCGTGTTTTCCAGCAACATGGCGATGGTCATCGGACCCACGCCGCCCGGTACCGGGGTGATATGGGAAACATAACCGTTGAGGGCGTCGAAATCCGCATCCCCCGTCAATTTCCCGTTTTCAAGCCGGTTGATGCCGACGTCGATGACGACGCACTTGGAAGAGACATGTTCCTTGCGCAGGAAATGGGGCCGGCCGATGGCGACCACGACGACATCCGCCGCGCGGGTATAGTGTTGAAGATCCGCGGTTTTGGAATGGCAGACGGTGACGGTCGCATTTCTGTTCAGCAACAATTGCGCGACCGGACGGCCGACCAAATTGCTTCTTCCGATGACGACGATATCTTTTCCCTGCAAGGGGATCTGGTATTCGTCCAACAGTCTCAGGATGCCTCTGGGCGTACAGGGTTCAAAACCCTTGAGTTGCATATGCATGAGTCCGACGTTGATCGGATGCAAGCCATCCACATCCTTGGAAGGATCGATGGCGCGTACGACTTCCTGCGGATCCAATTCGGCAGGCAGGGGTAATTGTACCAGAATTCCGTCGACTTGGGAATCGTCATTCAAGCGTTGAACCACTTTGATGAGTTCGGTTTGGGAAATGGTGCGGGGCAGACGCAACACTTCGGAATTCATCCCGATGCGCTGGCATGCTTTGTCTTTCCCTGCGACGTAGCTCAGCGACGCCGGATGGTCGCCGACCAACACGACGGTCAACTGCGGCGTCCGCTTCCCTCTTTCCTTCAATAACCCGATCTTGATCTTCAAATCATCTTCGACTTTCTTCGCGGTCATTCTTCCATCCATCAATTCAGTCATAGGTTTGCCTCCCTTGTTTCATACACGAGGGTCACGGGACCGTCGTTGATTTGGTCGATGATCATATGGGCTTGAAAGATTCCGGTCTTCACCGGGACGTTTTCACGTAACGCCTTATTAAAGGATTCATAAAGCAGATTCGCTTGATCCGGCCGTGCGGCTTTATCATAGGAAGGGCGATGCCCTTTCTTGGTCTCCCCGTACAACGTGAACTGGGAAATCGAGAGCACCTCGCCGTTCACATCCATCACGCTCAGGTTCATTTTACCCTGATCGTCTTCAAAGACCCGGGCATTGGCGATCTTATACGCAAGTTTCTTCGCATCCTCGACCGTATCTTCCAGATGGACCCCGACATAGACGACCAGTCCATGACCGATCGATCCGACGACCTCGTTGTCCACTTTTACGTTGGCTTTCGATACTCTTTGTAGAATGGCACGCATAAGATCACCTCTTCTTTCATTTTACTATCTTTTCAGTAATGTTAGAATAGAAAGGAGGTGATTCGATGAAACAACCCTTGGCTTTCCGTATTCGTCCCACAAAACTGGACGATGTCCTGGGACAATCGCACTTGGTTTCCCAAGGCGCGCTTTTACGTCGATGTGTCGAAGAGAAGCGTTTGTTTTCGATGATCTTCTTCGGGCCGCCCGGAACGGGCAAAACCACCGTCGCCTCGGTGATGGCCAACGAGTTGACGCTTCCGTTGAGGAAGTTCAACGCGGTGACCGGAAACAAGAAGGAATTGGATACGATCTTCGCGGAAGCGAAGCTTTACGGATCGATGGTCGTCATCGTGGATGAGGTCCATCGGTTGAATAAGGATAAACAAGATTTGCTTCTTCCCCATATCGAAGACGGCACCATCATCATGATCGGTGCGACGACCTCCAATCCGTTCTTCTCCATCAACCCCGCGGTTCGATCCAGATGCCAGTTGTTGGAATTCAAGCGGATTGAAGAGCAGGACATGCGCAAAGCCTTGGATCGTGCCCTGAACCATCCGGAGTCCCAATTGGGCGGATGTTCACTGAACGAAGAGGCTGTCAAAACGATTTGCGACCTCAGTAACGGGGATATCCGTTATGCCTACAATCTCCTGGAGATCCTCGCCATCGCGCTCCCGGGCAAGCAAATCACGCGTGAGGACGTGAATCAGTATACCCGTCAGGCGAATCTTGCGATGGACCACGACGCGGACGACCATTACGATGCATTGAGTGCGTTTCAGAAATCCATACGCGGTAGCGACCCCGATGCTTCACTTTATTATTTGGCTCGTTTGATTCTTGCGGACGACATGGATTCCATCGAGAGACGATTGCTTGTGACCGCCTATGAAGATATCGGGTTAGCCAACCCCGCAGCCGTCGCGCGGACGATCAATGCGATCGACGCGGCGAAACGCGTGGGATTCCCCGAAGCTTCGATCATCTTGGGTACGGCCGTCGTCGATCTCGCGTTATCGCCTAAGTCCAAAAGCGGATGCTTGGCCATCCATGCGGCCATCGCCGAATTGGAAGACCACGCCTATCCCGTCCCCGATTATTTGCGATTGACACCGGTCGGAATGAAGGAAGAAGACAAGTATCCCTATGATCGTCCGGATTTATGGCACAAGATCCAATATCTTCCCACTGCGGTGAAGAACCTGCGTTTCTATCAGCCCAACACCAACAGTACCTATGAGAAGCAACTTGCGGCCAACCTTGAAGAGTTAAGGAAGACGAAACGAAGAGTGGATTTAGCGAAGCTAAAGAAAGAGAAATAACAAAAGAGCCCGAAGGCTCTTTTGATTTTGACATTGTGTCGAGAACTACTTGATTTCGACTTTTGCTTCGAATGCTTTCTCAACGGCGGCACGGTAGCCTTCGATCGAGATGGAAACAGAGGTCTTCAGATCGTCGCCCGTAGGAACTTCCGGATGGGCATCGTCTTTCTTCGCAGTCGGGATGGCAAGGATTTCAGCAACGGTCTTACCAACCATCGCGGCAGTCAATGCTTCCATTTGTTCATACCATTCTTTACCGATGGCGGAAGCGGCTTTCATACCGTATTCATCGCCTTTTTCGATCTTGGTCTTGGAAACTTCAGCTTTTACGATCGCACCCATGGTGTCGAAGGTTCCACTGTTTTGGGCATTGTCGATGGCAACGGCAAGAACTTTACCGTCTTTGTCGAAAGCGACACCCGTGAAGACGACGTTCGTTTGAACGCGGCCGGCAACTTCAGCCGTCGCGGTACGGCCGGCAACGGTCGTAACGGAAGCGGATCCGACAGACTTAACACCCTTGACTTCAACCGCGTTGTCGGCGGCTTTCTTAACGGCTTCTTGGTAACCGGTGATACCGATGGTTACGGAAGTCTTCAGATCGTCAGGAGCTTCTTCGGTCAACGGCATCGCCATGATTTCAGCAACCGTCTTACCGACGAAGTATTCTTCGAGGGCAGCGATTTGTTCGAACCATTCTTTACCGATGGCGGAAGCGGCTTTCATGCCATAAGCATCGCCCTTTTCCTTCTTGGTCGGAGCGGCTTCGGCCTTAACGATCGCACCCAAGGTGTCGAAGGTTCCGTTGTTTTGAGCGGAGTCGATCGAAACCCATACGATTTTGTTGTCTTTGTCAAGCAATACGGTGGTGTAGATCGTGGTGAATTGTACACGACCCGCGACCTCGGCGGTAGCGGCACGGCTGGATACTTCGGTGAAGCTCGCGGTACCTAATTTGTAGACTTTCGGTGCGGCACAACCCGTCAACGAAGAAATCACCAATACTGCGGCAGCAAGTAAGAATACTAATTTTTTCATTCTAAATTCCTCCTTTACACGCATGATTATAAACAATGCCCGACTTGACCGTCAACGTGTTTTATGTTAATACTTTCACTTTCTCAACATATTTCGCCATTTTTCGCAAAGTCGTTCAAAACTATTACTCATTTTGCTCTATTTTTCACAATACAGTTTTTGAATACTTTTTCATGGCGAAGACCTTTCTTATAGATCCTTTGACCTGCAAACAATAGAGCCAGCAGACTTGTGACGGCGATGAATCCGGACAAGAGGATCTCCCCTGCCCCCAGTTTCAAGGACAGCAGCCTCATCGGCATGAAAAGCATCGAACTGATCGGGACATAGGAAGCGATCTTACCGAATCCCTGTGATAAACGGGGGATCGTATTCTGCGAGAGGGCGACATAATAGAGGATGAGAAGAAAGATGTAGACAGGGCCTTGCAGGATGGAAGCTTCCTCCGCGCTCTTGAGCTTGGTCGCGATCACGGTCATCAAAATCTGGAGGATCGCCATCCCGCACAATAAAAAGAAAACGCATAGCGCGATCGTCATCCCGAAGGAAAAGTCCAGGTCCAACATTTCAAACAAAGCACGGAAACTCGTGACCTCGCGATCGACCAACCCGAATTGCGAAGCCCAACTCAATAATCCTCTCCCCAGATCGCTTTGGTTGCGTAACATCGCGAAGACACTCAACGTCCCCAGTGCGAAACACCCTTGCAGGATCATGGTCAACCACCCACCGAACAACTTCGCCCGGTAATGCGACTTCGCATCGGTCGCACTCAACACCATGTCCAATACGTTGGCCGACTTCTCAGAGACCACTTCGTTGCTTGTCATCGCCGCGAAATTGAGGACCATGAAATATACCGCGGTCAGTATCATGAAGACGAAGCTTTCTTTTCCGACCGCCCGGATTTCCATCGGCGTATCGAACCGGATCTCGACGGACTCGTACTCTTGGATCAGTTCGGCGACACTGGGATTGCGAATCGCCAAAAACTCGTTCTTACTAAGGGTTGTGAGATAGGCTTGAAGCTGGAGTCGATGAATCCCGTCGAGTTGCGCCGAATTTCGTACTTCATATCCATCGATGCTTTCCACCACGCTTAACTCCGCCTTTTCTTGAAGGGTGAACCCATACGCGTTCGCAAGCACTTCATCGACTTCGTTTGCTTGTTCCATCAACGAAAGCGGAAGATGTCCCGGAGGGGTGAATCCGAAATAGAGTGCGATTCTATCCGCATTCATCAGACTGGCAAGCAAGGAGATCAGTAGTAATTGGGAGATCAGGAATGTTTTATTCAAGAAACGTCGTTTCAATCCAAACAAAATCAACTCGGTCATGGCGTACACCGCAACCGAATCAGTTCTTTCACCTTGATTCTCTCCATCGCAAGATCACGGATCGCTTCGTCTTTCGCCAACAGATTCATCAGTTTCTTCGCCCGTTGTGGCGTCTGGGTTTGAATGATCGAGGAATTCCCGACGATTTCGACCGTTTCGTCTTCTTTAAGGTGCTGCAGGACGGGGACTTGCGAATTGACTTTGACCGTACATTTCCCGACTTCGTTTTTCATTCGATCCAAATTACCGTAGTCCATCGTCTTTCCTTCCTTCAGGATCAATAGTGAATTACAGATCGCGTCGAGTTCATCGTACTGATGACTTGATAACAGAATGCATTTCCCCTTCTTCGCCAACTCCATCAAGAAAGATTGGGTCTTCTCCAGATTCACATAGTCCAACCCGGTGAAAGGCTCATCCAGTATGACGATCTGGGGATCATGTATCAGACAAGCCATGAACTGGACTTTCTGTTGGTTGCCTTTGGAGAGACTTCCCACTTTCGTCTTCAATGCGATCGTAAAATCAAACGATGCATAGAGATCCCTGATCCTTCGGTCGATCGCATCCCGCTCCATGTTTCTCAATCTCCCATAATGAACCAACGTGTCTTCGATGGATAAATCGGTATACAGGCTCCTTTGTTCGGGCAGATACCCGAAACTCGACCGTACCCCTTCGTCGATTTTCTTTCCCCCGACCCGGATTTCTCCTTCGTCTTTCGTAATCAATCCCATCAAACAGCGAAACAACGTCGTTTTCCCGCTTCCGTTCTCTCCGCACACGCCGAGAATCTCATGCTTCTGTACGGTGAACCCACAGTCGCATAATGCTTTATGTTTCCCATACGCTTTCGACATTCCTTTGACTTCAAGCATATTCCACCTCCTGTCTTCTCTTTTATGCAACGGATTGCAATCTCCCAAGAGGAAGGATGAAGCAAATCTTCTTTTATTACATTTTAATGAAATCGTTTTCGTTCCATCTTTATCTTTTGGATGGATTTGTTAAAATGATAAGGAAGGACCCCAAAGGTCCCAGGGGGAACCCATGAACGAGAAATACGAACGCATCCGCCGATTGATGGCTGAAATGACATTGGACGAGAAAGTCGGCCAGATGGTCCAGTTTGGTCGATATAAGAATAAGGAGAAACAACTCCTTAGGGAAGGAAGGATCGGTTCCTTCCTGAATGTATTGGATGCGAAGACCGCCAACGAAATCCAACGGATCGCGATGGAAGAGTCACGATTGAAAATCCCCGTACTAATCGGACATGATGTGATCCATGGACACATCACAATGTTTCCCATCCCGTTGGCGGAAGCCTGTAGTTGGAATCTCAACTTGATCGAGAAGACAGCCCGCCTGTCGGTCGTCGAAGCCAGTGCCTATGGCGTTCGTTGGAATTTCAGTCCGATGGTCGATATCGCACGCGACCCCCGTTGGGGAAGGATCGCGGAAGGATCGGGGGAAGACCCTTTTCTTGGCTCGCAAATCGCCAGAGCCCGGGTTCGTGGTTATCAGTCACTCGACGAGAACGGGTATCCGATCGTCGCCGCGTGTGCCAAGCATTATATCGGTTATGGCGGTGCCGAAGGCGGAAGGGATTATAACACTTCCGATATCTCCGAACATTCTTTGCGAACGACCTATCTCCCACCCTTTGCGGCAACTGCGGATGAAGGTGCGTTGACGTTCATGAGTTCGTTCAATGATATCCTGGCTCAACCCGGAACCGGGAACTCTTATACGCTTCGTACGATCTTGAAAGGCGAGCTTGGATTCAAAGGGTTCGTCGTCAGCGATTGGGGGTCGATCGAGGAAATGATTCCCCACGGACTCGCCGACAATGAGAGGGACATCGCCGAAGTCGCCCTTCGTGCCGGGGTGGACATGGATATGCATTCCGGCGTCTATCTGAATCATCTTCAGGGTCTTGCGAATGAGAAACCGGAGTTGATCCCTTTGATCGACGACGCCGTGTTCCGGATCCTTTCAGTGAAAGAGGAACTCGGTTTGTTCGACCATCCCTATACCGATGAAGAGTTAGCCGAGAAAGTTAAATTGAGTCCGGAGATGCGTCATGCGGCATTGGAGATGGCGCATGAATCCCTTGTTCTTTTGAAGAATGAACGGGTTTTACCTCTCAAAAATCCCGGGAAGATCGCACTGATCGGTCCGTTCGCGGATGACCACCATACCCCCATCGGAAGTTGGGGAAGACAAGCGAGTGCGAAATGGGTCAGTTCGATCAAAGATGCGTTCCTTCAGGAAGGTTTACATTTCACCCACCACAAGGGATGCGATGCGATTGATCCCGAGAAGAAGCATCTCGAAGAAGCCGTTTCTCTGGCGAATGATTCCGATCTCATCGTTCTTGCCCTGGGTGAACCTTTCTTCCTGAGCGGTGAGAACAACAACCGGGCGTTCTTGAACCTGCCGGGAGCGCAACTTGAATTACTGGAAGCATTGGCTACCACTGGAAAACCCATCGTCACCTTGCTCTTCACCGGAAGAAGCTTGGCGATCCCGGAAACGGTCGCATTGTCCGATGCCTTGTTGTGTGTCTGGCATCCGGGGATGCGTTGCGGGGAGGCGATTGTCGATGCCTTGTTGGGTCGCATCAACCCGAGCGGTAAACTCGTCACGACCTTCCCGAAAACCATCGGGCAAATCCCGCTCTACTATAATCATAAGAATACCGGTCGGCCCTTGATGAAGAAATACAACGACATGGATGACCAACCCTTGTTTCCGTTCGGGTTTGGATTGAATTACAGTACCTTCACCTACTCGAACCTAAATCTCATAAACTCGTCGATCACAAAAGAAGAGTCTTTGAGATTCAGGATCGACATCGAGAATTCTTCCGGTATAGATGGAAAAGAGATAGTTCAAGTTTACTATCGCGATCTGGTCGCCCAGGTAACGCGACCTGTGAAGGAACTATGCGCATTTAGTAAAGTGCTTATAAAGGCGAAATCGACCGTTACCGTCGAGTTCGAGATTCCGGCGAAGAGATTCGGTTATTTGGATTCCAAGATGAACTTCAACGTCGAACCCGGGAAATTCGCCCTCTGGGTCGGTCCGGACAGCACGCAAGGAATCGCGACAGAATTCAGTATCTACGAAAAAGGATGACTTGGTCATCCTTTTTATTTCATTCATGCATGATTTTAATATATTACTTAAAACTAGAATAGATCCGACAAATCAGGCCTATTTACGGTATTTATCCTTCAATTCCTCGGGTTTGATCTTGCGGAAGTCCACATGACAGTACCCTCCCGGGTTTTTCACCAGGTATTCCTGGTGGTATTGTTCGGCGGTCCAGAAGGTTTTCAACTTCTCGACCTCGAACACCAAGGGTTTCCGATAGTCTTTTTGACGGGCATCCACTTCATCGCGGATCAGTTTGAGTTCTTCTTCCGATTCCGGATAGGCACCGACCCGGTATTGCGTCCCGACGTCTCCGCCTTGCTTATTGAGGGAGGTCGGATCGATGATGCGGAAAAGATGGTCGATGAGTCGGTTCAGTGTCAGAACGGATTCATCGTAGGTCACTTCGACGACTTCCGCATGTTTGGTGAAGCCCGAGCAGACTTCCTGATAGGTAGGGTTCTCATGGAATCCTTGGGCATATCCGACACGGGTTTCGTGGGTTCCGTTAAGTCGTCTGAAATACTCTTCGACCCCCCAGAAACAACCTCCGGCAAGTACGATTTTCTTCATTGTGTTTCCTCCTGTGTCGCCCAGGCGAGAATCTGTTTTTCGAGTTGGTCCAGGGCGATCGGATCCAACGCATTCACCCAGGTCGCATCGCATTGGTGTTTAAACCACGTGATTTGACGTTTCGCGAATTGACGGGTATGGATGACGATGGCTTCGATCGTCTGGGAAAGTGTCGCTTTGCTTTCAAGGTATTCTTTCCATTCTTTGTATCCGATCCCCTGGAAGCTTTGGTATTCCCGGGTTTTGGGATACTCGAAGCAACGACGCACTTCTTCTTCCAATCCGTTCTCGATCATGGTTTGGACGCGTCGTTGGATGCGTTCATCCAAGATTTCGCGCGGGACATCCAGTACGACCATGGTAACATCGTAGATCGGTTTTTTTAACTGTTTTGCTTCACGTTCGGATTTGAGTTCCCCGCTCTTCGCGATCTCCAGGGCACGCAATACGCGTTTGCGATTGTTGGGATGGATGGATTTTGCGGATTCAGGGTCGAGGTCGAGCAGTCTCGCGTAGAGGGTTTCGTTGCTTTCGTCGCTGCTAGGAATCTCGTTCTCTTCTTCCGTGAAGTCATAGTCGAAAAGAACCGCCTTCAGATAGAGCCCGGTCCCCCCGACCAGGATCGGGATCTTCCCTTGGTCGTGGATGTCGGCGATCGCCGCACGTGCTTCCTGTTGGAAATCATAGACGCTATAGCGTTCGCTTAAATCACGGGTATCGATGCAATGGTGGAGGATCCCTTCCATTTCATCAAAGGAGAGTTTCGCCGAACCGATGTTGAGGTCGCGATAGACCTGGATACTGTCACCCGAAATGATTTCGGTGTTTAGGGCATGGGCGAGACGCAATCCGAACGCAGACTTGCCGGTCGCTGTCGCGCCGGCGATGACGATTACTTTTTTCATCGGCCGAACTCCTTTAGCAATTGTTCCGAACTGATTTTGAGGAAGGTCGGACGCCCATGGGGACAATTGAAGGGTTGTCTGCACCGTGAGAGTTCGATCAGGATATTCGCCATGTCCTGACGGGTCAAAGCTTGGTTGAATCGTACGGAAGCGTGGCAGGCCAAAGAGGCCAAGGCGTCTTGCCTTACCTTCTCCAGTATGATCGTCCGTTGGGATTCAAAGGAATCGATCAAATCGTTGAGAAACGCGGTTTCATCCACGTCGTGGAGCCAGATCGGAAGACTACGAACTAAGAGACTGTTTCCGGAAAGTTGTTCGATGTGAATTTCCAGTTTCTTTAACAGGGTTTGAAGTTCGTCGAAGCGCGCGATGACGCTTGCTTTGGTCTCGATCAAGATCGGTACCGTCAAGGTTTGGATCGAAGAGTTCTCATGGAGAAGCAGGTCTTGGAACTTCTCGTAGTTGACCCGTTCTTTCGCCGCGTGTTGGTCGACGATATACAATCCGTCGGAGGCACTGGCCAGGATATAGCGGCCATGCAATTGGGAAAGGACTTCCAAGTGCGGAAAAGCGTTGGCTTTTTGCGACTCTTGATCCGGTATATCCGTGTCTTTCACTTCGATCTTCTCTTCTCTCACTTCATAATTCACCGGAGTCTGCGGATAAAGATCGGGGTGGTCGACGCTGAAAAGCGGATCTTGCACGACCCTCTCCTGGGTTTGAGGGAGTTTGATCGCAGGCGCCGCCATGTAGGAGCGCAGATACGCCGACAATTGGTCGACGATGAGGAAATAGAGTTGCTGTTCCTTGGAGAGACGGATCTCCCATTTGGAAGGATGGACGTTCACGTCGACCAAGGAGCTATCCATGCGGATATGCATCACAAGGATCGGGAAACGGTCGGGGGAGAGGAAAGGACGATAGGCTTCCAGGATCGCCTTCTGGATTTGCCAGGAACGGATGATCCGGTGGTTGATGAAGATGAAGATGCCTTTATTGTTGGAACGGGACTCGCTCGGCAGGATGAGCGCGCCTTCGATCGTGAAGTCATAATCGGCGGCCGAGAACTCCCTGGCCAACCGTGCGACCGGGTTGGAAAGCGTCCGTGCGATGCAATCGATCAATTGACCGTTGCCTGAAGTTTCCAAGACGGTTTTCTCGTCGCTGACCAATTTGAAAGCGACTTCGGGATAGCCGAGGGCGAACTTCTCGACCAAGTCGATGATGAGCGAGCCTTCGTATTGGGCGGTTTTGAGATGTTTCAATCGTGCCGGTGTTTTGCGGAACAGGTTTTCCACGCGAAGTGTGGTTCCACGTGCACAAGCATGGGGACGGACCATCGTCCGTGTCCCGTAATCGATCTGTACGAACGTGGATTCATTTCCGTCCGACGTCGTAAGCGTCGTTTTACTGACGGAAGCGATGGAAGGCAGCGCTTCCCCTCTGAATCCAAGCGAATGTAGGGCGAAAAGATCGCTCTGCGATGCGATTTTACTGGTGGAATGACGTTCGAAGGCCGATAAAGCATCCGCACTATCCATCCCGACGCCGTTATCCTCGACTTCGATGCTTTCGATCCCGCCTTGTGTGATGCGGATCGCGATATAGGTCGCATGCGCATCGATCGCATTCTCCACCAGTTCTTTGACGACGCCCATCGGACGCTCGACCACTTCGCCGGCTGCGATCATGTTGGTAAGATGTTCATCGAGACGTTTGATGATCGCCATGCTTTTCCCTCGTTTCTATTTTTGGAGTTTCTTCCATTCACTTAAATATCGTAATGCTTCCAGCGGCGTCGTATTGTCCACGTCGACGTGTTTCAATTGTTCGTCGATGGTTTCAAGGTGTTTGGGAACCCTGACCATTTCCACGATCTCCATGGTTTGCTGGACGACGCGCTTCTTGCTCTCCAGTTCTTTGAGCAGGTGTTTCGCCCTTACCAGAACCGCATCGGGAAGTTTCGCCAATCGAGCGACGTTGACGCCATAGGACCGATCGGATCTTCCGTGTTTCACGCGATAAAGGAAATGGACGTCGTCCCCTTCCTCGTGCACTTCCACATGGAGGTTCTTCACTTGGGAGAGCGATTGGTCAAGCTGGGTCAGTTCATGGTAGTGGGTGCTAAACAAGGTTTTGCATCCGATGACGGTCGCGATGTACTCGACGATCGCCTGTGCCAACGCCATTCCGTCATAGGTGGACGTCCCCCGACCGATTTCATCGAAAAAGACCATGGATTGACGGGTCGCGTTGCTTAAGGCGAGGTTGGCTTCCGTCATTTCGACCATGAAGGTCGATTGACCTTGCATGATATCGTCGCTGGCCCCCATGCGGGTAAAGATCTTATCGATCAACGGGAAGGATGCTTTTTGCGCAGGCACCCAACATCCCATCTGCGCCAGGATGACGTTGAGGGCGACTTGACGCATATAGGTGCTCTTCCCGCCCATATTGGGTCCGGTGATTAGCAGAATCGGGGTTTCCTCGCTGATTTTACAGGAGTTGGAGACATATTTCGTATGTTTCTCCAAGATCGGATGTCTTCCTTCGACGATGTCCAATGCCTCGCCATCATGGAAGGTAGGACGGACATAGCCGGCTTGCTGTGACTTCTCGGCCAACGCAAGCAACACGTCGACTTCGCTGATCATTGCTCCGATACGTTGGATTTTCGCGATGTGATTGTTGATGTCTTCGATCAGTTCCAAAAACAACCTCGTTTCCAAACGTAGGGCTCTTTCTTCCGCATGCAAGATCGCATCTTCTTTTTCTTTCAGGAGAGGCGTGATGTATCTCTCCGCATTCGCCAAGGTCTGCTTGCGTACATACTCGAAGTCTTCTTTAACGAACGAGACATTCCCTTTTGAAACCTCGATGTAATACCCGAAAACCCGGTTGTAGCCGACCTTCAGGTTCTTGATCCCAGTTCGTTCTTTCTCCTGGTTCTCGAATTCAAGAATCCATTGCTTCCCGGAATGTTGGATGGTTCTCAGTTCATCCAGTTCTTGGTTGTATCCTTCACGGATGACATTCCCGTCTTTCAAGAACGCCGGAGGATTCTCGCTCAACGCTTTCTCCAGGGTCATCCGTAAGTCGTCGCATCCGTCGACCGAAATCAAGTCGGTGTAGATTTTATGTTTTCTCAACTCGTCTTGAAGGACGGGGACGGCGTTCAGAGTCCTTCGTAGGCGTAGGCAATCCTGGGGATTGGCGCTCCCGAACGCACTTTTCGCGATCAAGCGCTCCAAGTCGTAGCACCCTTTCAAGGTATTCGCCAAGCCATCGCGAAGCAGGATGTCCTTCACCAACACCGCGATCCGGTCTTGGCGCAATGTGATCAAGGCTTTATCGCGCAGCGGTTGTTCGATCCAATTGCGAAGCAAGCGCGATCCCATGGAAGTATGACAGGAATCCAAGAAGCGAAACAAGGTCTCGCTTTTCGAATTCGCCCGCAACGACTGGGTGAGTTCGAGATTCTGAAGCGTACTATAATCCATTTCCAAGATTTGATGACGGTTGTCGTCCTGAACCGGTTTCAGGTGCAACAACGATCGACGCTGCGTCGATTCGAGATATCGCAGTAAGCGACCATAGGTCGAACGTTTCAAGGGGTCGTCGATGTTTCCCAAGCGCTGGGTCGCCTCAGCGCTGAGTGATGCATCGTCGCAGAACGAAATCATCGCCCGGCCGAAGTCGCGCAATCGCAGTAGAATATTTTCCGGGAAATCGGTCGGCAGGACCAACTCCCGTATGTTGAACTTCAGGATGTGTTGTTTTAGAAGGGAGACTTTCGCATCGAAGACGAGGACCTGGGTTTCCCCGCCGGCCAGTTCGCAGAACACCAAAAACATCTTCCCTGCGAAAACGGAGAGCGACGCGATGCGGACACTGTTCTTATCGTCGCTGACTTCATCCAGGATGGTTCCGGGGGTGACGACTTTGACCACATCCCGCTTCACCAAGCCGACGGCGACCGAAGGGTCTTCCATTTGTTCGACGATAGCGACCTTGTGTCCGTTGTCGACCAGTTTCTGGACATAGCCGGCGATCGCATGGTGAGGGACGCCGCACATCGGAGCGCGTCCGCTCTCTCCGGCAGGACGACCGGTCAACACGAGATCCAGTTCAAGGGATGCGATCTTGGCGTCTTCGAAAAACAATTCATAAAAATCGCCCAGGCGAAACATCACCAACGCGTCTTGGTATTTTTCTTTGACTTCTTGATACTGTTTCATCATCGGGCTTAGCTTTTCCATTCAAACACCTCTTGTCCCTTATTATACCAAAATCTGACGTCCCTCTTGTAATAAAACTCCGTATCCTTGACGGAACGGAGTTTCAGTTTACTCTACTTGATCGATTTGACGGATGACATCGAGAATCGTACCGTCACGATATTGACTCAAGGCGACGATTCTCCCAAGGTTTTGTGTTTTCTCCGGAATCCCGGTCAGTGCCAACGCACGTTGGTACAGGGTCTGGATATCGACGATGGGAAGGTTCGTCGTCGCTTTGAGATGGTCGATCAGAACTTGATGGCGGGGATGGATCGCAATCCCTCGATCAGTGACTAGGACGTCCACGGTTTCCCCGGGGGTCGTGATGGTCGTGACTTGGTCGACGACGACCGATATCCTGGAACTGACGAGTTTGGAGACGATGATGGCGAATTTCGCCCCGTAGGCCGTATCCGCGTGACCGCCGCTGCCGCCCATGATCCGTCCGTCGCTTCCGGTCGTGACGTTAACATTGAAATCAAGGTCGATCTCGGTCGCCCCGAGGATGACGAAATCCAGTTGGTTCACGATGTTGTCGGGATCGTGGATATCCGCGTACTTCGCCGCAGACATCTTGTGATGGTTGGGATTGCGTTTGATCGACTCGACCGCATCCAATTCGAAACATTGGACGTCGTAAAGTTCTTCAAACACTCCGTCCTCCAACATTTTCACGAGATACGACGTGATACCGCCGCTGGCGAACTTCCCTTTGATGTTTTCGTTAAGGCAAAGTGAATGGATTTCCTTGGCGACCGCCAATGAAATCCCTCCGGCTCCGGTTTGAAAGGTGAATCCGTTCTTCAATAATCCCGTCGCCTTCATGAACTCTGATGTCAATTTCGCGATGCGGAGTCCGACCGGATCCCGTGTGATCTGCGTCGTGCCGCTGACGATTCCGTTGGGGTCTCCGATCCGATCGACTTTCACGATATCATCGACACAGAAAGATGGGATTTCAGGATCAAGGACGTCGACAAGGAAATCGGTGACGGCGACGACCTGTTTCGCATACCAGGCATCCGCGATCGCATAGCCCAATACGCCGCAACTCGAGGGTCCCATGCTTCCAGTAATGTTTCCTTCCGGGCTACAGGCCGGAGCGGCGATGAAGGCGATGTCGATCGGGGTTTCTTCGCTCATGATGCTTGTGGCACGATAGCCATGGGTCTGCAGTAGACAGACATCTTCCAATTTGCCTTCGCTGATCGCATCTGCGACGGGACCGGAGATGTAGCTCGCGATGATTCTAGTGATGGTTTTTTGCTCGATGAGCGAAACCAACGGCGCGTGGATGGGGAAAATCGAACTGGCGCAGATCGTGAGGTTCTTGACGCCCGATTTCGCCACTTCCGCCATGACCAGATTCATCACGAAGTCGCCGTTGCGTAAATGGTGGTGGAAGGAAAGGGTCATGTTGTCTTTGAGAGGCAAGGTTTTGATGAAGGATTCGAGGTCGTAATGGACTTTATCTTTTCGCTCTTCTTTTTGAAACTTTGTTTGTTTATATTCGATTCTTTCGATCGGTTGTAGACCAAGATAGGGATGTCCAGGGACATCGCGACCGAGTGTGTTCTTCATTTTAGTTTCCCCGTCTTTCGCGCCAGGTCGACGATGTTTTGGGCACGTTGGATCACCGGGAGGTCGATCATTTTTCCATGAATCGAGAAGACCCCCAATCCCAAGGATAATGCCCGATCTCTTTCTTCAAGAATCTCGATCGCCGAATCGATTTCGCTTTGCGTCGGATCGAATACGGCATGGACGGCATCGATTTGGTTTGGATGGATGCAGGCTTTCGCGCTGAACCCCAGAGATTTCGCATGGAGGGTATCCTTCACGAGCCCTTCTTGATCTTCCACATCCGTAAACGGAGTATCCATCGCCTGGATTGAGAACGCTCGTGCCGCCATGGCGACCTTGGCTCTCGCATAATCGATTTCACGGCCTTCTTTGGTTCGTTTGATCCCCAAATCGGTCGTCAAATCTTCCGCCCCCAAGAGAACACATTCGATGCGTCGGCTAGAACGTAATGTTTCGACGATCGTTTCGATCCCATAGGCGGTTTCGACAATGATCATCAGTTTCACTTTCTTCGTGAGTTGCGTCTCTTCTTCGATCTCAACGATGAAGCGTTCGATTTCTTCCACATCATCTTCGCATGCTTTTGGAATCATGATCGCATCGGGATGAACAGGAACGATTTCACGCAGATCCTGCTTCCATTCCCCGGATGAAACAGGGTTGATCCGCACGACCACTTCCACGTTTCCGAAATCCAGAGTCTCGATCGCGTGCTTCACCAATAATCTCGCGCTATCTTTTTGATTTAGTGCGACGCTGTCTTCCAGATCGAAAATGATGCAATCGCTCCCCAGGATCGGTGCCGAGAGCAACATGGCCGGGTTGTTTCCCGGCATGAACAGTGCGCTGCGCCTCAACATAGACTTCTTTCAACCGCACTTTCGATCCGCGCTTTGATCGTATAATCCAACGCACCCTTATCTTCCAAGTTCAAAATACAGGAAGTGATTCCTTTTTCATTCAAGGTTTGCATCGCGACTTTACGGATTTGTTTCCCGAATTGAAGCATGACCACGCTTTTCAAACGGATTTCAATCTCTTCTTTGGGATTGGGCAGAATCTGGACATAGATGTCGTTGGATTCCAGTGTCCCGGCTTGTGCGGGCTTTTCGATTCTCATAGGTTTCCCTCCTTTGTTAGCGCTAAGTAGAGATAAATCACGATGGCCAAGACATCCGCGCTTCCGCCGCCGCTTAACTTGCGTGAGACGCACTCCTCGCTGAATGTTTGCCATGCCTCTTCGTCTTGGTCGATATGCTTAGATGCTTGTTTCTGATACCAGTTTAATCCGTCCAATCCGCCGCGTTTCAATACCGTGGTATCTTGAAGCGTGCTCATGATATACAACAATGTCTTCACCATGGCATGGTTCATATCGTTTGTCCGACTCATTTCCTCCGTGAAAAACGGTTGATAATCATTGAGTACAGAGCTCATCCCATCCATCACCAAGCCTCTTATCCCGCCGATGCCATGGGATCGATGCCAACGTAAACCGACGGTCGTCGGTTGAAGTTCCTCGTTGAAGTCTTCTTTGATCGGCTCGGCCAGAGGTCGAATCGTCTGAGCTAAGTTTCTTCGATCCGGGTTGATCCGTAGGGCTGTGATCAGGATTAAGAAGAGGAAGATCGCGCCTTTGTGGGTGTTTTTCCCATGGGTCGAGCGAAACATCGCTTCTTCCATGGATTGGCCGATCGTGCGCAGCTTCGTAAATAGATGTGGATCGCCGATATCCAACCCAACCACATCCTCGATGAATGGGGATAAAGCGTCGATGCTTGCGATGAACGTCTGTGCATCCATATCGTTGTGCGACCCGGTAGTGAACGGGGTCACCAAGCCGAACTTTGGCGAACAGCTCAGTTCCGCGAGTAGAGCGTATCTAAACATTTCACTCGTACTTGCTTTGACATACTCCAGAATTGACCGATGGTAAAAATCAATCAGTTCATGAAGGGGATGCCTTTGGGATCGGACACAAACCTGCGCGATCTCTTCGCAAAGGAAACACTTCCGCATTCCCATCCCCAAATCGCTGCGATGATTGGCCTTGCGTAGGGTCAGTACATCGACGTCGACCAGTCGTCCTAAAGGATGACTCTCTTCCAAATCGACCATCCGCTGTTTTAGGGACATCGGATTTTCTTCGAGGATCAAGTAACCCACCCTTCCCTCTGACGTCGTCGTCGATGTTTCATGGAGAACATTTGAAGAGGATCGGATGATCTGTTTCATCGTCTCCACGACATAGAAGGTATCCGGCGTGTGCTTTTGATTCCCCGGGTAATTCGCCCGAACCACGACCAATGAATGTCCGTAACGTTCAAGGAGACGACGTTGAAACGACGCCCTTTCTTCACGGTCGGATAGTACGTTAGTGTTTTCGGTCATGTTTCTTCAACTCGTCGATGACTTCCGTCGCGTTTTTCAGATATTCGAAGGTCGATGAAGGAACGTATTTCTCCAACTCTTCCCACTTGTCTTCTTTAAGAAGCCGACGGACGATCGAGGCGCTGATGATCCCTTGTTCATTGGATAAACGCGGGATAACCACGAGTTCGATCCCATAATCAGGCAGAATCCTCTTCATCGTCTCATTGTATTGGTTGGTCATCGGATCCAGGGGTTCTTCCCCGACGAATCGTTTCGTGATGTTGAGTTTTTTGAACCATTTCCCGAAAATCGTGACGTCGAGTGTTGCGTAGATCGCGAAGGAATTCTGAAGGTCCCGCAGGAAATAGTTGGGGAAGGTGGCTTGGCTGATGATGTATTTTCCCGACGGGATGAGGATGACATTGTTTAGGTGTTTGGTCCCCTCCTGAAACATCCTAAAGCGGTCTATGAAGGGAAAGGAAGACGCTTCTTCTTCGACCACGAAGATAAGGAGTTGTTGGACGGACTTCGCAGCGGTTTCGATCAGGTATTGGTGACCGAGGGTGAACGGGTTCCCGTTCATGACGATCGCTCCGTTCTCCTTGTCGCTAAGTCCATAGGTCTCATTTAGTCTACGGATATACTCCACTATCGTTTCCGGTCCTTTCTCCAAAAGAACCACCTCGTCACTCGCCGCGACGTCGTCATACCCAAGCGATCTGAAAATCTCACGATTGAAGATTGGGGTAAAAACGAAACTATGGTCGTATCCCTCCTCAAACATCCGATACGTGACTTCCGTGAGAAGTTTCTGGCTGAACCCTTGGTTTTGATACGCAGAGTCGATCGCGAAGAACTTCAACACGTTTTTTAGTTTACAGGAAGAAGCGATGATCTTCCCTTGGTCAAGCAGGACGACGGCGAAATCGACTTCATCCAAGGTGAACGAGAAGCGTGACAGAAAAGAACGCAACGATTCACGTTGTCTTTCGTTCTCTAGGTTCAGGATGCGGAGGGTTTCGTCCATACTGTCCTCTGTTATTGGTTGCGGGCGATCTTGGATTGGATCGCGGATTTCATGACTTCGGCCGCCACGGTCGATGCGACACGCGGATCGAAAGCGGAGGGGATGACATAGTCGGGGCGAAGTTGATCATCGCGAATCAGCGAAGCCAAGCCGACCGCAGCCGCCATTTTCATTTCTTCGGTGATCTTGCTTGCCTGACAATCCAAGGCACCACGGAAGAGTCCGGGAAACGCCAGCACGTTATTGACTTGGTTCGGATAATCCGAACGTCCCGTTCCGACGACGGTCGCCCCCCCGGCGATCGCTTCGTCATAGGTGATTTCAGGTTCGGGGTTCGCCATTGCGAAAACGATGGCGTCTTTCTTCATGGTCGATACCATGGCGGAAGTCACCAAGCGCGGTGCGGAAACACCGATGAACACATCCGCATCGACCAAGGCTTGCGCCAGGGTATGATGGTCGTTGTTTGGATTCACGATGTCGAGAAGTTCTTGGGTCAGAAAATCATGGGAATCGAACTGGTCGCGATGCAGGATCCCGTCTTTATTGAAGGCGACGATTTCCTTGACGCCCAGTCGATGAAGCATGCGGATGATCGAACTCCCCGCCGCTCCGGCACCCGAAACCACCGCTTTGACTTCGTTGAAGTCTTTCTTCACGAGTTTCAAGGCGTTGATCAATCCGGCTGCGACCACGATCGCCGTTCCGTGTTGGTCATCATGAAAGACCGGGATATCCAATTCACGGATCAAAGTTCGTTCGATTTCGACACAACGGGGGGCGGAAATGTCTTCGAGATTGATCCCGCCGAATCCGGGGGCGATGGCTTTACAGATGGCGATGATTTCTTTGGGATCCTTAGTATCCAACGCGATCGGAATTGCATCGACCCCTGCGAAAGCCTTAAACAAGGCGCATTTCCCTTCCATGACCGGTAGACTGGCCTTAGGACCGATATCACCCAAGCCCAAGACCGCCGTTCCATCGGTGACGACGGCGACGGTGTTGCCTTTCCAAGTGTATTTATAGACATCTTGCGGATTCTCGGCGATCGCTAGACAAGGCTTCGCCACGCCCGGCGTATACGCCAGACTTAACTCGGCGTTATTTGTGATCGGCGCCTTCAATTCCGTGGCGATTTTCCCTCGCCACTCTTCATGTTTCTTTAGTGATTCTTCATAGATGTTCGCCATAATTTCTCCCTTTACTTGCTTTTATCAAGATCCTAGTTTCAAACCGAGTCGAATTCTCTAAAGTTTGTGACTTACAGGTAACAAACTTCGTTTTTTCCCAAGTTTGTGACTTACAAGTAACAAACTTTCTGATGTCATCCAAGATCGATGTTTCCATCCCTCTTTCCATTATACCGTCGAACTTGCCTTTCCTTGCTTCTTTTTCTCAATCCGGTGTCAATAAAGATGGATAAGGAGAGTCGAAAAAAGTCCTAAGCGGACTTTGTTTCAACGATCGGCAATTGTTTCTTCAACTTCATGACTTCTTCCCACAACATATGGCTTGGAGCGCCATAGGACAAGGAATAACCGGCACGGGTCTCCACGATCCGGCTGACATCGTAGTGATGGATCTTCGAGAAGTCGATGACGGAACGGTTATAGACTTGGACGGTCAGTTTGGTCGGTGCCGCATGGATCATCCGGATGTTGTCGATCCCGCCGACGCTCGCCAGGAAAGCACTCAGGCGATGTTCAAGCTCGTTGACATCGACTAAGTTAACGGCGCCTTTACGGAAGTAATAGGTCGTCGCTGCCAAGTAAAGCAATCCGGTGATCGATCCGGCCAAGACGATGATCAGTAAGGATTTCATCAAGTCGACGTTTCGCCAATAGACGATCATGTCGATGATGGATCCCGGTGTGGCGGTCAGCGGATTTCCGCTAAAGGTATAGCCAAGATAGACGTTCAGTGCCTCGAAGAGGGCGAAGATCGATCCGGTCATCAAGAGATGGAAGATGAATAACAGCGGGGCGCTAACCAAAAGGAAGATTTCCAAAGGAAGCAAGGTACCGGAAATGGCGGAAACCAAACCGGCGAGGATGAAGAAGAGACGATAACGGCGACGTTCCATTTTATCGGTATACACGCCATAGATCCCCGCCAACATCGAGGGAACCGCGAAAATATTAAGGACGAAGTACGGGGTGATCAACCGACCGGCACCCAGACCGAAGATGGAATAGGAAGTTTGCGATATCCAGACATTGATGTCGCCCAGAAACGTCTGCCCGAAGGGATTGATCCATGTACCGCCCAACCCGGTGAACCAAAACAAACCGCGTAACAGACCGCTCATGTTGAGTACCGCATACAAACGATCGAGAATCCCATACATGAAGAGGTTGATCGGATTATTCAAGTCTTCCGACAAGAAGGTGAACATCGAAACGCTGCCGCGGATGAACCACGGCCAGAAGAAAGCGATGATGGCGCCGGCGAGCATACTGAAGAATACGGTGTTGATGGCCGCTTGGACGTTACGATCGATAAAACCCAACGCCCCGTAGGTGAACCGGTTGCGGGAACTGTGATAGGACCAACGTGTGATCGACAAGACGATGACTAAACCGACAATCCCGGTTTGAAGCGGGGTCAGGATGCCGGTCGTCGTCGAATCCATCAATGTCGAAGCATCGACCTGGATCCCGAGAAGGGCATAATAGGCTTGGGAAGGTAGGTTGGTCGGCGCGAAGAACATCGTGACCACGTGAAACATGACATATCCTAAAATCCCGGTGAATACGACGACGGAGTCGTCATAGCGTTTCGCCAGGGCTTTGATCAAAATCAACATCGGGAAGTTCATGATGATGAATCCGCCGAAATATCGAAACATTTCAGCGATTTGAATCACCAAGGCATTGTTGATGTTGAAAATTGTGTTAAAATTCGGATTCAGGATGACGCCGCTCAATCCCATGAACACCATCGCCAGGAAAAGAACCTGTAGAGGGAATTGTAGGATTTCAATGAGCGTATACCATCTTCTCATGACATCACCTCGCTTCCTATGATAACATTACTATGGTTCTTGTTCAATGAAAGTCGACCAAGCGACCCTCAAGGAGATCCCTTTGACAAAATCCTCGCTGACGCATGCCAAAAAGAAATTCCATATCGACCGCGGCCTCGTGGTGATTTTGTTTTTACTGACGCTCTCCAGTCTGATTGCGATCTATGGAGCGCTTCCTCTTTTGCCTCAATGGAAAGACGGCGTCGAACTCTTGGCGAAACAGGTCGTTTGGTACGTCATCGGGTATTCATTCCTTGTTTTCCTGATTTTCTTCGGAATCGACCGGCTTTTCACAGGGATCCGGGTCTTCTATTGGATCCTTCTCGGCTTGCTTGTCATCCTTTTACTGGATCGCTTCATCAACCTGCCCTTTATCAGCCCGATCAGCGGAACCCGCGCTTGGTATAGCTTCCCTGGGATCGGAACGTTCCAACCCAGTGAATTCATGAAGATCGTTTTGATCATCATGACCGCCAATGTCGTCCATGAGCATAATCAGTTGAAAACAGAGATGAGCTTCGCGAGCGATTTGAAGCTGTTCTACAAGATCGCGATCTTCGCTTTCCCCGCCTTACTCCTTATTTTCCTACAACCGGATACCGGCATCCCCGTCATCATCGTCATCGGGATCTTAGCGATGTTGGCAGTGAGCGGCGTACGTCGCGAATGGGTCTGGCTTGGCGGCTTGGGATTGGTCGGAGGGATGGCAGGACTTGTCTTCCTCTTCTACTCCTATCCCGATGTTTTGGCGAAGATCCTCGGCGACGCCTATAAGTTGAATCGTTTCTATGGTTGGCTTCAGACCGAACGCTATATTTCTTCCTTCGGACTTCAGTTGTATCAGGGAATGTTGGCGATCGGGTCGGGAGGCTGGTTCGGCCATGGATTGGCCACGAAACTCGTCACGATCCTCGAACCTCAGAACGACTTCATCTTCGCCGTCATCGGACAGGATTTCGGATTCTTGGGAACTTCCTTCGTTCTCTTCCTGAGCTTGGCTTTGGACCTCAAACTCGCAAGTATCGCCCTTCAATATAAGGAGCCGCGCGAGCGATACATGGTCGCCGGCATTCTGGGGATGATCTTCTATCAGCAAATCCAAAACATGGGGATGATCGTCGGCTTGTTGCCGATCACCGGAATCACGCTTCCGCTGATTTCATCCGGCGGATCCTCGTTATTGTCGTATATGTTGCCTCTGGCGATCATCTTCCATATGAGCAGTGAAAATAAAAACCGAAGGATGCATTGATCCTTCGGCTAGAACAGACTCTTTAAGCGTTGTAAGTACGGGATTTTCTTATAATGGGCGAAACGGATCGATTTCGTACACGCTCTGCACTCGATGGCTTTGACCCCGATCATTTCCGTATAGAGATGGTCGTAACACAGGATCGCTTTCTCGAAATCATGACTCTCAAGACGGATCACCCCGTCTTTTTTGATGATCAACGGTGAACCCAGGGAACGATAGGCTTGGTGGTGGATCCCGGTGATTTCCGTCAACTGAAGGAAATCCAATCCTTCGTGAAGGATCGCACCGCCGGCGGAACGGTTATAAGCCGTACTTCCCGCCTGGGAACTGACACACATGCCCGTCCCGCGGAACGTTTCGAAGAATTCGTTGTCGATACGGATATCGATGAGTTGGGTTTGTTTCACGTTCTCGACCCTCATCTCGTTGACGGCGAAATAGTCGTTCAATTTGGTGCCGTTGTAGGTCGTGATTTTCAACAACGGAACCTTCTGGATCTGTGCTTCCTTGGTGGAAACATCGCGATAGAACTCTTCCAGGTCGTCCTTGGAGTAGTCCGTGAAGAAACCGAGGGTCCCGGTGTGGATACCGACGAAGGCGACCTCGTTCAAACGGCTGAATTGACGATGGATCGCGCGTAAAAACGTGCCATCCCCGCCGATCGTGATGACCAATTCGGGGGAATCGTTATCACAAACGAAATGAAGCCCGCACAAACGGTCGCTGATTTCTTGCTGTAGCCGGCGTGAATACTCGTCGCCGCGTGTTTCTATGGTGAATCGTCGCATCTTGTTTCTTCCTTTTGCTCTCTTGTTATTGTATCATGAAGCCGAAGGGAATGGTATGATGCGGACAAATACGGAAATCGAATACAAGACCTTGGTCACCCGTGATCAATTCGAACGCTTGCTGAGCCATTTTCCTGTGTTCAAAACGGTGACGCAGACCAATACCTATTTCGACACGGTTGATCGTAAGCTCAAGGAGTTGAAGATGGCTTGCCGGATCCGCGTGAGTGATGAATCGATCGTGGCGACCGTGAAGCACAAGGTGGATCAAGGGGTCATGGAATATGATGTCGACCTCGAAGAATTCGATGCGACCGTATTCCGGCGCGACGAGTTTCGAAGATTGTTTGATGAAGTCGGTGTAAGTGAGGCGTTGATCGTGGTTGGAATCGCAAAAACGGTTCGATCGACTGTCGATGAACCGTTGGGTGAACTCTGTTTTGATCAAAACACCTATCGTGGAATCACGGATTATGAATTGGAATTCGAAGTCAAGGGGGATCCTGTCGCAGGCTATCGGCGATTCATGGAAATCCTTGAACTTGAAAACATCCCCTATATCCCTTCCATCAGTAAGATGCAACGGGCAACGGCGTGAGGAAACTCACGCTTTTTTATACCACTGCGTCCCTGACCCGTCCTTGTCCATCAATAAGACTTCGCATGTCCCCGGATTCGCTTCCACATACGTCAGAAAAGCCTTGCCAAGAGAGAGTCTGGTTCCTTTACCGAGATTGACCCAATCCGTCCCAAGCAACGCCTTCACGTTAAACACCGATCCGGACTTCAGTTTCTCGACCCGGTTCACCATTTCCTTGTAGGACTGGATAAAGTCGGTGTCATCCAAGATCCTGGATTTGACATAGGTCTGGATCGTCATCCGTTTGTTGCGTGCTTTACCGGTTAAAAACGCAAATTCTTCCTCTGAAACGACCAATTGAATGACAGGTTTAGCCATCGGGAACCCTCCGAGCGATTTTCACTCATATGTTTATTAAATATCGTGTTCTTTATATTGAATATACCACTTATTGAAATTCAATGAAAGGTCATTTCAATCAAAATAAGGCAAGAAAGACGTTTTTCATCGAAAAACCACCCTTTTTGGATGTTTTATCATCTGAATCAAGGGTGGTTGTTAGTGTTGTACGCTCTGTATTGATTAAAGTTCTGAAATGATTCCTTCGATTTCCGTCAGCTCTTCCGGGGTCAGGCGAGGACTGCGGATGGCTTTTAGATTGTCCAGAATCTGCGACGGCTTACTTGCGCCAAGAATGATGCATTCCACGTCCTTGGAGAGAACCCATGTCAAGGCAAGTTGAGCCAGGCTTTGTTGCCTGCGCTTTGCGATGACGTCGAGCTTATAGAGCGCTTCGATCAGTTGCGGCGTTAAGCTTTCTTTCTTCAAAAAGCGGTTGTCTTTGTCCATTCTCGATCCTTCAGGAATCCCGTGCAGATACTTATCCGTTAAAAGACCCATCGACAACGAACTGAACGCACTGATTCCGACACCGTTCTTTTTAAGTTCATCGTAGACGCCGTTCTCAAAAACATCTTGGACAAGCATGGATACTTTGTATTGTCCGACGATCAACGGCAGGTGAATTTCCTTGGCGATTAGAAGCGCTTCTTTTACGGCTGCGAGAGGATATTTCGAGATCCCCGCATAGATTACTTTCCCGCTATCGACCATGGTCTTCAACGCAAGCATCGTTTCCAGGATCGGTGTTTCCGGATCATAGCGATGGTGATAGAAGATGTCGATGTAGTCGATGTCGAGCCGTTTCAGACTTTCATCCAAGCTCGAGAGTAAATACTTGCGGCTTCCGCCGTCCCCGTAAGGACCTTCCCACATCTTGTGGCCGGCTTTGGTGGCGATCAGGAGTTCGTTTCTGCGTCCGGCGAAATCCTGTTTCAGGATTTTTCCGAAATTAATCTCAGCCGCACCGACTTGCGGTCCGTAGTTGTTCGCAAGGTCGAAATAGGTGATCCCGTTCTCAAACGCGGTGTTCACCAATGCCCGCATGTTTTCATAATCGTCGTTGTCCGAGAAACTATACCATGCACCCAAAGCCATTCTTGGTAATTTTAATCCGCTGTTTCCACAGCGGATATAGTCCATCATTTCGTAGTTACTCATCGTTATTCTCCTTATCCAGGGTTTGTATCGTAATCGAAGCGGATGCGAATAGGTCGAGGGTTTCTTGCGGTAGGGGTCCGTCGCTTAAGATCGTGAAATGCAAGGGACGACGTTTCTCTTCGGGAAGTCTTCTCTGCCTTTCCTGAAGGATGTTGATTTTACCGATGAAATAGAGCGATTTACGTATCAAATCGGCTTTTAAGCTGACCATCGGCAGGATGATCTCCACTTTTCCGTCAACCAGTTCGATGAGTTCAGCTTTCCGGGCATCCACGAATTCGGATCCGGTACGATTTTTCTGGTATGACTTTAAGATGCGAAGCCCGCGGGCATATTCGCGATGCGTGTCGAACGTATCGGAGGTCTCGTTGAGAATGCCTTGGATCGTCTGACGGATCAGATCATCGTCGAATACCGTGGCATTGGGCGCATGGTCGCTGACAGTCGCGCTCCAAGCATCGATGCCGACTTCGTTGGCTTTATTGAGAATCTTCGAGGTCGCGTTACGATCCTCTTTTTCAAGATAGATATAACTTTCGACACTGGCGGAGATACTGATTCCGATTTCCGAGAGATAGACGGGGGATTGGAAGAAGACGACATCTTTCAGAGTCAGGCAATGATAGAGGGGGGAGAGCGATTTCGTTTTGGATACCTTCAGGATCGCTTCTTTGAATTCGTTTAGTGTCGCGTAGCCGTTTTTCGTGTTGAACCGATTCCACATCTGACGAAAGGAAAACATGTTCGCTTCTTCATAGCGACCATAACCGATGATCCCTTTTTCACGATGGATTCCGTGTTCCGTCCCTTTGGCCAGGAAAAAAAGAAGATCGCCTTCAAAAAAGTCCGTGAATCGCTTCGAACTGGTCGGACGCCAAAAATTCATTTCGGTATTCCCGTGAATCCGATGGAATTCGATCATGTTTTTGTCGGTGATATACGCGATCGAGGACATTTGAGATAAATCTCCTTTGTCTTATTGTATCATGTTGTGTTCTGCTTGGATGATGGAAAAATGGCTGGAATCTTAGAATAACCCCGTGATTCTCCCGTGGTCGTCGATGTCGATACTGTTCGCGGCGGGGATTTTCGGTAGACCCGGCATGGTCATCATGGCACCGCAGATAGCGACGATGAATCCGGCGCCGGAAGAAATTTGAAGTTCGCGGACATGCAGGTCGAATCCCGTGGGTCTCCCCAGGGCTTTCGGATCGTCCGTGATCGACGATTGGGTCTTTGCGACACAGACATTGAGTTTATCCAAACCGATTTCTTCGATTTGTTTGAGTTGGACCAAGGCGAGGTCACTGTAGACCACATTGTCTCCGCCATAGACCTGTTTCGTGATGATTTCAAGTTTTTCGCGGATGGTTTGGTTGGCGTTGACGATCGAATGGTACTTGTTGGAAGCTTTTTCACAGAGTTGGATGACTTCGTGCGCCAAGGACTTAGCACCTTCCGAACCTTGTTCCCAGGATTCGTTGAGGGCGAACGGGATTTGACGCTCGAAACACCAGTTCTTGACCGTCGCCAGTTCGGCGGCGCTGTCGCTGGAGAACTTATTCAATGCGACGACCAAGGGTACGCCGTAATTGCGGATGATTTCAGTATGTTTCTCAAGGTTGGGCAAGCCTGCGTTCAAGGCGTCGATGTTTTCTTGCTTGAGGTCTTCATAGGCTTGTCCACCGTGCATTTTCAATGCACGGATCGTCGCCACCAAAACGACGGCGGAGGGAAACATATCCCCGGCGGGACTGGTGATGTCCATGAACTTCTGCGCACCCAAATCCGAACCGAAACCCGCTTCCGTGACGACATAATCCGCCAATTTTAGTGCAAGTTTGGTCGCGATGATGGAATTGGCCCCGTGGGCGATGTTTGCGAACGGTCCGCCATGGATGAATACCGGGTTTTTCTCGAGGGTTTGGACGAGATTGGGCTTGATCGCGTCTTTCATCAAGATCGTGACGGATCCCCCGCATTTCAGATCGGAGATCGTGACCGGTTTCTTATCATAGGTGAAAGCGATGATCGTCTTATCGATCCGGTTACGGAAATCCTTCAGATCCTTCGACAAGCATAGGATCGCCATCATCTGCGAAGCGACGGTGATCTGGAAATGTTCCCGTCTTGACGGTGATTTCTTGTCATCGACGTTGATTTCCACGTTCCGCAACGCCCGATCGTTCATATCCAAGCATCTTTTCCACAAAATCTGCTCGGGATCGATGCCTAATTCGTTCCCTTGCCAGATGTGATTGTCTAAAACCGCGGAAACGAGGTTGTTCGCGGTCGTGATCGCATGCATGTCACCGGTGAAATGGAGGTTGATTTCATCCATCGGAACGACTTGCGCCAATCCGCCGCCGGTCGCACCGCCTTTGATACCGAAAACCGGTCCTAATGAAGGTTCGCGCATGCATCCGATCGCATGTTTATTGATCGCGCATAAGCCGTCGACCAAACCGACGGTCGTGGTCGACTTCCCTTCTCCCGCTTTGGTCGGGGTGATGGCCGTCACAAGGATCAGTTTCCCATTGTGGTTGGATTCGACTTTCTCTTGGAAGGTCAAACTCACTTTTGCCTTGTATTTCCCGTAATATTCCAAATAATCCGAATCGACCTTCGCTTTTCTCGCGATACGATCGATCGGATCCATGACATTCAACTGCGCGATTTCGATATCTGTTTTCATGGTTTCTCCTTAGAGTTTATTGCGACCTTCCATCGCTTTGATCAATGTCAGTTCATCCGCATAGTCGACATGCCCGCCCATCGGTAATCCATGGGCTAAGCGGGTCACCAGCGGAACCTTGCCTTCAAGGCGTTTTGCCAAGTAGAGGGAAGTTGTTTCCCCTTCCAGGGTCGGATTGGTCGCGATGATGATTTCTTTCGCGTCCGCTGCCCGTCGGATTAAGGATTCGATGTTCAAATCTTCAGGCAGAATCCCTTTTACGGTCGAGATTGCTCCACCCAAAACATGGTAGACACCCTGATATTCCCGGGTTCTTTCCATCGCGGCGACATCTTTCACGTGTTGGACGACGCAGATGGTCGTAGAATCACGGTGTTTGTCTTTACAGATGACGCATTCCTCTTCATCGGCGATGTTTCCGCAGGTCCGGCAGGAATGGAGCTTGTTTTTCGCCTGTTTCAAGCTGTTCGCAAAGGTTTCCACCTCGTCGCGCGACATGTTCAGCAGTTGAAACGCATATCGTTCGGCGGTCCGTGCACCCACCCCGGGTAATTTACGGAAACTATCGATCAACTGCTGGAGTGATTGGGGATACATTACATGAACCCCGGAAGATTCAATCCCTTGGTCAGCGCGCCAAGTTTGTCGGCACGTTCATCCTGGATGGCTTTTGTGGCTTGATTGATGCATAAAAGCACTAAATCTTCGACGATTTCTTTATTTTCAGGGGTGAGAAGCTGTGGATCGATCGCGACGGACACCAATTCATGTTTTCCGTTCATCATGATCGTTAGTCCTTGATTCTTCACCGTCGTATGTTTCTCATTCAGCTCGCGTTCGATCTTCTCCATGTCGGATTGCATCGACTGGGCTTGTTTCATCAACTGCTGGATATTCATTTCTTCTCCTCCCGGACAAGATCGATCTCTCCTCCAAAAAGCGAGAACAGCGAATTGGGGATTTCATCTTCGATCGGCTTATTTTCTTTGATTTCGGCATGCAGGACAGGCGCAAGGATGTGGATGCCTTGAGGCAAGCTGCCTTCCTTCTTCTTTTCGATGAATAAGTTGATCAAGCGGACCTTTTCATCGTCCGAGATTGCGAAAAGCTTGTGGGATTTTCCAAGAATCTCGTTGGCGAACTTCGCCAACATGAGTTCATGGTCGGGACTGTTCAACTCGCTGGCGGTCGCGCCGTAAACGACGTTGACCAGGATGTATCCGTCCCCGCTACACACGACCTGGCTACCGCGAAGCATATTCGCATAGCGCGCCCACACCAAATCCATCGTATAGTTGTCGATCTTCGACCAGGATTGTTCGTCGGACTTCCGTTTGTCTTTATCCGCACTGACCAAAAGTCGCAAAAGGAAATCGAAGTCGATGACGGACGGGATCAATCCGTCGAAGGCCGGTGTTTCTTGTTTCGGCTTTTCTTCCTTCGTTTCTTTCTTTATAACGTCGATCTTAGGCGATTCGACCATGGGATTCGGTGTTTCGACGGCCGGTTGCTTTGTTTCTTCGATAGGATTCACGACCGGTTTGGGTTTCTCTTCCGGTTTCGGCTCGATCTTCGCCTGCATCGCAGGTTTCGTCGCTTCTTTTACATTTGCCTTCGGTTGTGCATTTTCTTCGCTCGGTTTCATGTTGATGCGATTCATCAGTTTCAGCATCCCGATTTCAAAATACGACACCAGATTCGCCGAACTTCTGTATTTTTCCGCCGTATCCATCAAATCGTCGATCATCCCAAGCAGAATCCGGGGTTGGATGCGTAAGAATCCGACCGCTTCTTCACGGTTCAGTTTATTGATGAGAGAATCGTCTTTGGTGTAGTGGAAAATGACGGCTTCCTTGAGGATTTCCATCAAATCATTGGTTAAACGCTTGATGTCGATGTTTTTCTGGAGAATCGCTTCGATTTCCCCCATCAGAGAGGCGACATTCTCGTCGAACACCGCTTCGATCAGCTTCAGTTTATCCTGCGTGGTCGCGATCCCGTAGATTTCATTCACATGGATCGCCTTCAAATCATCCTGCGCATAGGCGATGCATTGTTCCAAGATAGAAAGCGCATCGCGGACGCCGCCATCCGCCAATTGAGAGATCAACCGAACCGCTTCGTCTTCGTATCCGATCTTCTCCAGTTTCAAAACTTCTTCGATCCGGTGCTGGATTTCCCTCTTCCCGACACGGACGAAATCATAGCGCTGGCAACGGGAAATGATCGTCGGCAGCACTTTGTGGGGTTCCGTGGTCGCAAGAATGAAAATGACATGCGAAGGCGGTTCTTCCAACGTCTTCAACAACGCGTTGAACGCACCCTGGGATAGCATGTGGACTTCATCGATGATATAGACTTTAAAGCGCCCTTGCAGCGGCGCGTATTTCACTTTTTCTATCAGTTCGCGGATTTCATCGACTCCGTTGTTGGAAGCGGCGTCGATCTCGATGACATCCGGATGGATCCCGGCTTGGATCGTCGCGCAATGTTCGCACTGATTGCAGGGGGCTTTCTCGGGATTCAGGCAGTTGACCGACTTCGCCACGAGTTTCGCGACGGTGGTCTTCCCCGTGCCTCTTGGGCCGCAAAACAAATACGCGTGCGAGATTTTGTTCTGCGCGATCGCGTTTTGTAAGGTTTTAACGATATGTTGCTGACCGATGACCGTCTCGAAAGAGTTGGGCCGATAGGTCCGATAGAGTGCTTTGTATGCCATGGAATCAGCCCCTTCTTGCCTTTTCATTATACCAAAATCTTAGGGTGAAGGATAGTTAAAGTTCGTCGTTCTCGGACGGACCGTTTTGATTTTTATTGCGTTTGAGGATGAAAAAATCTTTCAAAAGACTCGCGCATTCATCCTCGAGAACCCCTGCGAAAACGACGGGACGATGATTGAAGGCTTTGATGGTGGTGAAATCGACGCTTGTCCCGAAACTTCCGCCTTTGGGGTCGTAGGCGCCGAAAACAACCGTTTCGATCCTGGAAAGGATGGTTGCACCGGCACACATGGGGCAGGGTTCAAGGGTGACATACAAGGTACATCCCTCCAAACGCCACGTATTCAGTTTCCTACAGGCTTTTTCGATTGCAAGTATTTCCGCATGTGCCGTCGCGATTTGCCGCGTCTGACGCAGGTTATGAGCCCTGGCGATGATTTCCCCGTCTTTCACCACCACGGCGCCGATCGGAACCTCGTCGATCGCTCCCGCTTTCTTCGCTTCTTTGATGGCCTCAAGCATGAATCGTGTATGCATACGTCCACCTCCCTTAGAAAAAAGCTACCGCACATGAAAGAGCCTCTTAAGGCTGCTGTCTTCCGACCCTGACCTGGTTCGTAGGATTCCATTGCGGTAGCATGAGTATTATACAAGATTGAAAAAGGAAATGCTACCCGTAATCTCGGATTTGTCGTATCCGAAACGATCCGGTCGTTAAAAAATCCACCCTGTGGAGAGTGGATGTCAAGATTACTTCTTACCGAATACCTTGTGGATTTGGATGCCGCCTTGTTCGGAGATATATCCTAGAACAGCGCCGGCGATCAATGCGATCACGCTGCCTTTGAAGTCGAAGCCCGTGGCGAAGTATGCGGAACAACCGATGAACGCGCCCGGAATGAATCCAAGCAGGGGAAGATGCGCTTGCCAGCACATCGCACCGGCACCGATGACGACCGCGACGCTCAATCCGATGGTCGCTCCGAGGATCGGTCCGAAGATTCCGGCATTTGAACGATCAGGAAGCCCCAGATGACACCGCTGAAATTGAGGATCAGGCTATCTTTGAGCCCTTTGGTTTTTCCCCCTGCGGCATAGAAACTCGCCCAGGACAGGAAACCGACGAATGTAACTAAACCATACGTAACGCTGACGCCTGTCCATAGGCCGGCTAAAATACCGACGCTGATACCGACGGCGATTAAGAATGTCATGATGTTCTCCCTTTGAACCTTATTTGGTTATTTTTTTGAAGGCTTCGGTCTGTGTTTTGATGCCGACTTCCGCGGCGAAACGTTCGATGCTGGATGCGCCGAAGAATCCGTCGACACCTTTGGTGTTGGCGATGATATACGCGGCATCATCCGGTTCCGCGATCGGCCCGCCATGGGCGATGACAAGGATGTTCGGGTTGACCGAACGTCCCGCTTCGATGATTTTTTCGATTTTAACGACGCAGTCTTTCAAAGTCAGGGCGGTTCTGGCGCCGATGTCCCCTTTGGTCGTCAATCCCATGTGGGCGACCAGGATATCCGCTCCGGCTTCCGCCATCGCTTTGGCTTGTTCGGGATCAAACACATAAGGCGTTGTCAAAAGATCCAATTCGTGCGCTTTGCGGATCATTTCGACTTCCAACCCGTAACCCATGCCGGTTTCTTCCAAGTTTTGACGGAACACGCCGTCGATCAATCCGACCGTCGGGAAGTTCTGGACGCCGTTGAATCCCATTTCCTTGAGTTGTTTCAAGAAAACAGGCATGACCCGAAACGGATCCGTTCCGCAAACCCCTGCCAAGACAGGCGTGTGTTCGACGACCGGTAAAACTTCGGATGCCATCTCGACGACGATTTTATTCGCATCGCCATAGGCCATCAACCCTGCCAACGACCCTCTTCCCGCCATTCTGTAACGGCCGGAATTGTAGATGATCAGCATGTCCGCCCCGCCTTTTTCACTGCTTTTGGCCGTAATTCCGGTCCCTGCGCCGACTCCGAGCAGGATTTTACCTTCGGAAAGCTGTTTGCGATATCCTGCCATGATTTCTTGTCTTGATTTCGTGTTCATCTGTTTCTCCTTGTCAACCTAAGTGTTGTTAGCGGTTGGCTCTTTTACGATCCATCATTTCGATGAGATTCTGGGCTGCTTTTTCGGCGAATTCCTTGTCGTTGACATGCATCGCATATTCTTCCAGGCGAACGACTTTACGATCGATCTTGTTGCGCAGCGTGTCGAACAATGCGGTGTCTTCTTCCGGTCCGTAGAATGCCTGACCGACCGCGTCGATCATCGAAACACCCAGTAACGGAAGCATCAAAACGGTGTAGTCTTTCGCTCCGTTGAGTTTTTCGGCGATATTGTTGGCGATTTCGATGTTTTCTTCTACCGTGGTACGCATCAGCGTGACGGTCGGATTATGTTTGTAGATTTTACGATTGTAGAATTTAGCCGGTACGGTGTCGACCGGTCCGAAATTACACATGTCGACCGCCCCGACGGAAACGACTTGGGGGATGCCCAGATTACCGGCTGCCGCTAAGCGTTGCGGACCGGCGGACAATACGCCTCCGACGACTTCATCCGCCCATTCGGTGGTCGTGATATCCAAGACACCTTCGATGAAACCGGCTTTTACCAGGTCTTCCATCGATCTTCCGCCGGTTCCGGTGGCATGGAATACGAGGACTTCATACCCGCGGGCTTCCAAATATTCGCGGGCGAAGTTGATGCAAGGGGTCGTGACCCCGAACATCGTCGCAGCGACCAACGGTTTCTTCTCGACGACCGCTTTATTCTCGTACGTCACCATTCCGGCGATCGCAAAGGCTGCATTACTGAAGATTTTCGTGGAAATCGAGTTCAAACCCGAAACGTCGACGACTGAAGGCATCATGACGATGTCGCTTGTCCCGACATATTGTGAGGTATTGCCGGAAGCGACGGTCGAAACCATGACTTTCGGAACACCGATCGGTAGAGCTCTCATCGCCGGGGTGGCGATCGATGTGCCACCGGTCCCTCCGAAGGCCAGGATGCCGTCGAATTTTCCTTCATGATAGAGTTGCGGAATCAGTTTTTCCATTCCTTTTGATAAGACTTCGGTTGCCCAGGCGCGATCCTTCTTCGCAGCGACTTCGCGGATATCCACGCCGATCGCGTTTGCGACATCTTCATTGGATACATCCGGGGTGAACATCGGAGGGAAGACACCCATGTGGATGGTGAAGGTTTTTAATCCAAGATCTTCCAGGATTTTCTTCACATAGGCATACTCCACGCCCTTCGAATCGAAAGTCCCTACTAATTAAACTGTACCCTTTGTAAAGGACACAAAATAAAAGCAGGGGTAAGATCGTCGAAGTTGGCGATCTTTTTCATGTTTGAACGGTGATTTGCGATATTCTCATCGGAAGTAGTAGGATAGGACTCCTTCTTTCTGATAG